>CABZES010000031.1 GCA_902524805.1 uncultured SAR86 cluster bacterium | reverse complement strand
TTAGGATTACAATTTTAAATTAAAAACATGATAAGAGCATTTTATAAATCAGAAGAGTGGGCCTTATGGGCTTATGGAGGTTTGGCTCTACTAATCACATCTCTTTGGGTTCAAGTACAACTCACAGTAGCCATCAACTCTTGGTATGGAGGTTTTTATGATCACCTTCAAAAAGCAGCAGATTTTGTTGATGATCCTCAAGAAGGTATAAATATTTTTTACGATTTTCTTGTTTCAACTGATTACCTTGTTAATGGATTCGAGGGACAGCCAAGCTTTTTAGTTATAGCAATGCCTTATGTAATTCTTGCTACTTTCACGGCATGGTTTACAAGAATTTATGGCTTGAGATGGCGACAGGCTATTACTTTTAATTACATTCCAAGATGGCAAGCCGTGGAGGAAGAAATTGAAGGAGCCAGTCAGAGGATACAGGAAGACTGTAATAGATTTGCTCGTATAGTCGAAAGTCTAGGCCTTCAAGTAGTCAGAGCAATTATGACTTTGGTTGCTTTTGTACCAGTCCTTTGGGCATTAAGTGACTCAGTGACAATTCCTTTTTTTAGCGACATAAAAGGTTCTTTAGTTTGGACTGCTCTTTCTGTATCAATCGGCGGACTGATTATTTCATGGTTTGTGGGCTATCGACTTCCAGGTTTAGAATATAACAATCAAAAAGTTGAAGCTGCGTTTCGTAAAGACCTTGTTCTAGGTGAAGATGACAAAATAAATTACGCTCAAACTGACACCTTATGGAATTTATTTACAGGAATAAGGTTTAACTATCAAAGGCTTTACATGCATTACGGTTACTTTGATATTTGGATAGAAAGTTATGGGCAATTTATGGTAGTAGTACCTTTTTTAATTATTGGGCCGAGCTTATTTACTGGTGTGGCTTTACTGGGAGTCGTAATACAAATTTCAAATGCTTTTGATAGAGTCCATAGTGGTTTTGCATTGTTTTTATTCAATTGGACAACAATTACAGAATTAAGAAGCATCTGGAAAAGATTAAAAGAATTTGAAATTAATTTAGAAAGATATTCAAAGCCAGACGAGATTACGACTTAATTTTTTCTAAAAAATTCAATAGAAAATCATTAACTTCTTTAGGTTTCTCTTCTTGAACCCAATGGCCAACCCCATCGATTTGATGGGCATCAACAAGGTTTTCATATCTGTCTTTAATTGAATTCTTTAAATCAGAAGAATCTTTATAACCTGAGCCAACGAAAAAGTTTACTGGGTCTAAAGACCCAGTAATAAAATATGCTGGTTGCCTTAATTTTGCGTCTTTAAAATCTTTAAGATCTTCAAAATCAATTTGTTGAGCACGATATCTGTTTAAAGGGCCTCTCATGCCGCTTTCTTCGAATTGGCTAATGTAATAATCCATCTCTTCTTCAGATATCCATTCAGGATATTCGTCAAATTCTATTGCGCCATCAAGAAATTTTGCATTTTCATCTTTCTCTAAGGCATAAAAAGGATTTTCAAATCGTTTTTTCATCCCTCTACCATCGGCAGCAAAATATGTTGTTTCCAGATATCTCCTGATGTCTGCCTCAAATTCTTCTTCTGCTACACCTTCTTTTTGAAAATAAAGCTGGTAGAAAAATTTTCCTTCGTAAATCATTTTAAAAAGGTCAATCGTAGAAATTTCACCTCTAGGGAAATAAGGCACCGACAGTCCAGCAACAGCTGAAATCTTGCCCTCATTTAATAAAGCCGTCGTGTGCACAATGGGTCCCCCCCAATCATGTCCAAATAAAATAGCATTATCAAATCCCATGGCATCGATGACGCCAATGACATCCAGACTCAAATTTTTTAAAGAATATGCCTCTATTTCATGAGGCTTATCCGAACCGCCGTAACCTCTCACATCGATCGCTGCCACTGTATATCCGGCAGCGGCTATTACGGGAATTTGATGACGCCAGCTGTACCAACTTTCTGGACAACCATGCACCATTACTACAAGCGGCCCTTCTCCTTCAA
>CABZES010000030.1 GCA_902524805.1 uncultured SAR86 cluster bacterium | reverse complement strand
ATATAGCAACGCAATTATAACTACTGCAAATGATAAGAAATTTGAAATGCATGATGCGCTATCTGGTAATTCAAATGAAAAATCTGGAAAAATAGTAAATCGATCTGACTGGCAAAGACTACTTATCGAAAAAGGTTACTTTGCAAGATCTATTCCTAAAGAATACGGTGGCTATGGCGGCCAACCCGACATTATCAAAAGCCGAATTATCGCTACTGAATTTTCTAAGTATAAAGTTCCAAATGCAATGGGGGGTCAAGGCATAGATATGTTAGTTCCTACTCTTCTGGAATGGGGAACCGAAGAACAAAAACAAAAATACATTAAATCAACTTTGTATGGCGAAACTATTTGGTGTCAAGGATACTCAGAACCGAATGCAGGAAGTGATTTAGCTAACCTTCAAACTAAAGGAGAACTAATAGATGGGAAATGGGTAATTAATGGTCAAAAAATATGGACTAGTACTGCACAATTTTCTCAAATGATGTTTTGTTTGATAAGAACTGAGCCGGAAGCTTCAAAACATGCAGGTATTAGTTTTATTTTAATACCCATGGATACTCCTGGAATAGAAATTAGACCGTTGGTTGATATGACTCTTAAAGCAGGATTTAACGAAGTTTTCTTTGATGATGTTACAGTTCCGGAAGAAAATCTTGTTGCTAAACGAGGTGAAGGTTGGTCTGTTGCCAACTCCGTTTTGGGTCACGAAAGAGGCTCGCTTGCAAATCCGAATGCAACAATGAATAGACTCAATACGCTCATTAATTTAATGAAAGAAGAGACCATAGATGGAAGAAGGTTGATTGATGTTCCTTCTTACAGAGATCGACTCCTACAAGTTCAAGGCAAAGTAATGGCTGTTCAAGCACACTCTTTGCGTTTGCTTTCTTCAAAAATCAACCCAAATCAAAATGTAAAATTAGGTGGAATGATTCAAAAATTAGTTGGAACAGAACTTAGACATGAGCTGGAGGGATTAGCCATAGATATCATGGGTGAGTTAGGAACTCTCTATGAAGACGATCCTAATGTTAGAGATGGTGGATCATGGCAATTTACATACATGTACTTCTTAGGGCTAATAATTGGTGGAGGGACTAATCAAATTCAGAAAAATATTATTTCAGAAAGAGGATTAGGTATGCCAAGAGAGCCAAAAGTAACTATAGAGGTTTAAAGTGTATTTTGGTTTATCTGAAGAACAAGAATTTTTTCAAGACAATGTCAAAAAATTCCTTATGGATAATGCCTCTATTGATGAGATTAGGAAAATCGCAAGCGGCGAAGGCAAAGAAGTTCAAGCAGAAATTTATCAAGGTATTGTTAATTTAGGGGTTAATGCCCTGCTCGTTCCTGAGAAATATGGTGGATTGGGCTTAGGCTTGCTCCATGCCGTAGCGATATCGCAAGCTTTAGGAAACGGAGTTGGGCCAATTCCTTTTTCTGGCTCATATGTGATGGCTCCTTTGGCAATAAATCTAGGAGGTAGTGAAAGTCAAAAAGAAGAGCTTCTACCAAAAATTGTTTCTAACGAAACAAGATTTGGCATTGGACTCAGTGAATTTATTGGAGCTAGAGAAGATGCTGGATTAGAAATAAAAAATAACAAAGCATCTGGTAGAGCGTTATTTGTAATGGATGCAGACAATTCAGATAAAATTATTTTATCCACTAAAGCCGGCGTTATATTCTTTATAGATTCAAAAGATAAAAATCTTACTGTTAATAAATTGAGCACTGTAGATAAGACCAGAACCTTTCATGAGCTGATATTAGATAAAGTTGATTGTGAAGTTCTTGAAGAATCGACAAAGGATATCGAAATAGTAAAAAAAGTTATTGATGCAGGAAGAATAATTTTATCTGCTGATACCTTGGGAGCCTCTGAATCAATGATTGAAAAGGCTGTCGCTTATTCAAAAGAAAGAAAACAATTCAATAGAACCATTGGATCTTTTCAAGCTGTGAAACATATGTGTGCCGAAATGGCAGCAGATCTTGAACCCTGTTATTCTTTAGTTTGGCAAGCAGCTCATTCTTTTGAAGTCGATTCTATAAAAGAATCAAGACTATTGGCATGTCAGGCTAAATCTCACTTGTCTGAGATAGGTAAGACTATTTCAAAAAAAGCT
>CABZES010000029.1 GCA_902524805.1 uncultured SAR86 cluster bacterium | reverse complement strand
ATTTGAGTTGCAATTCCAGCATGATCAGTTCCCACTTGCCAGAGGACATCAAACCCTTTTGATCTTTTAAACCTTGCTAAAACATCCATAAGAGTATTCTGAAAGCCATGACCCATATGAAGACTTCCAGTTACATTAGGAGGGGGAATCATGATGCAGAAGGGCTCTTTATTAGAGTTTTCTTCGGGAGAAAATAATTTGTTAGCTTCCCAAAAGCTGTACCATTTCTTTTCTATTTTTTTTGGTTCGAAAGCACCTTTCATTTAATCAATATAAGTTGGTTTGATTCCGTCTTCCAAACATTTTTTAAAACTCAATCTTGCTTTTTCTTGAAGAATAGATTCATCCATGATAACCATTTGGTAAGCTTCTTGAAATTCTAGATAATTTGATGGAAGTTGTGGATTAAGATTTACTAAAGAGTCATATTCTCTATTTGATTTAATGCCTGGATAAGAAATTTCAACTTTACATTCTTTGCTTTTTTTATCATTAACTAGCCGATGAGGAATGAATAAACTTTTTGGAATTTTCCAAAGAAGATCATTAACATTATGAGCTTGATTTGCATCTGCACATCTAAAATTAATAGTTTTTAAGTCATTATCTTTTATTGATTTTAAATATAACTTTCCTACTAGCTGACAAGCAAAATGCATGGCATCATTCTCTGACTGACCTGCAGTAAGAAAGTCTATTTTTTTCATATTTATTTTTGGCTCAATAAATATTCTGTTAGTAACGGAACTGGTCTACCACTTGATTTTTTTCCTACTTTTCCTCCATAAGCTGTCCCAGCAATATCTAAATGAGCCCAATTATACTTTTTTGTGAATCTTGAAAGGAAACATGCTGCAGTGATAGCTCCTGCTCTTCCTCCTATATTAGCAATATCAGCATATTTACTATCCAAAGCTCCTTGATAAGAATCCCACAAAGGAAGTTGCCAAGCCCTATCGCAACTAGCTATACCACAATCTAAAATTTTATCAGCTAACAATTGGTCGTTTGATAACAAACCAGTAGCTTCATGTCCTAAAGCTACAACACAAGCCCCAGTTAACGTAGCAATGTCGATAACGCTTGCAGGATTAAATCTTTCTACATACGTCAAGGCATCACAAAGGACTAATCTTCCCTCAGCGTCTGTATTAAGAACTTCAACTGTTTGACCAGACAAAGTTTTTACTACGTCACCCGGTTTGGTCGCAGTGCTACTTGGCATATTTTCCGCCGCAGCAATTACGCCAATTATATTTGACTTAGGTTTTATCTCGGCGATTGCCCTCATAGTTCCCACAACGCTAGCAGAGCCAGTCATATCATATTTCATTTCATCCATCGCTGGACTTGGTTTGATGCTTATACCCCCAGTATCAAAAGTAATACCTTTGCCAACTATAATATTAGGCTTTTTAGTTTTAGCAGCTCCAGAATATTCCATAATAATGAATTTAGATTCTTGCGCGCTTCCATTACCTACAGACAAAAGACAGTCCATACCAATTTTTTTCATTTCTTTTTCGCCAAGTATCTTGGTTTTTATAATAGGAAAAGATTTAGATAATTTTTTTGCTTGAGAGGCTAGATAACTTGGAGTACAAATATTTGCTGGTGTATTTGCTAGATCTCTAGAAGTATTCATTCCAACGGCAGTAATATGACCAACTTTCAATGCTTTTGATAATGCAGGTAATTTTTTTCTTTCGGCTGTTTTAAGAATAATTACTTTAGATAAAGTATTCTTTGGCTGATTCTTTTTTCCTTTAAAAAAATATTTGTAACAATTTGATTCTAAAGCTCTGGCTAAAATTTTATAATTCCATTCTTCAGATCTATTCTTAACTAGAATATTTGGAATGAATACATGCACATTTTTTGCTTTAGATTGAATTGCAGCATTTGCAATTGATTGAGAAAATGCAAGGAATTCTTGTTCATTAATTTCCTTATTTTCTTTGCCACAGCCAATAAAATAAACCTTTTCAGAATTAATGCCCTCCAAATTTGGCAAATATACTTTATTGCCTAAAGAGCCCGATAACTCTTCACGAGAAATTAACTTCTTTAAAACTCCTTTAGATTTTTTGTCAAAAATCTCAGTTATAGCGCTCAATTTCTTGGATTCATAAGATCCTAA
>CABZES010000028.1 GCA_902524805.1 uncultured SAR86 cluster bacterium | reverse complement strand
TTAGATCAATTTCATGAAAAAAATATTAACTGTGTTTGGCACACGTCCAGAAGCAATAAAGATGGCACCTCTGGTTCTTGCACTTTCAGACGATAGTCGATTTAATCAAAAGGTTTGTGTTACTGCTCAGCATCGAGAGATGCTTGATCAAGTTCTCGAATTATTTGAAATAAAACCTGACTTTGATCTAGATATCATGAAGACAGGACAAACCCTAGACGATGTAACCTCAGCAATTCTCTCAGGTTTAAAGCCGGTTTTAGAAGATTTTGACCCAGATATAGTTTTAGTTCACGGCGATACCACCACCACATTTGCAGCTTCACTAGCTGCGTATTATCAAAGGATAAAAGTTGGGCATGTTGAGGCAGGTCTAAGAACTGGAAATATTTATTCTCCTTGGCCAGAGGAAGCAAATAGAAAACTGACTAGTACGCTAGCATATTATCACTTTGCTCCTACAAAAAGGTCCAAGAAAAATTTATTAAAAGAGGGCGTAATTGAAGATAGGATTACCGTAACTGGTAATACTGTAATTGATGCATTATTTTGGGTCAGAGAAAAATTTAAATCAGATCAAACTTTATCAGAAAAAATGTACTCTACTTTTAGTTATCTGGACCCTAGTAAGAGATTAATTTTGGTTACAGGACATCGACGTGAAAGCTTTGGAGAAGGTTTTGAAAGAATTTGTGAGGCTTTGCGTCAGATTGCTATTAATCATTCAGATGTCCAAGTTTTATACCCAGTGCATTTAAATCCAAACGTACAAGAACCAGTAAAAGAGTTTTTGAAGGGTTTGGATAATATCTTTTTAATTGAACCACAGCAGTACCTTCCTTTTTGTTATCTAATGGATAGGGCTTCAATTATTTTGACTGATTCAGGAGGTATTCAAGAAGAGGCTCCCTCTCTCGGTAAGCCGGTATTTGTTATGCGTGAGATATCTGAGCGTCCTGAGGCTATTGAAGAAGGAACAGTTAAGCTTTTAGGGACAGATACTGATTTAATAGTTAGTCAGATAGGTCTTTTGTTAAACAATCCTTTGGAATATAAAAAAATGAGTAAAGCTCATAATCCTTATGGCGATGGCTTGGCTTGCAGTCGTATACTAGAATTCTTATCATAGAGGAAAAAATTGTTTTTTAATACTATTTGTGTAATTGGCCTAGGTTATATTGGGTTACCAACTGCAGCTATGTTTGCATCAAAAGAAAAGAAAGTAATTGGTTTTGATATCAACCAGCATGTTGTAGACACTGTTAATTCAGGAAAAACACATATTATGGAGCCAAAGCTTGAATTAATGGTAAAAAAAGGCGTAGATAAGGGATTGCTTAGGGCAACAAAATCTATAGAGCCGGCTGATGTTTTTTTAATTGCGGTACCAACCCCTCTTCTTACAATTAATTCTAAACTCTCAATACCTGAACCAGACTTAACATATATAAAGTCAGCTGCAAACTCCGTTGCAAAAGTCTTAAAGAAAGACAATCTTGTTATACTTGAATCCACTTGCCCAGTTGGCGTAACAGAGAAGATGTCTTTATGGATGTCAGAAACAAGACCAGATCTAACTTTTCCACATTCTCATGGCGAGAATTCTGATATTAGGATCTCGTACTGTCCAGAGAGGGTTCTGCCAGGTAATCTGATGGTAGAACTTGCAGAGAACGATCGAATTATTGGAGGAGTGACAAATAAATGCTCACAAAGGTCAATAGAGCTATATAAAGAGTTTGTTAAAGGAGAATTTTTCATCACAAATCCACGAACAGCAGAAATGTGTAAATTAACAGAAAACTCTTCTCGCGATGTACAGATTGCTTTTGCAAATGAACTATCAATTATTTGCGATAAATTAGATATAGATGTCTGGGAGCTAATATCTCTCGCAAATAGACATCCTCGTGTAGATATTCTTAAACCTGGACCGGGTGTTGGAGGACACTGTATTGCAGTTGATCCTTGGTTTATCGTATCTAGTGCTACAAAAGACTCAAAGTTAATCAAAACAGCTAGATCTGTTAATAATTCTAAACCTTCATGGGTGCTAAAAAAGCTAAAATTAAAAATCGCTGACTTTTTTAACGAATATCCTGAAAAGAAACCGAAAGATTTAATTATTGCTTGTTACGGATTGACATTTAAAGCAGATATTGACGATTTAAGAGAAAGCCCTTCTCTGGAAATTGCTAGTAAAGTAACTAAGTTAAATCCAGGCCAAACTTTTGTAGTTGAACCTAATATTTTAGATTTACCCAACAGCTTAAAGGATTTAGAGCTGATAAAATTTGAAACTGCCATAAAACGAGCCGATATAAATTTAATTTTAGTAGATCACACTAGTTTCAAGAAGCAGAAGGTTTGGGGTAAATACACGATTGATACTCGAGGCATTACCCATTCGTGAAAATATTTATTTCAGATAATTGCAACTTTTCTTAGCAAGTATTTATTGTCAATATCACGCAAAGGATTAGAAAGATTATGAAGGTTCTACTTTTAGGCTCAAATGGACAGGTTGGTTTTTTACTGAAAAATCTATTTGATGATTCGGTAGATCTTCATGCTCCTAAAAGAAATGAGCTGGATATTTCTAATCAGGATTTAGTAAATAAGATTGTAAATAAATTCAAGCCGGACATTATAGTCAATGCTGCAGCTTACACGGCTGTAGATAAAGCTGAAATAGAAGCAGATTCAGCTTTTTTAGTGAATAGTGAAGGACCAAAATTTTTGGCAAAGGCTTCATATAAAAATAACGCTATTTTAATTCATTTATCTACAGACTATGTTTTCTCGGGAGATATAAAGGGCGAATATACAGAATTGGATGAAGTTTCTCCTAAAAGCATATATGGCAAAACTAAGCTAGAGGGTGAAAATGCGATTGAAAAATATTGTGAAAAATATATTATTTTGAGAACTTCATGGGTATTCGGTGAG
>CABZES010000027.1 GCA_902524805.1 uncultured SAR86 cluster bacterium | reverse complement strand
TTCAATTTATGGAACATCCATACATCAAACGTTTGACTTATTAAATAAGCTGTCAAAGAACCTATTACAAACCAAGGAGAATAATAAGCTAAAGTAGAAATTGCTTCATGAACTGCATCTGAAGATTTAGCAATTTCAGAAGGCAAATAATAGGTACTTAATACTAAAGTTAACATAACTACAACATTGGCTATAGCTCCTAAGATAACTGCTTCATTTGCAAAAGTTCTTCCATATTTTTCATTTATTAAATCTGTAGCAAAATATATACCTGAGTACATTATTGCACCCATGCTTACAGTAAATGTATAACCGAAGACCACTAAATCACTGACTTTTCCTCCTTGAAGATTGCCTAAAACAATTCCTAAGATTACGGCAATGTATAGACCACTTCTTCCAAAAAAGTAAAATAATCCAACGACAATAAATAGGTCATAAAATACCGTTAGAACCCAAAGCCACTCGGGATTATTCAAAAAAAATTCTAAGCTCATTTCTATTTAAAATCTTGATTTATAAAATACTGCAGATTAAGCTATTATTGTAAATGTTATTGATTATTTGAGGTAATTATGTCGAATTTAGATATTTTTAGACAAGAAACAAGACAATGGTTAGAGGAGAATTGTCCTGCCGAGATGAGAAAGCCCATGACAGCCGATGGGGCTTGTTGGGGTGGAAGAAATTTTAAATTTTCACATCCAGATCAGAAACTATGGTTAGAGAGAATGGGAGAAAAAGGATGGACAGCGCCAACTTGGCCCAGTGAGTATGGTGGTGGTGGTCTCAACTATGATGAAAATAAAATTCTAGCTGAAGAGCTCTTCAAACTTGGAGCACGACCTGCCTTGGCAAGTTTTGGTATTTGGATGCTTGGTCCGGCCCTGCTTGAATATGCTTCTCATGAACAAAAAATGGAACATATCCCCAAAATTGTTAAGGGAGAAATAAGATGGTGTCAGGGATATTCTGAACCAGGAGCTGGTTCAGACCTTGCAAGCTTAAAAACAAAAGCCGTTGAAGATGGTAATAATTTTATTGTAAACGGACAAAAAGTATGGACATCTTATGCAGATGAATGTGACATGATTTTTACTTTGGTTAGAACTGGACCGCAAGAACCAAAACACAACGGTATAAGTTTTTTATTAATTGATATGGATCAGCCTGGTGTTGAAACTAAACCAATTAAATTAATTTCTGGTAAGTCGCCTTTTTGTGAAACCTTTTTTACTGATGCAGTTGTTCCTAAAACAAATTTAGTTCACGATTTAAACAAGGGTTGGGATGTCGCTAAGAATCTTCTTCAACATGAAAGGAAAATGTTAGCAAGCATGGGCTTAGGAGGCTCTTCTGCAGGTGGAAAAGGTAAAGGAAAATCAGGCTCTGGTCTTGCTAATTTATCAAAAAAATATGTTGAATCCTCAGAAGGTAAAATCTCAGATGAAGGCTTAAGACAAAAAATTGCAAAAAGTGATATGGACGCTCATGCATTTGGTTTGACGTTAAGAAGAGCCTCGGAAGAAGCAAAAAATTCTAATCATGGGCCTAGTGCTGCAACTTCCATATTTAAGTTTTTTGGCTCTGAACATAACAAAAGAAGATATGAAATTATGCTTGAAGCTATGGGAACTCAAGGATTAGGTTGGGAAGGAGGTGAGTTTGGTCCAGAGGAGTTGGCTGTTACTAGGGAATGGTTAAGGACAAAAGCAAACTCCATTGAAGGAGGTACTTCTGAAGTTCAGCTTAATGTTATTTCTAAGAGAGTTCTAGATTTACCTCAATAAATAAAAATATATTTAGCAGGATCTTATGACACTTACTTTAAGTGAAGAACAAGCATTTTTAAAAGATACCGCAAAGAAATTCGCGCAAGAAAGAACTCCTACTACTCATTTTAGGGAAATTAGAGATACAGAGAACCCAGAGTGCTTTGATCGAAAAATCTGGCAAGAAATGGCGGCTCAAGGATGGACAGGAATCCTTATACCTGAGCAATATGGTGGCTCTGATTTTGGTCTAGCTGGAATTGGAGTCGTTCTTGAAGAGTTAGGAAGAACTCTAACTCCCTCTCCTCTTTTTGCAACTTCAGTAGTTTGCGCGACTTTAATCAATAAAGCTGGAAACAGTGCTCAAAAAGAAGAATATCTAAAAAAAATAGCCTCAGGTAAAATTACAATGTCATTTGCGCTTGAAGAAGGTCCAAGACATATGCCTTTTTCTATTGACCTAGAAGCAAAAAAGGATGGTGATAACTTTATTCTAAATGGAAAAAAGAATTTTGTTATTGATGGTGGTTTTTCTGATTATATTATTGTCGCGTGCAGAACCGCTGATAATGAAGATCAAATCTCGTTATTTATTATAGATAAAAATTCTGATGGCTTAAGCATTCTACCTACTGTCATGGTTGATCATAAGAATGCGGCTAATATAGAATTTAAAGATGTTTCTGTTTCTCAAAAAAACAAATTAGGCAACGAAAATTCAGCAAAAGAAGTTATTGAAGAAACCTTAGATATATCAAGAGCAGCGCTTTCTGCAGAAATGCTGGGAGGTGCTCTAGAAGCATTTGAAATCACTCTAAATTACCTTAAGGAAAGAGAGCAATTTGGGGAGAAAATAGGAACTTTTCAGGCTCTTCAGCATAGAGCTGCTTTAATGTTTACTGAATTAGAACTATGTAAATCTTGTGTTATCGAAGCATTGACTGCATTTGATGAAGGCTCCAATGACCTCCAAAGGATAGCAAGCCTAGCGAAATCAAAGGTTGGTGAAACTTTTTTCAATGTTTCAAACGAAGGAGTGCAAATGCATGGTGGAGTTGGAGTGACTGATGAATATGATATTGGCTTATACATGAAGAGAGCTAGAGTTGCAGAACAAACATTTGGAAACACTGAATATCACAGAAATAGATACGCTGAGTTAACTGGTTATTAATTTTTAAAACCATTACTCTTAGAAAAGTAATGAATAAGTCAAGAAACCTTCTTATAGGCATAACCTCATTTTTAATTTTATTAGTTAATACTGTATTACTTGCAACAATAATGATTCCTCTGGGTATCATAAAATTTTTAATACCTTTAAAAAATTTACGAGCCTCTTTTACCAAACTTATTATTAAGATTGGCGAATTATGGATAGAAATTAATTCGCTATGGGTTATAAATCTTCATAAACCAAATTTAGAAATAATTGGCGAAGAAAATTTAAATGGAAATTCTTGGTTTTTATCAACATCTAATCACCAAAGTGCT
>CABZES010000026.1 GCA_902524805.1 uncultured SAR86 cluster bacterium | reverse complement strand
CAAGTCGCGATTTGTGCAGGTATAGAAACTCAAAGATTCGCCGATGTTCTTGGTGACAGCATGCGCGTATATCCTGTCAAGGGCTATAGTGTAACTATTCATTTAGACGACGAAGAGTCTAGAATGTTTGCTCCTAAAGTTTCATTATTAGATGATCCAAAAAAAATTGTTTCAAGTAGATTGGGCGATAGACTTAGGGTTGCTGGAACTGCAGAGTTGGCAGGAACTAATAAAGACATAAGGCAAGATAGAATCAGACCATTATTGGGGTGGGTAAGAGAATATTTTCCTGGAGTAAGTACAGAAAATTACACCCCTTGGGCTGGATTAAGGCCAATGACTCCGGATATGATGCCTTTAATTTTTGAAAGTAGGGCAAAGGGTATTTTTTATAATACCGGACACGGACATTTAGGTTGGACTTTGGGAGCAGCTACTGGAGATTTATTGGCCGAAAAAATGATAAATGAATAAAGAAAAGGGCTGGATAGATGAAGCCGAAATAATAAAGTCCCCTAATTATAACAAAAGAAATGATGAGATAAGTTTAATTGTTATACATGCTATTAGCCTTCCTCCATCTCATTATGGCTCTAAAAATATAGATAAGTTTTTCTTAAATAAATTAGATCCCTCTGAACACGCTTATTTTGAAGAAATAATTAATCTTAAGGTTTCTGCACACTTTCTAATTGAAAGAACAGGAATCCTCAAACAATTTGTATCAACTGAAGACCGAGCTTGGCATGCTGGAGAATCATCTTTCAACGGAAAAGATAATTGTAATGACTTTTCAATTGGAATAGAGCTGGAAGGAACTGAGGATAGTGAATTTGAAGAAGCTCAATATTCTAGTTTAATTAAATTAACTCAAACGTTAATGAAAAAATATCCTAAAATTAATAAAGATAGAATTGTGGGCCATTCATTTATTGCTCCAGGGAGAAAATTTGATCCTGGAAAATTTTTTGATTGGGAATATTTTAAATCGGAGATTTAGTTATGCCGTCTTTTGACATTGAATCAAATGTTGACCTTCATGAGCTTACCAATGCCATAGATCAATCTAATAGAGTAATTGCCAATAGGTATGACTTTAAAGAGGCAAATGCAAGTTTTGAATTTGCAAATGAAATAGTTAAATTAAATGCCAAAGAGGTTTTTCAAATTGATCAAATGATTCCAATTTTAAAAGAAAATTTGGCCAAACGATCTATTGATTTAAAGTCTTTAAGGCTAGGAGAGAAATCTGAAACTAATAATATGGCTTCCTTGAATGCTGAGATCATCCAAGGAATTAATCAAGAGATAGCTAGAGAAATAGTCAAAATTATTAAATCTTCAAAAATTAAAGTTCAAAGTTCAATACAGGGAAATTCTTTGAGAGTTTCCGGAAAAAAAAGAGATGAATTGCAAGAGATAATTTCTCTGCTTAAGAATCAAGAAATTGAAATCCCCTTGCAATTTAAAAATTTCAGAGACTAAAGATGAGCTGGACTGATTCCCTCAGGAATTATTTGCATCCTAGAGTTATTCTTGTGCTTTTTTTGGGTTTTTTATCCGGGCTGCCTTTAGGACTTCTAATAGATCCTTTAAATTTTTGGCTTGCTGAAATAGGAATTAAAAAGTCTACGATTGGTCTTTTATCTTTAGTGCTTTTAGCATATTCGTTAAAGATGTTTTGGGCTCCTTTAGTTGATAGATTAAGGCTGCCTTTGATTTATAAAATTGGACAAAGAAGAAGTTGGCTTTTTTTCTCTCAAGTACTTAGTTTTTTTACGATCATAGCAATAAGCTTGCAAAACCCATCTGAAAATCTGCAAATATTTGTGATTGCTGTCATATTTCTAAGTATTTTTTCTGCGACTCAAGATATCTGTGTGGATGCTTTGAGAATAGAGCTTGTAAATAAGAATGAAATTGGAGAAGCTTCAGCGGTTTACATAATTGGATACCGAATAGGCGCGGTTCTTTTGTCTCAAGTAATCACTTTTTATATTGCCGATTACTATGGTTGGAATTTGGCATATATGTTTGTGGGAATTTTGTTTGTAATTTTTTCGACGTTTATTTTATTTTTTTTACCAGAACCAGAAAGAGATGAAAAATCATATATTTCAATAAATAATGAACCACTTAAGTGGTTTAAAGACTCTTTTGTTTCTCCATTGACAGATCTTTTTTCCAGATATAAACAACATTTATTTCTTCTTCTATTACTGACTTTTACTTATCGTTTGAGTGATATGTTCCTTGGTCCAATGGCCATGCCTTTTTATCAAGCTGTTGGATTTTCTAAAATAGAGGTTGCAGAAATAGCAAACTTTTACGGACTTTGGATGGCTATCATTGGTGGACTTTTTGCAGGTTTGACTCTTTATAAATTTGGGCTGGTTAAAAATATGGTTTTTGGAGCCTTTTTTGTACCTTTAGCAAACCTACCTTTTATTTACCTTAACTCAGCAGGATATGACCTTTGGGCATTGGTAATAACCATAACCATTGATAACTTTTCACAAGGTTTTATTGGAGTGGTAGGTATAACATTTCTTTCTAGAATGGTATCTAAAACATACACAGCTACTCAATATGCACTACTGTTTGGACTAGTTGCTATTCCACCAAGGCTTATCTCAGGAAGTTCTGGTTTTATAGTTGAAGATTATGGATTTCATTACTTCTTTATAATCTGCGCATTGCTTGGTGTTCCAGCGATCATTTTTTCATTAATGGTTTATAGAAAAAAAGAAATTTTTGGCTTTGATTAAAACAAGAGACTTCTCATATTTTTGGACTTATTTGTTTCTAATAGCTTTTGCAATTAGCTGTTTTGGTCTTTTTTCATCTCCTCAACAAGAGCCTCAAATTAATTTACCTGACAAATTTTTGCATTTTTTAATGTTCTTAATATTGTCCTATCTATTAACAAAATCAAACAATTTTCATAAGTTTTCACTTATTTTTATTCTATCCTTTGCTTCTTTGTCTGAATTAATTCAATTTTATCTGCAATCTTTTTTATTATCTTCAAGGAATCTTTGTGGGGTTCGCCAGTTTCTTTGTGAATCGCTAAAGGTATAGGAACACCCCAAGTCCTCTGTCTTGATATAATCTGGGCGCTCATCCATCATTGCCGAAATTCTTGACTTTCCCCAATCTGGCAACCAATTGATTTCTTCAACCATGTTTTCACTATCTTTCAAGAGATCGGCTTTGTTCATAGAAATGAACCATTGAGGAGTAGCTCTAAAAAATAAAGGTATTTTGTGCCTCCAACAAGCAGAGACACTATGCAAATATTTTTTGTTAGCTAATAAAAGGCCTTTTTGCTCAAGCAAAGCTATGACAGTTTCATTAGCATCTTTTATATTTTGTCCGCCAACATAAGGAATATCTTCCTTAAACTTACCGTCTGCTTTAACTGGACTAGTTAAATCAAATTCTAATTCCTTACAAGCTTCATAATCTTCCAAACCATGTGCAGGAGCAGTATGCACAAA
>CABZES010000025.1 GCA_902524805.1 uncultured SAR86 cluster bacterium | reverse complement strand
ATCTTCCATCTCTTGGTTTCCTAGAGTCTGTAACGGTTATATGATAGTAAGGACGCTTTTTTGCACCTGCTCTAGATAGTCTTATTGTTACCATAATTTATTATTTTTCCTTTAAGAGTGGCTATTCTAAGTAAATTCATTTGGTATTCAAGTAAAACATCATATAATTAGAAAACAATGTTTAATCTTTTATACTTCTTTTCTAAAATTTGAACGAACTTCCTATCTGGATGCTTATTACAAGCATCTTCTTTTTACTTTGTCTTTCTGCTTTTTTTTCTAGTGCTGAAACTGGAATGATGGCTCTTAATCGATTCAAGTTAAAACACTTAGTAAAACAAAGAAACAAATCAGCAATAAGAGCAAATAAGCTCCTCCAAAGACCCGACAGATTGTTAGGAATTATTCTAATTGGAAATAATTTCGTAAATATTTTAGCTGCTGCATTAACAACTATTTTGTGTCTGAGATTGTTCGGAGATAGCGGAGTTTTAATTGGATCAATAATTCTTACAATGATCGTGCTTATATTTGCTGAAGTAACTCCTAAAACTTTTGCTGCAAATTATTCTGAAAAAGTCGCACTTCCATCTTCGTTAATTCTTAAATTTCTACAAAAATTATTATATCCGTTAGTCTGGATAGTTAATTTTTTTTCAAATTCAATTTTAAAATTATTAGGCGTCAAAGAAAAAGACTCTGAAGAAGACTTATCTCCAGAAGAACTCAAGAGTATTTTAGAAAATTCGGGTGATCTCATCCCATCAAGATATCAAGAAATGCTTTTAAGCGTTTTAGAATTAGACAAGATATCTATTGACGAGGTCATGATTCCAAAAAATGAAATTTTAGGAATTGATCTATCAAAAGATATAGAAGAGATAGGAGATTTTTTGAAAGACTCAAAAAAAGAATTTTTTCCTATTTTTGACCAAAATCTTGACGAAATAAAAGGAATTATAAATCTTTATGGAATAAATTCATTTTTATCTTCTCAAAAAAGAGATACAGAGTCTTTGCTTCAAAATTCGGAAGAAGTTTATTTTGCTTTGGAAAATACTTCATTAAATATTCAACTTAATAACTTTCAAAAAGATAAGAAAAAAGTTGCAGTAGTTTTAGATGAGTACGGTACCGTAAAGGGTATGGTAGACATTAAAGATATTCTTGAAGAAATTGTTGGAGAACTATCAGATCCTCATGAAAAAGTGAAAATAGATATTAAAGAGCAAAAAGATGGATCATATTTAATTGACGCTAGTATTTCAGTTAGAGAAGTCAACAAAAGATTGGGGTGGGATTTACCTCTTTCTGGGCCCAAAACTTTAAATGGACTTATATTGGAAAATACAGAAACCATTCCAGAGGCTAATATTTCTCTAGAAATAGAAAACTACCTTATAGAAACGGTGTTAATTAAAGATAATATGATTAAATTCACCAAAGTCAGGAAACTTGAGTCTCTCGACCTTGATGAAGAAGATTTAGACTAAGTAATACACTAAACCTGAAAAAACTACCGTAAGCACAATACTCGAGGTGATGACCGCTCTTACTGAAGCTATAACAGGATACATTTTTCCAAATATTGCGTTAGCTTCAATTAATAATATTGAAACTAAGACTAACAAGAACCCGAGATCGCTATAGCCATTAATAAAAGTTGGATAATGATTTGTACCTATTGGCATGTGTGCAGAGAAAACCATAAAATACAGCATTGGTAGAGAAAGTAAGGTATTTGTTCTTGACGCAAGTCCCGCTTTAGCTCCGGCGGCAACAACATCTCCGTGTTTTAATCCAATAACAATTTTTTGGTTTCTCCAAATTATTCCCCAAACATTTAGCATCATTATTGTCCCCATGAGAGCTCCTAATATGATCATTGCAGAAGCTCCTGTTTGCAAAATATAAAGTAAATACAGCCCTGTTAAAAAGGTTAGAAAAGCTGCCCACCTGAACCACCAAAGGGCATTAGGAGCTAATTTTTTTAGAACATCTGACTTTGAATTAGGCTCAGCTTCTTTTAAATATTCCGTTTGAACAAAATTAAAATAATAAAGTAATCCAATCCAAACTATCCCCACTGCTGTATGGGCGAACCTAAAAAGCACGTACGTGAAATATTCCATGCTGACCTCCATTTATATAATCCCATTATAAAACAAACAAAAGAACTGAAGTGTATAATCAACATATTTGAAAAGGAGTTAAAAGATGTTAAAAAATGAATTTACAGTATTTGGGTACGGAATGGAAAAGATTACAGTTATTTACGGTTTTTTCTTGGTATTTTGGGGATTAGCTGTTTCAGCTGTCTCTCAAAGCGACTCTATAACTTCTTTCATTCCATCTTTTCTAGGATTGCCATTAATTATATTTGGGTTTCTGGCTTTGATGATTCCAGTAAGGAAAAAATTATTTATGCATATTGTTGTGCTTTTTGGACTATTAATTTTTTTAGGCGGTTTGGATGTAGCAAGAAGTTATCCAGAAATACTTTTTAATTTTTGGGCAGATCTGTCTAAAATTGTGTTATTAGTTACAGGTTCAATCTTTACCTACTTAAATATAAAGTCATTTATACAAGCAAGGAAGTCTGCTTAATATTTTAAGCCTACAACTTTTCCAATGATGTCATCTTTTTTATGAAGTTGATCGCAAACAGAAGAATGCAGTTTTTGATTATCCCCTTTTAATATAATTTTTCCCTCTTTAAAGCCTTTTATTCTTTTTATTACATACCCTATTTTAGGCAAGTCTAAAACTACTACATCATCTATGTAGTAATCAGTAAAAGAATTAATTAAAACTATGTCTCCGTCTACGTATTCGGGACTCATGCTGTTCCCTTTAATTCTATACCTCTCAGGCATTTAAAGATTAGGAACAACCATTTCCAGAGCAGGAGGATAAGGAGCCGTTACTCTAGAAGTTTCAACATTTTTAGTTTTCCAGAATATCTCACTAAAATCATTTACAAACTCTACTAGTTTTTCTGCATTTTCTCTTTCAAGACTTTGTTTGCACTTAGATCCTTGCATCATAATTGAATGAACAACTTCGTGAATATTTGGAAAAGTTTCTATCTGAGGGTCTTTAAAATAGTCTCCCCATATGATTCTTGTCTCGTCTTTAACTATTCGAGCCTGGTTTTCTTTCTCTAAGGTTAGTCTTGCTAATTCTGCAGAGTCCTCAAGTTTAGAGGTATCGAGATTTTTCTCTTCAATTATATCAATGATTCTCACCACGGTGAGTGCAGCAATTTGTATGACAATTGGATCATAGATTTTACAAGGAATATCGCAATGTGCCGAAGCTTCTTTAATTTTCATTTTATTATTCTCCAAAGTGTTACTAATAAAAACATCATCAAAGGAATAATTAAAAATGATGTTTCTGAATGAAAGTGAACTAATTTAACTCCCGAGTGAGCAAATAGTACACTTGGGAAAAGTAAAAACAAACTTAATGCTTTTTTCATCTTTAGATTATAAGTTATAAAAAAAAAATAGGGGTATACAGCCCCTATTTTTTATAAATTTATACAATTATTACATCATCCCTTCCATGCCGCCCATTCCTGGTGGCATGCCGCCTGGCATTCCGCCGCCGGCATTTTCTTCTGGAATCTCAGATACCATTGCCTCTGTCGTAATCATTAAACCGGCAACAGATCCAGCTGCTTGTAATGCGGTTCGAGTTACTTTTGCAGGGTCAAGAATACCCATTTTAATCATATCTCCGTATTCTGAGGAAGCTGCATTGAATCCGTAATTCCCTTTTTCAGATTTAATTTTATCCACGACAACTGATGACTCTTCACCAGCATTCATAACTATTTGTCTAATTGGAGCTTCCATAGCTTTCAAAGCAATAGCAATTCCAATATTTTGGTCTTCGTTATCTCCTTTTAAGCCATCAACATCTTGAAGAGATCTAACTAGAGCTACGCCTCCGCCAGGCACTACTCCTTCTTCAACAGCAGCTCTCGTAGAATGAAGGGCATCTTCAACTCTAGCTTTTTTCTCTTTCATCTCCATTTCTGAACCAGCACCAACTTTAATAACAGCTACTCCGCCTGCTAGCTTAGCAACACGCTCTTGAAGTTTTTCTCTGTCGTAATCTGAAGTAGTTTCTTCTATTTGTGCTCTAATTTGGTTAAC
>CABZES010000024.1 GCA_902524805.1 uncultured SAR86 cluster bacterium | reverse complement strand
CACTAAAATTAAAGTGTTATTTAATTTTATAACTAATTATGCCGAAGTGGCGGAATCGGTAGACGCGCTCGATTCAAAATCGAGTGCCCAAAAGGCGTGAGAGTTCGAGTCTCTCCTTCGGTACCAGAGGAACTATTATGATTGAAACTGAAATACTTACTGCACAAACATCTAGCTTTTTAGGGCCTCAATTCATCCTTCTATTGGGTTTCATCGCTGTAATGTATTTTTTGATTATTAGACCTCAAAATAAAAGGATTAAATCTCAACAAGAGATGATTGCAAATCTGACAGTTGGCGATGAGATTATTTCTTCTGGAGGGATGGTTTGCACCATATCTAAAATAACTGATGATTTTTTAACCGTTAGAGCAAATGACGTTCAATTCATAATTAAAAGGGATGCCGTTTCTAGCATATTGCCGAAAGGAACCATCAATTCTATTTAAAAAAATAACGTGCTACGTTTTCAATTTTGGAAAATTTTCTTAATATTTAGTGTTCTGAGTATTGGTGCTGTTTATTCTTTGCCAAATATTTTTCCTCCTGATCCAGCCGTCCAGATTACTTTCAATAGTGCTGGAGGAAACTTTAATGAAAAGATTGTTGACTCTATCAAAAAGGTTGCAAAAAAAAGTAATTTAAATTTTATCTCCACCGAAATAGATTCTAAGTCAATCTTGTTTCGAGCTGAAAATTATGAAGATCAAGTAAGGCTTAAAGACTTTTTTGAAGAAAATTTAGATAATAATTTTGTCATTGCTCTGAACCTTGCTCCAAATACTCCTAATTGGTTAAAAAATTTAAATGCCTTTCCAATGAAATTAGGCTTAGATTTAAGAGGAGGTGTTCACTTTTTGCTTGAAGCTGATACTGATTTATTAATTGAAGCGAAATTAGAATCTTCTCTCAGTAATTTAAAACGAATTTTTAGGGAAATTTCTTTTAAACCAAGATCGTTAGAAATAGAAAACAAAAGTATTCTGGTCTCTCTAAATGACCAAGCTGACCAAGAGCTCTTGGACGAAGCTTTTCAAAGGTTGAACGGATTTGATTTAGAGATCAAGAATTCTTCAGAATTTGAAATAAGTCTCACTAATGATGAGTTAGATGAAATGATTGATTATGCTGTTTTGCAAAACTTAAATACGCTTAGAAATAGGGTAAATGAGTTAGGCATTTCCGAGCCAGTTGTTCAAAGACAAGGAGCAAAAAGAATATCTATTCAACTTCCTGGCGTTCAAGACACTGCAGAGGCTAAAAAGATTATTGGTAAAACTGCGAATCTGGAATTCAGGCTTGAAGCAGCTAATAGAGTTTCTCTTTCTTCTCGAATTGAGAAATTCCCATTCAATGGACGCGAAATAAAATTAGAAAAAAAACTTATAATTTCTGGAGACCAAGTTTCTGATGCAAGCGTTGGTTATGACGAAAGCGGGTTTCCTCAAGTCAACATAAGTCTAGATTCTGAGGGCGGAGCTAAAATGCATAGATCCACAAGAAATAATGTCGGAAATAAAATGGCCGTACTTTTTGTGGAAAGAAAATCCAAGACAGAAATTATTGATGATGCTCCAGAAGTTATAAATTATTTTGAAAAAAGAATTATCAGTCTTGCTACGATTCAATCTGCATTAGCCAGTCAATTTAGAATTACCGGATTAGATTCACCTGAGGAAGCATCAGAATTAGCTTTGTTGTTAAGAGCTGGAGCTTTGGCAGCCCCAATGGATTTTGTTGAAGAGGGTACTATTGGACCTTCCTTAGGTGCAGATAATATAAAACTTGGAATTCAATCTTTGGTTTTAGGTTTGAGTTTGGTTCTTCTCTTTATGATTTTTTATTATAAAGTTTTTGGTTTTATTGCTGATTTAGCTGTAGCCATAAATATAGTTCTAATAATTGCTGTTATGTCCATTCTCTCTGCCACTCTTACTTTGCCTGGAATTGCTGGAATAGTTTTAACAATTGGTATGGCTGTAGATGCAAACGTATTAATTTTTTCAAGAATCAGGGAAGAGTTGAAAAACAAACTTAAACCTCAAGACGCAATTTCAGCTGGATACGATAGGGCGTTTGTTACTATTATCGATGCAAATTTAACGACGTTGATTGTTGCCGTTATTCTTTACGCAGTTGGAACTGGCCCAATACAAGGATTTGCCATTACTTTATCGATCGGAATTTTAACTTCTATGTTTACGGCAATTTTATTTACAAGAATGATGGTTTATTTTATTTATGGAAGAAAAAAAGAAATTGAAAAAATATGGATCTAACTAATATAAATTTCATGCGGATAAGAAGACAAACAACTGTGTTGTCTTTAATCCTAATCACCATTTCTATTTTCTCTTTATCCATCAACAAACTTAATTTAGGATTAGATTTCACGGGCGGTTCCTTAATTGAAATTAGATTAGAAAAGGAGATAGATTCCCTTGAAGAAATAAGATCTCTTTTGCAATCTTTAGAACTCAATGACTTTCAGGTTAATTATTTTGGCTCTAATAGAGATATTAGTATTAAAGTTCCAGGCGGTGGGGAATCAATAGACGAAAAAGTGATTATTTTAAACTTACAAGAGTTTTTAAATTTTGAAGTAAGAAGACAAGAGTTTGTTGGACCTCAAGTAGGCTCAGAATTGAGAGATCAAGGGGGTCTAGGTTTATTGGCAGCTTTGGCTGTAATGATGGTCTACATCATGTTTCGTTTTCAATACAAATTTGCATTGGGTGCTCTTTTAGCACTAATTCACGACGTCATAATAGTTTTGGGTTTTTTCTCTATTTTTTCTCTGGATTTTGACCTCGCAGTTCTAGCAGCAATATTGGCAGTAATAGGATACTCGCTTAACGATACCATTGTTGTCTCTGACAGAGTAAGAGAAAATTTTAGGAAGAAAAGAAGGTCTGATCCGGAAATTGTAATCAATAGATCGCTTAGTCAGATGATTGGAAGAACTTTAATTACTTCTTTAACAACTTTGCTAGTTTTGGTAGCTTTGTTAATTTTTGGAGGCGAAACAATAAGTAATTTTTCTATTGCCCTTATCGTTGGTGTTATTTCTGGAACTTATTCTTCAATTTATATCGTTTGTAACACTTTACTAACTTTAAAAATTACTTCTGAAGATTTAATGATTAAAAAAACTGAGGTTTTAGACGACGGCATGCCTTAAAATTAAGCAAAACAATCTTTTAAGACTTCTTTTAAAACCACCTCATTGCATTTCTTGTTAGCTGCAACAATGTGGTGACTAGAGCGAATATCTTCACTTCCGAACAGGTCTGTAACATAGCCGCCTGATTCTTTTACCAATAAAGCACCTGCAGCAAAATCCCAATGCTTCATTCCATAGCCAAGAAAAGCATCTAACTTTCCTGATGCAACATAGGCTAGATCAATAGCTGTTGAACCGGTTCTTCTGAGTGTAAGGCCTTGAGAATATAAGTTTCTGATAACTCTCATTTGATCCATTTTAGGCAATAGACCTTCTGAATAATGAAAGGAATTACAAACAAGAGAATTTCTTAGATTTGGTAGACCAGCTACTCGTATTCTAGTTTGGTTTAAATATGCTCCTTTTCCTCTTGAGGCATAATATTCATCATCTCTAGTTATGTCATAAACCAAACCATGTTCTAATACTCCATCTTCATAACACGCAATAGAAACAGAATAATATGGAAAACCATGTATGAAGTTTGTTGTGCCATCCAGAGGATCTATAACCCATAAAAGCTTTGCGTCTTCTTTGCCTGATTTACCAAGTTCTTCGCCTTCAAAAGCGCTATCTGGGAAAGATACTTTGATAGTTTCTATAATAATTTTTTCAGCAATCTGATCTACTTGAGTTACGAAATCAGTGGGACCTTTTTCTGAAATTTTTAGTTTGTCTTTTCGTCTAGCAAATTTATTTATTTCCTTTCCAGCTAAACGAGCAGCCTTCAGAGCGATGTTAATTTTTGGTTCCATAATTTTTGAAAAACAATTGTAAACTATTGCAATGACTGAATCCGATTTAATCTTAAAAAATGACTTTGATGTTGAGTTTTTGCTAATTGAGACGTCTCATCCTGGAAATGTTGGTGCTTGCGCAAGAGCAATTAAAAATATGGGGTTTAATAAATTAGGTTTATTAAATCCACTGAACTTTCCTTCTGATGAAGCTTTTTATCGAGCAAAAGGAGCAGGTGATATCTTAGACACAGCAAAAATATACTCATCATTAGACGAGGCTTTATTTGAAAAAACGTTAATTTTAGGGACGAGTGCACGGGATAGAACAATTCCTTGGCCGTCAGTTTTTGCAAACAATATTGACAAAGACATTTCAAATCTTGATAACAAAAATAAGATTTCAATTTTATTTGGTCGCGAAAAGAGTGGGCTT
>CABZES010000023.1 GCA_902524805.1 uncultured SAR86 cluster bacterium | reverse complement strand
TTTATTGGCAGATTTAAAAATAATTAATAGAGAAATAAGAAAACTTTGGGATTTAAGCAATAAAAAAAATAAAAAAGATATTTCTGTTCTGTCTGAACAAAACAAAGTCATAAGTGATGAAATATTTGAAGTACAAAATAGTTCAGCCTCTAATACTGAATCTCTAGAGGAAATGGATGCTTCTCTAAAAAGTATTAAAGCTAGATTGGCTAAGCTTTCATCTTTCGAGCTCAATAGCAATACATTTGCTGAAAGATTGGTTGAATTGGAAGAAGCGATAGAAGCAGTGGATGCTTATAGAAAACAAACCAATCAAACTATTGCAGACTTACAAGATCAATTAAGTTCTAAACCCAACTTGATTGACTCTCAATAATGGTTAAACTTATCGACTCTTCATTTGCGCATATGGTGGAATTGGTAGACACGCTGGTTTTAGGTACCAGTGCCGCAAGGTGTGGGGGTTCGACTCCCTCTATGCGCACCAAGAATATATTTATAAATGCCTAAAGAAAGACACATCATTGCAATTGGCGGCGGGGGATTTGGTCGGAATCCTGGAGAAGGGATAATTGAAGAATATATTCTTAAGCAAACAAAAAAAAAGAAACCTAATATTTGCTTCATCCCAACAGCAACAGGAGATAACGAAGCATATAAAGTTAATTATTATGCAACTTTTTCCAAACTCAATTGCAATCCTACTCATTTAGACTTTTTTAAAAGAACCCCTGACCTAAAAAACTTATACATTCTCAAGATGCTATTTTTGTGGGCGGCGGCAACACAAAAAGTATGTTGGCTGTCTGGAAGGAATGGGGTTTAGACAAGATTATTAAAAAAGCTTACAAAGAAGGTGTAGTTATGAGCGGCGTTAGCGCGGGAGCTATTTGTTGGTTTCAAAATGGGATTACGGACTCATGGGACTCAAATTTAAAACTAATGCCATGCATGAATATATTAAAAGGAACTTGCTGTCCGCATTACGATGAAGAGCCAGAAAGAAAGCCCACAGTTAAAAAATTAATACTTACTAACAAAATAAAAAACGTATTTGCAGTGGATGGTGGCGCGGCTTTGCATATCAAAAATGAAGAAAAATTTAACTCGGTTGTTTTTAAAAAGGATAAAGGCTCTTATGAAGTAACCTCAAACAAAGGAAATTTAATTGAGAAAATTTATAAAGAGATAAAATTGTTATAGATGTTCTACTAAGAGGGTAGGTATCTTAATTCCATCAAATTTGACTGTCGCAACTAAGGTATCTTTTTTTCTGCCATCTTTGACATCAGTTACAGTGAAACCATTTTTGACAAGATATTCTCTTTTTTTTCTTATATCTTTTGTTTTCCAAGCCAGACCCCAAAACTGATCGTTGCCTTCAACTTTATTATCAATTACTTCAATAGTTGCATGTCCAGTTCTAAAAAAAAGCATTCGACCTCCCCATTTTTCAACGAATTGATCCAAAGCGAGTCTAATGCCTAGTTCTTTTTCATAGAGGTTAATCAAAGCATCACTTTTATTAGTTGTCAGAACTAGATGATCAAGGGCAAATAAATTATTTTCGTTTGATCGATTCATGTCTAATTCTTCATACTCATTCACTGATAATTGAAAATCTGGAGACTGTTCTATATCTATGGACTTAATCAATTGGGTTTTGTTATCAGATTCTTCGTTATTTTCGTATTCATCATATGAAGTAGAGATATTTAGACGAGTTAGATCATCCGATAATAAAGAAAAACCGCATAATTTATCTTCTTCAGAGGAGCTGTCATTTTTTTTGATAATTTCAAAATACATGTTTTCGAAGCCATAAAGCATTGATTCATAGTTTCGATCCTTTGAAATTACTTTCTTCAAGGGTTTTGCATCAAAAAAAGCTGAAAAAGTTTTCTCGGCTTCCTCTAATGAGTTTGCAAGATAAGAGATTCTATCTAGGGACTTTATCATTTAAATATTCCAATACGTTAAAATATGAGATTTATCTTACTAAAAGTTCATGAAAGATGTAGAATTTTGATACTAAACATTAGGTATAAAGGAGAAAACAATGAATTTTGAACATTCAGAAAAAACGAAAGAACTCTTAGGAAAAATACAACAATTTATGGACGATCACCTTTATGAAGGTGAAAAAACTTATCACCAACAGCACGAAGAAATGAGTGCAAACGGAAAAAGATGGGAACAACCTCCAATTTTAGACGAACTCAAAGCCAAAGCTAAAAAAGCAGGTCTTTGGAACTTATTTTTACCAGAATCTGAATATGGCTATGGTTTGACTAATCTCGAATACGCTCCTTTATCAGAATTAATGGGCACAGTAGGAATTGCATCAGAAGTCTTCAATTGCTCAGCTCCAGATACAGGAAATATGGAAGTAATAGATAAATATGGAACAGATGAGCAAAAAAGAGAATGGCTAGAGCCATTACTAGCAGGCGAAATAAGGTCTGCTTTTGGTATGACCGAACCAAATGTTGCTTCATCCGATGCAACTAACATTGGTAGCTCTATTGTTGAAGATGGAGATGAATACGTTATCAATGGAGAGAAATGGTGGACTTCTGGAGCAGGTGACCCTAGATGCAAAATTATCATCTTTATGGGTGTATCTAATCCAGATAATCCTAAACACCAAAGACAATCTCAGATTCTAGTGCCAATGGATACTCCAGGTGTTGAAATATTGAGAATGATGCAAGTATTTGGAAATGATGATGCTCCTCACGGGCATGCGCACATGAAATTTACCAATGTGAGAGTACCAAAATCTAATATGATTCTTGGCGAAGGAAGAGGTTTTGAAATTGCTCAAGGACGATTAGGTCCAGGACGAATTCATCACTGTATGAGAACAATTGGTGTTGCTGAAAGAGCTTTAGACCTTTTATGTAAAAGATCTTTAGACAGAGTTGCTTTTGGGAAACCTTTAGCAGAGCTAGGTGGAAACTATGACATCATTGCTGATTGCAGAACTGAAATAGAAATGTGCAGATTGCTTACTTATCGAGCTGCTGATCGTATGGATAAATTAGGTAACAAAATTGCTAAGTCTGATATTGCACAAATAAAAGTTGCAGTTCCAAAAATGGCACTGGCAGTAATCGACAAGGCTATTCAAATTCATGGTGGTGGTGGAGTTTCTCAAGACACTCCATTAGCTAGAATGTATGCAGGAATGAGAACTTTGAGACTGGCCGATGGACCAGACGAAGTTCACCGAAGAACTATTGCAAGAATTGAACTTAGTAAGCACCAAGCAGCTAGAGTTACTAATATTGAGGAAAAAGCTACCGCAGCAAAAGCTTAACAATAGTTTTCTAAATGTCTCAAGATCTTACTGAAGGATTTGTTTGTTCAAATCTTTCAGATGATCTCAGCGGCTTATCTTTCAAGGAAATTAAACTTTCCGAGATGTCTGAAAGTTTTGTAAAAATTAATATCAAAGCTGCATCTTTAAATTTTCCTGATCTTTTAATGAGTCAGGGAAAGTATCAAAACAAACCAGAATTACCTTTTGCTTTGGGCATGGAAGGCTCTGGAGTTATATCCGAAATCGGTTCAAGAGTAGAAACTTACAAAATTGGCGATGAAGTAATGTTCGGCGGTTGGGGGCATGGCGCCATAGCAAAATCTATCGTCGTTGCAGAGTCGATGATTTCTCCAAAACCTGAAGCATATTCTTTTGAAGAAGCTGCTGCATTTAAAACAGCTTATCTAACGGCTTATGTAGGCTTGATAAGAAGAGGGCAGCTTCAAAGAGGTGAAACTTTATTAGTGCATGGCGCATCTGGAGGAGTCGGGATGGCAGCTGTTCAACTTGGAAAGTTATATGGCGCAAGGGTTATTGCTACAGGCACATCTGATAAGAAATTAGAAGTAGTTAAAAGTTGGGGAGCAGATGAAGTACTCAATATTTATGAAAATGAAAAAGTTAATTTCAAAGACAGAGTCAAAGATCTTACAAACGGTATGGGAGCTGATGTCATTTATGATCCCGTAGGTGGAGAAGTTTTTGATCAGTCAATTAGATGTATAAATTGGGGAGGCAGATTATTAATAATAGGGTTTGCTGGAGGAACAATTCCGACATTACCTGTTAATTATCCTTTGATTAAAGGATTTTCAGTTGTTGGTGTTAGAGCTGGTGAGTTCGGAAGAAGGGCGCCAATTCTTGGAAAAGAAAATATAGATATTATTAATTCTTTGGCAGATGATAACAAGATAAGACCACACATCTGCAAGGTTTTTGACTACAAAGAGTCTAAACAGGCTTTAGAGTATTTGGAAAATAGAAAATTAATTGGGAAAGTAGTAATTTCCATTAACTAGCTTTTTTATTTCTTCTGCATTTTTCTGAACAGTAAATGACATTTTCCCAATCCATTTTCCATTTTTTTCGCCAACTAAATGGTTTATTACAAACTTTACAAATTTTAGTTTCTTTGTTTTTCATTTTGATGTGTACAAATTTATAAAATTATCAGCTTCATTAAAAATCATTTTTTTTCGTTCTGGTTTCATTCTATCCAATGATCTCGGCAAGATAGATAACCTTGGATTTGATGCAAAAAAATCTCTGTTATCACTCATAAAT
>CABZES010000022.1 GCA_902524805.1 uncultured SAR86 cluster bacterium | reverse complement strand
CTGTCTTTTGTAAGTTTTTTTAAAAATCCTTTTCTTGAAATACCAATCAAACTTAAATTATCAAATTTTGTATAATCAAATTTACTTATTATTTCTAAATTCTCATTAGGAGTTTTCTTAAAACCAAACCCAGGGTCTAAAATGATTTTTTCTTTAGAAATGCCCTTTTCGCAAAGTTCTTCAAGTTTTTTATAAAAAAAATTTTCAATTTCTAAACAGATTGGATTTTTTGATAGATTTTCTATTTTATGCATTATGCACACCGGAAGATTATATTTTTTTACTAATTCCAAAGAATTTTTATCTTCTAAAGAATTTATATCATTAATTAGATTGACTCCCTTTTTTATAGCCTCAAATATTACTTCACCTTTAGATGAATCTATCGAAACAACTGCTCGAATATTTTTTATTTCTTCTAAGATTGGCATTAATCTATCCATCTCTTCTTGAACAGAAATTCTCACCGAATTTGGCCGAGTTGATTCAGCGCCTATATCAATGAAAGAAGCTCCAGAGTTCTCCATTGCTTCAATTTCTTTGAGCACCTTTGATCTGTCTACTTTAAGAGATTTTTTGGAAAAGAATTTACCCCCATCTGAAAAAGAATCGGGGGTTAGATTTATTATTCCCATAACTTTGGGAATATCAAAATTAAGCTCTTTATCAGAAAAGAGCATTTAACTTACGTTTGATTAGCAGGATCTGATATAGAAGGTTCCTTAGAGGATCTTTTTTTCTTATTTCCAGAATCATCGTCATCGTTAGATCTAGGTGAAGCTCCAGCCATTATGTCTTCAATTTGGTCGCTATCCAAAGTTTCAAATTCAACTAGCGCTTTAGCCATACTATGAAGTTTGTCAATGTTATCTTTGAGAATCTTCGTGGCCGTTGAATAACAATCATCGATTATTTTTCGTGACTCTGAATCAATTAACTCTGATGTTTGATCGGAGAATGCTGTACTTGAATTGCCTGCAGACCTACCTAAAAATGGCTCGTCTCCGCTTTCTTCTGAGTATTTCATTGGGCCTAACTTTGAAGAATAACCCCATTTAGTAATCATATTCCTTGCAAGCTCAGATGCTCTTTCAATATCGTTAGAGGCACCAGTTGTAACTCCATCTACTCCATAAATTAGTTCTTCGGCAATACGACCACCAAAAAGACCGCAAATACGATCCAAAATTGCTTGTTTGCTCAAACTATATTTGTCCTCTTCTGGTAGAAAAACTGTAACTCCCAAAGCTCTTCCTCTTGGGATGATAGAAACTTTGTAAACTGGATCATGCTCTTTCAAGCATTTTCCAACTATCGTATGTCCTGCCTCGTGGTAAGCAGTTTGAGTTTTTTCTTCATTGCTCATAACCATAGATTTTCTTTCTGCGCCCATCATTACCTTGTCTTTAGCTAGCTCCAACTCAATCATAGAAACCGTTTTCTTTCCAGACCTAGCAGCAAAAAGAGCCGCTTCGTTGATTAAGTTTGCTAAGTCGGCACCTGAAAATCCGGGTGTACCTCTAGCAATAAATGATACTTCAACGTCTTTGTCTACTGGAACTTTCTTAATATGAACCTTAAGAATTTGTTCTCTTCCTTTAATATCCGGTAATGGAACTACTACTTGCCTATCGAATCTTCCCGGTCTTAACAAGGCTGGATCTAAGACATCTGGTCTATTTGTAGCTGCAATGATAATCACACCTTCGTTGGCTTCAAAGCCATCCATTTCTACCAATAATTGATTAAGGGTCTGTTCTCTTTCGTCATGACCACCGCCTAATCCGGCTCCCCTGTGCCTACCTACAGCATCAATTTCATCTATAAAAACTATACAAGGTGATTGTCTTTTAGCCTGATCAAACATATCTCTTACTCTAGAAGCTCCAACTCCAACAAACATCTCGACAAAATCGGATCCCGAAATTGTAAAGAAAGGAACTTTTGCTTCTCCAGCAATGGCTCTTGCCAAAAGCGTTTTTCCTGTTCCTGGCGAGCCAACCATAAGTATACCTCTAGGAATTTTTCCACCTAATTTTTGAAATTTTGATGGATCTCTGAGGAAGTCTACTAACTCTTGGACTTCTTCTTTTGCTTCTTCAACACCTGCAACATCTTTAAATGTTGTTTTTACTTTTCCACCTTCCAACATTTTAGCTTTGCTTTTTCCAAAACTCATTGGACCACCTCGGCCGCCAGCGCCGCCTTGCATTTGTCTCATAAAGAAGAAGAAAATTGCAAGTATTATTAAAATTGGAAAGCTTGCAACAAGAAGTTGTGACCAGATACTATCTGATTGAGGTTGTTCACCTAGGACTTCAACCTGATGGGCGAATAAATCGTCCATTAATTGATTATCTTGAACATAAATTGGCCTTGTAGTTGTGAATGAACTGCCATCATTCATAGTACCGTCTATGGTAAAACCATCTCCTTTAAACGAAACGGTACTGATTTGATCTTTGTTCACCAAGGATATGAATTCAGAATATGTCATACTTCCTTTTGGTGGACCGTCATAAACACTTTGGATAGCAAAAAAAGTCATTCCTACTATTGCCATCCATAAAAGCGCATTTTTCATAAACTGTGACATATTAATCCTCTATATTTATATTTTGTCCAAACCTAATAAGTAAATTTCATTAGAAGAACTTCTAGAAGCACTAGGCTTTATTCGTTTAAAGAGATTAAATCGTTTATTAATTTCTTTTTTTAAATACTCTAGAGATTCACCTTGAAAACATTTTGCTAGATAATTGCCCCCTTTTACAAGCGTTTTATCTACTATGCTTAGCTCTATTTCTAATAAATCAATCATATTCGCATCATCTACTAATCTTACACCACTTATATTGGGGGCTATATCTGAGATTACAATGTCTACAGGTTTGTTTAATTTTGTTTCTTCAAAGTCTCTTAAATCACTTTTTATAAATTTAACTCCTTTTATATTGGGCATATCGAGTATATCTATGGCGACAATAGATCCTGTACCATTGAGTTTTTTAGATGCTACTTGTGACCATCCCCCTGGAGCGCAGCCAAGGTCAACTATATTTAAGTTTTTTTTTAAAATATTTTCTTTATCGTCTATTTGAATTAATTTAAAAGCGGCCCGAGAACGATAACCAAATTTTTTTGCCAAAAGATTATATTTTTCTCCGGAAAAATATGATTCTTCTTTTGGCACAGTTATTTATGTTTGACAGAAATTATTTCGTATTCTTGAATTCCTGATGGGCTTTCAAATTTAACTATCTCTCCTTCTTCTTTAGAAATTAAAGCCCTGGAAAGAGGAGAAGAATATGAAATTTTTCCAGTTTGAACATCTGCTTCATCTTCACCTACTATTTTATATTCAACTTTTGTATCATCTAAAATGTTAATTAGATTAATGGTTGTTCCAAAAATAACCTTTCCTGAAGATGGAATAGACATAATATCTATAACTTGGGCTCTGCTTAATTTAGACTCAATTTCTCTTATTCTTGCTTCTGCCAAACCTTGTTGTTCTTTTGCTGCATGATATTCAGCATTTTCTTTCAAATCTCCAAATTCTCTAGCCGCAGCAATTTCTTTAGAAATCTTTGGTCTATTAGTTAAAAGTGAATCTAACTCTTTCTTTAAAAGCAGCTCACCTTGAACTGTCATTGGCTCTCTCTCTTCCATTCTTCTCTTTAATGTATATCTTGAAGTTTTTGAACCGACCAATCAAGTTGATTTCTAATAACTTTACATATTGCAACAGCTCCTTGGATGGTTGTTGTACAACAAATTTTTTCTTCTAAAGCTGTCCTTCTGATAGACGCAGAATCTTTAATCGATTCTCTTCCTTCAGTAGTGTTTATAACCAAACTAATTTCTTTATTTTTCATTAAATCAATAATGTGAGGCCTACCTTCTAAAACTTTGTTTATTTGTCTAGCTGGATAACCAAGCTCTTTTAAAGTTCTAACTGTTCCTTTAGTTCCAACTAAAGTAAAACCAGTGATAGTTAAATCTTCAGCGATATCTTTTAAAAATTGTTTATCTGTATTTCTTACGCTGATAAATGCTGAACCTGACTCAGGAATTGATACACCCGCAGCAATTTCAGCTTTTTCAAAGGCTTCTTCAAAAGTTTTGCCTATGCCCATCACCTCTCCAGTAGATCTCATTTCAGGTCCTAAAATTGGATCAACATTTTGAAATTTTTCAAACGGCATTACTGCCTCTTTTACATTAAAGAATTCTAATTTTGGAACTTCAGATATTTTTTGTTCTTTTAGGGAAATTCCTGCCATCACTCGTGCAGCAATTTTAGCCAAAGGCATCCCTAATGCTTTTGAAACAAAAGGTATTGTCCTAGAAGCTCTTGGATTAACTTCTAAGAGATACACTGTATTGTTTACATAAGCAATTTGAACATTTACTAAACCTATAATTTCCATATTTTCAATAACTTTTGTAACTTCTTTTCTAATTTTATCTTCTGTTTTTTTATCTATATTGTAAGGGGGAATTGAACATGCTGAATCTCCCGAATGAACGCCAGCTTGCTCAATATGTTGCAAAATTCCACAAATTAAAATTTTAGTTCCATCTGAAATAGCTTCCACATCAAATTCGATTGCAACATCAAGAAACTTATCAAGCAAAACAGGATTAGAATCGTTTACCTGAAAAGCTTCAGTTAAATAATTTACTAAATCATCAGAACCATAGACAACTTCCATAGCTCTGCCTCCTAAAACGTAAGATGGCCTTACAACTATTGGATATCCAATTTTATTTCCAATTTGAATTGCCTCCTCTTTGTTTGAGGCCATTCCATTTGGAGGTTGTATTAATTTATTTTGCTTTACAAACTCTAAAAATCTTGCCCTATCTTCAGAAAGATCTATTTGATCAGGCGATGTACCAAAAATTGGAACGTTAAATTTTTCTAAATCATTAGCAAGTTTGAGTGGGGTTTGCCCGCCGTATTGTATTATTAATCCATCAGGTTTTTCTATTTCAATTATTTCTAATACATCCTCTAAGGTAATTGGCTCAAAATATAATCTGTCAGATGTATCGTAATCCGTTGAAACAGTTTCGGGGTTACAATTTACCATGATTGTTTCAAATCCATTTTCTTTCAAAGCTTGAGCGGCATGAACACAACAATAATCAAATTCAATTCCTTGACCTATCCTATTAGGTCCTCCTCCTAAAACCATAACTTTCTTTTTACCAGTTGGATCAGACTCACACTCTTCTTGATAAGTTGAATACATATAAGCTGTTGTAGTTTTAAATTCAGCAGCGCAAGTATCAACTCTCTTAAAAACGGGATTAATTTTTAGTTTTTTTCTAATTCATCTTGGTTTCTAATTAAAGAAATTTTTTGATCTGAAAACCCCATTTGCTTAGCTTTATAAAACTGTTCCTTGTCGTTGAGAAAATCTTCATTAGCAATATTTTTTTCAAAATCAATGATTTCTTTCAACTCTTTTAAAAACCAAGGGTCTATTCCGCTCATTGTGTTTAAATCATCAATTGAATAGTCCAATCTAAGAGCTTCAGCTATATAATAAATCCTATCTGGAGTAGGTGAAATTATTCCGGCTCTCAAAGAAGATTTATTTAGCTTTTTTTCAAAACCATCTAAGCCGCTTTTACCAATTTCTAAACCTCTAATAGCTTTCTGAAAAGATTCTTTGAAAGTCGAACCAATTGCCATCACCTCCAACAGATTTCATTTGAGAAGTCAGTGTATTTGACGCACCTGAAAACTTTTCAAAATTAAATCTTGGTATTTTAGTAACAACGTAATCTATCGTTGGTTCAAAAGACGCTGGAATTCCATCTTCGCTAATATCATTTTCTAGTTCATCCAAGGTAAAGCCTACTGCTAGTTTTGCGGCTATTTTTGCGATAGGAAAACCTGTTGCTTTTGAAGCCAAAGCAGAAGATCTTGAAACTCTCGGGTTCATCTCAATTACAACCATATCTCCATTTTTAGGATTTATTGCAAATTGCACATTTGATCCTCCTGTTTCTACTCCTATTTCTCTTAAAATGGCCATCGATGCATCACGCATGTGCTGATATTCTTTGTCGGTAAGTGTTTGAGCAGGAGCAACAGTTATAGAATCCCCAGTATGGACTCCCATAGGATCAAAATTTTCAATACTACATACGATTATACAATTATCAGATTTATCTCTAACAACTTCCATTTCGTACTCTTTCCAACCTGATAGATATTGATCAATGTACAATTCTGTAGTGGGAGATAAATCTAAGCCTCTTTCCCAATTTTCAGGTATCAGTTTTATCTGCTTATTTTTAACTAATTTTTTTGCCTCCAAAGCCATTTCATTGGATTTCAAATACCATTGTTCAGTAAGAAAGGGCTCAAGTATTACTCCAGTTCTATCACTTTTAGGGATAGTAATTCTATGATCTTTTTCTTTAATAAGATTTCCGGATGACTTTAAATCTATTAATATTTTTTTTCTTGCTTCAACCATGGTCAAAGATTGATATTTTTTTGGAACACTTGAATTTAAAGTTCCATCCGAATTCATAATATTAATTAAAGGAAGATTGTTTTTTTTACCTATTTCAAAATCATTAAAGTCGTGTCCTGGAGTAATTTTTAAGCAACCAGTTCCAAATTCTATATCAACGTATGAATCTCCAATAATTGGTATTTCTCTTTTGATCAAAGGAATAATAGCTTTTCTTCCAATGAATTTTTTATATCTTTGATCTTCGGGATTTACTGCAATTGCGACGTCACCTAACATTGTTTCAGGTCTTGTGGTTGCAATGACCAGATTTCCTAAATCAGTGTTGTATGAAATTTCCCATATTTTTCCTTTTTCTTCAGTAGAGATTACTTCCAAATCAGAAAGGGCGGTTTGTAATTTTATATCCCAATTAGCAAGTCTAAATCCTTTATAGATTAGGCCTTCGTCATAAAGGGAACAGAATACCTCTGTGACTGCCTCATTAAAATCCTCATTCATTGTAAATTTCTCATTCTCCCA
>CABZES010000021.1 GCA_902524805.1 uncultured SAR86 cluster bacterium | reverse complement strand
TTTTTTTTAGAGGTGGATGGCGTTAAAGAAAATATTAATATCGATAAATTTTCTAAATCAGGTAAAAACTATATTTTAAAAGTTGAATCTTTGAATTCCATAGAAGAAATAGAAAGATTGAAAAATAAAGAAATATTTATAAAGTCTGAAGATTTACCAAAACTTAAAGAAAATGAATTCTATTGGAAAGATTTAATAGGGATGGAAGTAAGACAGATAGATGGAACCGTCATCGGAGTAGTTGTTGAAATTATTGAAACTGGATCCGATGATGTTTTAGTTGTCGAGAAGAATAATAAAAAAGAGCTAATTCCATTTAATTTTGGAGAAATAATTAAAGAGGTGAGTGATAATTCAATCATCGTCGATTGGCACATTTAAATGAAAGCAGTTTTTGTTAGTATTTTTCCTGAATTAATTGAATCCTTCTTCTCAGTAGGAGTCATAAATAAAGCATCTAAAGAATCAATCTTGGACTATGACACAGTAAATCCAATTAAATTTTTAAAAAAAAACGAACGATTAGATGATTCTCCCTATGGAGGAGGCCCAGGAATGTTAATAAGAACTGAGCCTCTTGATAAAGCTATTAAAGAGGCTAAAAAACTTACTTCAGAAAATACAAAAGTCATTAATTTATCGCCCCAAGGAAAAAAACTAACTCAAAAAAAGGCTAAAGAATTATCTTTTGAAAAGGATTTAATTTTTGTTTGCGGAAGATATGAAGGAATAGATCAAAGATTAATTGACTCTGTTATAGACGAAGAAATAAGCATTGGTGATTATGTCGTAACAGGAGGAGAATTACCTGCGTTAATAGTATTTGAAACAATAGCGAGAAATATTAAAGGTGTTTTAGGAGATAGTAACTCTATAAGCGAAGAATCTTTTTCTGACGAATTACTCGAATATCCTCAATACACAAGACCTGAAAAAAATAACTTAGGCGATGTTCCAAAAGTTTTGTTATCAGGCAACCATAAAAAGATAAAGACATGGAGGAAAAAACAGTCCTTAGGAAGAACTTTTCTACAAAGAAGAGACATATTTCCAAAGATATTAAATTCAAATGATTTTGAACTTTTAGAAGAATTTTTTAGTGATCTTGGGTACGAATCTGATAGAATTGCCGACTTATTAGAGAGTATAGATAAAAAATGACAAGTTCAAGAAAAGCTGTTCAGTTAGTTGAGAACCCTCAACTTAAAAAAGATATTGCTGATTTTTCTCAAGGAGATACAGTGCTTGTCGATTATTTAGTTAGAGAAGGGTCAAAAGAAAGATTTCAGCCCTATGAAGGCGTAGTAATTGCTATTAAGAATCGAGGCCTTAATTCATCTTTTACTGTAAGAAAAATATCAAATGGAGTAGGGGTTGAAAGAACTTTTCAGACCCATAGCCCTTTAATTAAGTCAATAAAAAGGAAAAGAAAAGGTAAAGTTAGGCAATCTAAATTATTTTATCTTAGAGAGAGATCAGGTAGATCTGCAAGAATCAAAGAAAAAATTTAAAATTATTCTATGAATAGCGATGAAGGGCAAATTCTTGATGCCTTTATAGATACTATTTGGATTGAAAAGGGTTTGAGTCAAAATACTCTTAATTCTTATAAGAGCGACACAGAAAAATATCTTCTTTGGCTATCGAATAACTCTTTGAGCTATAAAAAAGTTTCTAGAGCAGATATTCTTCAATATCTTGCTTATCTATTTAGCCAAAAACTTGGAAGCAAGTCAGTTGCTAGAAAACTTTCTTCTTTGAGAGTATTTTATAAATATCTAGTCGTAAAAAATATTCTTTCAACAGATCCATGCGAGAAAGTTGAAACTCCTAAGATAATGAAATCTATTCCTAAAACCCTGGATGAAAAGGAGGTTGAGAAGCTTTTAGATTGCCCAAACATTAATTCCCCTTTAGGTTTAAGAGACAAAGCTATGATAGAAACTTTATATTCTTGTGGTTTGCGCGTGTCTGAGTTGATTGATTTAGAATTAATTCACGTAAATGCACGCCAGGGTGTTATGAAGATTCTTGGAAAAGGTCAAAAAGAAAGACTGGTTCCAATGGGAGAAAAATTAATAAATATAATGGACGATTACTTAAGTGAAAGCAGGCCTAAGTTATTAAATAAAAATATTTCAGATTATTTTTTTATATCCTCTAGAGGATCGAAAATGACGAGACAAAGCTTTTGGCATAGAATAAAATTCTATTCAGAGAAAGCTGGCCTTAATAAAAAAAATATTTCACCGCATGTACTTAGACATGCTTTTGCAACGCATTTACTTAATAATGGCGCTGATTTGAGAGTGGTTCAGCTTTTATTAGGACATAGCGATTTGAATACAACTCAAATTTATACAGAAGTTGCAAAATACAGATTGAAACAACTTCATAATGAACATCATCCAAGGGGATAAATGAAAAAAATTAGTTTAATAATTCTTACTTTGATCATAGCTGGATGTTCTCAATCAGAAAATGCATCAAAGAAACTGATTGAGGATCAGCTATCAAAAATTATTCCTATTGAGTTGAATATTGAATCAATAATAGATTCTCAGCTTCCAAATTTTTTCGAAGTGAAATTATCTGATGGTTCCTTTTTCTATGTTGAAAAAGGAGGAGAATATTTAGTTTTGGGTGATATTTTTAAAATAACCAATGAAGAGTTGATAAATCTATCTAGAGAAAAAAATTATTCCAAAGCTATGGAGATGCTGAAAAAAATAGATGAGAACACTCTAATAAAATTTTCTCCTGAAGAGATAAAATATAAGGTTTTTGTGTTTACCGATGTAGACTGTGGTTTTTGTAGAAAATTCCATAATCAGATTGCTTCTTATTTAGACGAAGGAATTGAAGTAAATTATTTAGCATTCCCTAGGACAGGCATTAATAGTGAAACCTATAAAAAAATGTCAACTGCATGGTGTTCTCTAAATAGGCAAGAAGTATTAACAGGATTAAAGCAAGATAAAAATTTCGAAAATATAGATTGTAATGATAATCCAATAAAAACTCATTATGAGCTAGCCAAAAGCATAGATATACAAGGAACACCGACTATAATCTCTCAATCAGGATTTACAATACCAGGATATATCGAAGCCAAAGAACTAATTGAATACTTGAAATAATGGATGAACTAGATAGAAATTTCTCTGCGATCAATAGATTGCCTCCTTATATTTTTGAGCAGATTAATGCACTTAAAATGGAAGCTAGGAGAAAAGGGGAAGACGTAATTGATTTCAGTATGGGAAATCCAGATGGAGAAACTCCTAAAAGTATTGTAGATAAACTTACAGAAACAGTTCAAAGATCAGACACTCATAGATATTCACAATCTATAGGTATTCCAAGGCTTAGAAAGGCAATAACAGATTGGTATGAAAGAAAGTTTGAAGTAGTTTTAAATCCAGAAACTGAAGCAATCGTTACGATTGGTTCCAAAGAGGGACTGGGACACTTAGCAATGGCTACTGTTGATAAAGGAGATACTATTTTAGTTCCAAATCCTGCTTATCCCATTCATCCATTTGGATTTGTCATTTCAGGCGCTGATATCAGACATGTTCCTATTGGTCCAGATATAGATTTTTTTGAGAGCCTTCAAGAAGCTATAAAATCTTCATTTCCAAAACCAAAAATGTTATTGATTAATTTTCCTAGCAATCCTACTACTCAGTGCGTCGATAAAGCATTTTTTGAGAAAATTATAAAAATAGCTAAAGAAAATTCTATTTGGGTAGTTCATGATCTGGCTTATGCTGACCTATGTTTTGATGGTTATAAAGCACCTTCAATATTAGAAGTCGACGGAGCAAAAGATATAGCAGTTGAATTTTTTACTCTTTCTAAAAGCTACAATATGCCTGGATGGAGGATAGGATTTTGTTGTGGAAATACTGAACTTATTGGAGCTTTAGCGAGACTAAAGTCTTATTTCGATTACGGACACTTTACGCCGGTTCAAGTAGCTGGAATAGAAGCACTGAATAATGGCGACAAATATGTAGAAGAAATTTGTGAAATGTATAAATCTAGAAGAGACACTCTTTGTGACGGATTAAATTCTATGGGATGGGAAGTAGAAAAACCGAAAGCAACGATGTTTGTTTGGGCAAAAATTCCAGAAAGTTTTAATTTAAAATCTCTCGAATTTTCTAAGCTATTGCTTGAAGAAGCAAATGTGGCAGTGTCACCTGGAATAGGTTTTGGAGAATATGGAGATGAATTTATTAGATTTTCTTTAATAGAGAATGATCAAAGGACAAAACAAGCTTTGAAGAATATCAAAAAACTTTTTAAGTAAGGCATGAAAACCCTAAGAATTGGATTATGTGGAACTGGAAATGTTGGTTTTGCTTTTGCAGAAACAATCATTAAATCAAATCCGTTAATAAAAAAAAATTACGGCATCGATATTTCTTTATCGATGATTGGAGCAAGAAAAGGAAAAGTGTCAGGTCTTGAGACTATTCCAGTAACTAAAGATATCCAAGAAGTACCTTTATCTGATGATGTGGACGTAGTAGTTGAATTAATAGGGGGAATAGATGATGCCTATGAATTGGCAAAATCTACTTTTAATAATAAAAAACACTTCGTTACAGCAAACAAGGCTTTGATCGCTACACATTCAAAAGAGCTTTTTGAGCTTGCAAAGCAAAATAATGTTCACTTTGGTTTTGAGGCATCCGTCGCGGGAGGAATCCCAATTATTAGAATTATTAGAGATGGATTAATGAGTAATAAAATCAATTCCTTTGCTGGAATTTTAAACGGTACTTCAAATTTTATTTTTTCTAAAATGGCAGATGAGGGTTTGCCTTTCGAGACAGCTCTTTCATTGGCCCAAAAAGAAGGATTTGCTGAGCCTGACCCAACTTTTGATATTTCTGGTCAGGATGCGGCTCAGAAAACAAGTATTTTAGCAACGCTCTCTTTTTTTAAGCATGCGGTAATAGAAAATATATATTTTGAAGGAATCGATAAGGTAACTCCACAAGATATTAGTTTTGGAAAGCAGCTCGAATTAATCCTTAAGCCATTGTCGGTTGGTCAGTTAAGCGAGGATAAAATTACATTAGGTAGTTTCCCATCTTTTGTGAAAGAAAAGTCTCTTTTAGCCTCCATTGAAAACGAGAGTAATGCTGTGTTAATGAATGCAGAAAATGTTGGTGAAACAATGTATGCCGGACCTGGGGCAGGTGCAAAACCTACTTCTAATTCTGTTTTATCAGACATAATTGATATTGCAACAGGAAAGATTTTTGATTACCAAAAATTCGTAGAAAGTCCTCTTGCTTCAAGTTTTGAAAACTTTTCGTGTGATCATTATTTGAGATTTATTGTAAGTGACGAGCCTGGAGTAGTAGCTAAAATTTCTACTGTTTTAGCAGCAAATAATCTTTCTATTGATAACTTAATTCAAAATGAACTAGATAGGGAAGATGATGCAATTCCATTAGTTATAGTCATAAGTAACTCAAAAGAAAAAATTATGCAAAATACAATTTCTGAACTACAGAAACTTCCAGAAGTTAAAAATTCTATTTCTCATATAAGAATTCTCGATATCTAAAATGAAGTACTTCAGCACAAGAGGAGACTCAAGAAGACTAGATTTTGTTGAAGTATTAACATCTGGCACTGCACAAGATGGTGGTTTATTTATGCCCGAATGTTTTCCAAAATTTTCTGAAGAAGTTATTAATTCATTTAAAGACGCAAGTTACGAAGAATTAGCTACAAACTTGTTGTTTCCATACATTGAAGGATTTCTTTCTAAAAATGATTTTGAACACATAGTAAAACAAGCATATAACTCATTCAGCATTCCTGAAATTGTAAGACTAAACGAAACTAAAAACTTAGGGCTTGTTCTAGAATTATTTCATGGACCAACATTTGCTTTTAAAGATGTTGCGATGCAGCTCTTAGCAGCTCTTTTAGATAAAGCCGCAGAAAAAACTGACAAAAAAATTGTTGTTTTGGGCGCTACTTCTGGCGATACAGGCTCAGCGGCTATTGAGGCATGTAAGTACTTTAGTGATATTAATATTGTTATTTTATTTCCAGATCAAAAAATATCTGCAGTACAGCAGAGACAAATGACCACTTCAAACGCATCTAATGTTTTTCCAGTATCAGTTAAAGGTAATTTTGATGATTGTCAAAATCATGTAAAAAAAATCTTTTTAGAAGAAGAAAACAAAAATGTCAGATTTGTTTCTATTAATTCTATAAATTGGACAAGAATTATGGCGCAGAGTGTCTACTTTTTTTATACAAAGTTAAAAATTGAAAAAGATTTCATTGCCTCTATTCCTTCAGGAAACTTTGGACATGCATATGCTGGTTGGACTGCAAAAAATATGGGGCTCTCTTTTAAAGGCATAAATGTTGCCACTAATAAAAACGATGTTTTGCACCAATTATTCTTAAATAATATTTACGAGCAAAAAGAGGCTACATCGTCTTTAGCCCCCTCCATGGATATTTCCGTAGCAAGTAACTTTGAAAGATTGTTATTCGAAATATATGAAAAGGACGGAAAAGTATTGAACAATTTATTTTCTTCATTTCCAGCGAAGCCAATCAAATTTAATGATCTACCTAGCGATGCCTGGCAAAATGTAAAAGACTTTTTTCAAAGTTCAAGTTGCAATGATGAAGATATAATTAGCACTATTGTAGAAAATTTTGATAAAGAAAATTTACTATTTGACCCACATACTGCTACCGCAATTAAAGGAAATAGAGATCTAAATTATGATTTGTCTGAAGTAGTAACTTTTGCAACTGCCCATCCAGCAAAGTTTCCAGAAGCCATAAATGCCAAGCTAGATGTTTTAGACCAAAATACTCCGTCAAAATTAAAAGAAATCATGACCAAAAAAGAATCTTACTCTGTAGTAGAGAATAACTATAATGATGTTGTAAATTTTATAAACTCTGAGGTTCTTAATTAAATGGTCGAACTGTCCTTAAGTGAAAGAATAAAATCGGCATCTTCTTCTCTTCAAGAGCTTAGGGGGTATCTTTGACTTTGAGGCAAAAAAAAGTCGTTTAAAGGATATAAATATTAGTCTTCAAGACCCAGAAATTTGGTCAAATCAAGAAGAAAGTCAAAAATTAGGCAAAGAAAAATCATCTTTAGAGAAGTTGGTCGCTCTAATAGAGAATTTAAATTCTTCAATTGATGATTTAAAAGAGCTTTTTGATTTGGTTGGAGCTGATGAAAAAGAGGCAGATCAACTAAAAAAAGACCTTTTGTTGATTGAAGAAAAAATAATGGATCTAGAATTTCGCAGAATGTTCTCCGGAAAAATGGATCAATCAAATTCTTATCTTGATATTCAATCAGGGTCGGGCGGGACAGAAGCTCAAGATTGGGCAGAAATATTGTTACGTATGTATCTAAGATGGGGAGAAAATAAAGGATTTAAAATAGAGCTAATTGAGGTTTCTCCGGGAGATGTTGCAGGTATAAAAAGTGCGACCATTAAGTTTGACGGTGATTTCGCATATGGATGGTTACGAACTGAGTCAGGAGTTCATAGACTAGTCAGGAAATCTCCATTTGATTCAGGAAACCGAAGACATACTTCTTTTGCATCAATTTTTGTATCACCTGAAGTAGATGATGAAATTCAGGTTGACCTTAATCCGGCTGATATAAGAATAGATACCTACAGGGCAAGTGGAGCAGGAGGTCAGCATGTTAATAAGACTGATTCAGCAGTTCGACTCACTCATATTCCATCAGGAATTGTTGTTCAATGCCAGACTCAAAGATCGCAACACAAAAACAAAGATAGTGCTATGAAACAGTTACGAGCTAAACTCTTTGAGATAGAATTAAAAAAACAACAGCAAGAAATGGAAAATTTAGAAGCAACAAAGTCCGATATAGGTTGGGGTAGTCAAATAAGATCTTACGTTTTAGATTCCGCTAGAATCAAGGACCTTAGAACAGGGGTAGAGACGGGAAACTGTAATGATGTTTTAGATGGTAACTTGGATATGTTTATTGAAGCTAGTTTGAAACAAGGAATTGAATAATGACTCAAAATAAAGAGGAAAATCATCTAATCGAAGAACGCAGAAAAAAATTAGCTGATTTAAGAGCATCTAATAATGCATTCCCTAATGATTTTCGAAGAAAAAATTTAGCTCAAGAACTTAAAGATGAACTTGATCAATTTTCAAAAGAAGAATTAGCAAAGAAAAAGAAAAAAGTTTCTGTTGCTGGAAGAATTATGTTGAGAAGATTGATGGGCAAAGCTAGTTTTACTACTATTCAAGACTTTTCTGGAAGAATTCAATTATATTTAAGATCCGATGAGATAAATAATTATGATGAATTTAAGAACTTTGATTTAGGAGATATTGTAGGCGTTGAAGGAACAATCTTTAAAACTAACACAGGCGAATTATCAATTCATGTAAAAAAAATAAGACTTTTGACTAAGTCTCTCAGGCCTTTGCCAGAAAAACATTTAGGCTTAACAGATACAGAACTTCGTTATAGAAAAAGATACCTAGATCTTCTAACTAACCCAGAAAGTTTAGAAGTCTTTAAGACTAGAGCAAAAATAACAAACAACCTGAGAACTTTTTTAGTTGAAGAAAATTTTATAGAAGTTGAAACTCCTATGATGCATCCTATTCCAGGAGGAGCAACTGCAAGACCTTTTGTAACTCACCACAATTCCTTGAATATGGATTTGTTTTTGAGAGTAGCCCCAGAATTATATTTAAAAAGATTGGTAGTAGGAGGGTTTGAAAAAGTATTTGAAATTAATAGGAACTTTAGAAATGAAGGTTTATCTACTAAACATAATCCAGAATTTACAATGCTAGAGTTTTATACTGCTTATGTAGATAGTAATTTCCAAATGGATTTTGTCGAAAAAATGTTTAAATCACTTGTAAAGACTTTATCTAAAAAAAATAACATTTTTAAAAAAACTTTTCATAAATTGAG
>CABZES010000020.1 GCA_902524805.1 uncultured SAR86 cluster bacterium | reverse complement strand
CTTTGGAACTGATGGCATAAGAGGCTCAATTTCTAGAGAAACAAATCCTGAATTCATACTTAAATTAGGTTGGGCTGCTGGAAAAGTATTTGAAGAAGAGGGTATTAAAGCAGTTGTCATTGGAAAAGATACTAGAATTTCAGGATATATGCTCGAAACAGCACTTCAATCAGGAATTATCGCTGCTGGAATGGATGTAAAATTAGTTGGACCAATGCCAACCCCAGCAGTCTCTTACTTGGCAAGTTCTTTCAAAAATCAGGCCGGAGTAGTAATAAGCGCATCACACAATTCGTACGAGGATAACGGAATAAAATTTTTTGGCGATGACGGAAAAAAGATATCAGACGAACTTGAAGACAGAATAGAAAAAAAACTATCTGAAGAAATAGTTGTTGTCTCTGCTAAAAAATTGGGCAAAGCTGCAAGAATAAGTGATGCAAGTGGACGATACATTGAATTTTGTAAAAGTTGTTTAAAAAGAAATATAAATTTCAATAAACTAAAAATAGTTTTAGATGTTGCAAATGGAGCTACATATGATGTTGCTCCAAAAGTTTTTAAAGAACTAGGTGCAGAAATAATCGTTTTGTCTAATCAACCTGATGGCACTAATATTAATAAAAACTGTGGTTCGACTGATATTAAACTCTTACAAAAAGAAGTTATTAAAAATAAAGCAGATTTTGGAATAGCTTTTGACGGTGACGGAGACAGATTAATTTTTGTTGATGAAAATGCCAAAGAGCTTAATGGAGACGACATACTATATGTATTGGCAAGAGATAAATTTGAAAATCAAATTACTTTGGGATCTAAAGGCATAGTTGGAACAATTATGACTAATAAAGGACTAGAAATTTCTTTAACAAAGATGGGAGTTGATTTGATTAGAACAGATGTTGGAGATCGAAATGTTTTGCAAAAATTGGAAGAGTTGAACTGGGATCTAGGTGGAGAACAGTCAGGGCACATTATTTCTCTAGATTCCTCAAATTCTGGCGATGCCATCATTGCTGCGATTAAATTTTTGGAAGCTTATGTTTGTTCAGATCTCCCGCTGAAAAAGTTGCTAAACCCTTTAGTTAAATATCCTCAGATTCTAGTTAATTTAAAAACAGATAATCCAGAAAAAATCCTTAAAAGTAAAAGTTTTAAAAAATTAGTTAATGAAACTTTAAAAAAGTTAGAAAAATACGATGGAAGGGTAAATGTTAGAGCATCTGGAACAGAATCTATGATAAGGATTATGGTTGAAAGTAAAAATGAAAAAGAAACTCAGCTTGCTTCTAAGAATTTAGCTAATTTTGCAAAAAAATTAATTTAAGATGAAATACTTAATAGCTAATTGGAAAATGAATTCCATAGATATTGAGAAATGGAAAAATGAGTTTGAAGATCATTATAAGAAATTTAAAGATAGTATTGAAATTATTGTCTGTCCAAATTTTATTGATTTATCCGAATGTTCTGAAAAATTTATTAATTTCAACATAGGAGCTCAAGACGTTTCTTGTCACAGCGAAGGATCATTTACAGGTCAAATTTCTGCAAAACAATTGTTAGGAGCTTCTAAAAGATTAAAATATTGCATAGTTGGACATTCTGAAGCAAGGTCTAAGGGAGATAATAATCTTATAGTTCGAGAGAAATCAGAACAACTTCGAAATAATAAAATCGAGCCAATTCTATGTATTGGCGAAGACAAAGACATTCTCAGCAAAGGAAAAAGAGAAAGTTTTCTTCTTGAACAATTAAATTCTTACTTTGAAACTGGTTTATATCCTAGGTTAATAGCTTATGAACCGATTTGGGCAATTGGGACAGGTCGAGCAGCTGATCAAAAAAATATCATAGAAGCCTTGGAAATAATTAGTAACTTTTTAGAGTCTAAAAAATTGAAAAAAATTCCTTTGTTATATGGAGGGAGTGTATCCACTGAGAATATTGAAGAAATTATGTCTTTAAGCAACTTAGCTGGATGTTTAGTAGGAAATTCTTCGCTTGATGGAAAAGAATTTGCTAGAATCGCCGAAAAATTTTAGAAGATGTTAGGTATTTTAGTAGGGTTACAAATTTTCATTGCTGTTGCATTGATTTTAATTATTCTTCTTCAAAATGGAAAGGGAGCTGATATTGGCTCAGCTTTTGGAGGCGGCGGCGGGAACAATGCTTTATTAGGACCTACAGAATCTGCAAATATCCTAACAAAACTAACATGGCTTTTAGTTTTTTTATTTTTTGTAAACACTGTGGCAATATCCGTTTATCAAAAATACTCATTTGAATCTGAAATTGAAATTTTCTTGGAAGAATCTGAAGAAATTCAATCGATCCCAATGGAAATAGAGAATTTACCTGATTGATTATGAAGTGCCGAAGTGGTGGAACTGGTAGACACGCTACCTTGAGGGGGTAGTGGGCTTATGCCCGTGGAGGTTCAAATCCTCTCTTCGGTACCAATACTTGACCTTGTTTCCCCTTAATTTTATACTCCCGCCAATTAATTGCGGGGTGGAGCAGTCTGGTAGCTCGTCGGGCTCATAACCCGAAGGTCGTAGGTTCAAATCCTGCCCCCGCTACCAAATTTAGGCCCTTTAAGGGCCTATTTATTTTTGTTTTAAGATGAAGATAGAAGAAGACATAAGAAAGATAATAATCAAGGATATAAAAAATCTTGGATATATCTTATGGGGCTTAGAGTTATCTGGAAAAAGTAATTCTAAACATATTAGGATATATATAGATAACGAGGATTCTTCAATAGGCTTGGGAGATTGTGAAAAAGTTAATTTGCAAATTAAGGACGTATTAGAAAATACAGATTTAGTTAATTTCAATTTTAGCTTAGAAATTTCTTCTCCCGGCATAGAAAGGACTTTTTTTAATATTGATCAATTAAAGAATTTTAAAGATCAAACTATATTAGTTAAATATAAAGAAGATTCCCGAAAGGATTCTGTTTTAGGTAAACTTCTTTCTGTTTCTGATAATCATATTGAGATAATGAACAACAAAATGGAATCGATTAAAATAAGCGCTAACGATTACATTACTTCTAAGTTAATTTATAAAGGATAAAAATGAATGAAGAAATTTTAACAATAGCTGAATCAGTTTCTAACGAAAAAGATTTACCCAAAGAAACAATTTTTGAAGCTATAGAACTTGCATTAGCAAGTGCTGCGAAGAAAAAGTTCACCGAAGAAGTGTCAATTAAGGTTGATATTGATCCGGAAACCGGAGACTACATGTCATTTAGAACTTGGGAAGTAGTGGATTTTGAAAATTATGAAGAGCCAAATTTTCATATTTTGGTCGATAGCGATAATGCGGAAGAAAAAGGTCTTAAAGTTGGTGATATTCATAAAGAACCTATCGATAACCCTGAGTTTGGCAGAATTGCAGCTCAAGCAGCTAAACAAGTAATAGTTCAAAAGGTTAGAGATGCAGAAAGATTGGAAGTTATAAAAAAATTCAGGCCATATCTAGGAACATTAATTAATGGAACGGTAAAAAAAGTTACTAGAGAATTGATAATTGTTGATCTAGGAGATAATGCTGAAGCTTCTCTGCCAAGAAGAGATTTAGTCCAAGGAGAAATATATAGAGTTGGGGATAGAATAAAGGGAATTCTTGAAGAAAGCATTAGAGAAAATAGAGGTGCTCAACTTGTTTTAAGCAGAAGCAGCAAAGAGATGGTTACTGAACTTTTTAAATTAGAAGTTCCTGAAATCGCTGAAGAAGTAATTCAAATTAGGTCTGTAGCAAGGGATTCTGGAGCGAGGACAAAAATTGCAGTTAAAACTAATGATGTTCGAATAGATCCAGTTGGTGCTTGTGTAGGAATGAGAGGCTCAAGAGTGCAAGCAGTTTCTAATGAATTAGGTAATGAAAGAATTGATATAGTAGTTTGGGATGACGATCCAGCAAAGTTACTAATAAACACTCTTTCTCCAGCAGAGGTTACCTCAATTGTCATGGACGATGATTCTGGAATTATGGAGGTAATTGTAAAAGACGAAAATCTCGCCCTTGCAATAGGAAGAAATGGACAGAACATAAGACTATCTTCAGAGCTTGTAGGTTGGGAAATACAAATCAGTGGAGAAAATGATAACTTAGATGTAAAAGACTCTCCTGAAAATGCTCTTATAAAATATATGGGCGTTGATCAAGAACTTGCCAGTAAATTAATAGAGAATGGATTTGATTCAGTTCATAAAATTTCTCAAGCCGAAATTGAAAATTTAGAGGTAATTGAAGAGTTAGACTCTGAAATAAGCGCAACATTGATAGAAAGAGCTGAAGGAGCTTTGCTTGAAATAGCTTTAGCAGAAATGGATGATGAGTCAGAAAAGACAGAAACAGATAATAGTTTAGAAAGTATTGAGTCTCTAAATCCAGAATACATAGAGCTTTTAAAATCTGCTGACATTATTACTAAAGAAAATTTAGCAGATTTATCTTCTGATGAGCTATCACCAATTTTAGATTTAAACGAAGAAGAAGCGGGTAAAATAATTATGGATGCTCGATCAGATTGGTTTAATTAGTACAAGAAGAATAAAGTGAACGTAACGCAATTATCAAAAGTCATTGGTTTCGAGCCGGAAAACCTTTTAAAGCAAATGACGGCTGCTGGGTTACCTCATAAATCAATAACAGACGAAGTAAGTAATGATGATAAGAAAACTCTTTTAACTTTTTTAAAGTCTTCCAAAAAAACCTTAAAAAAAACTATCTCTCTTAAGAAAGATTCAACTTCTGCAAGGAAAGGTATTTCAATTACAAGACTAAATCAGAACGAGCCTAAACCAAAAACTTCAACTCAAAATGATCTAAAAGGAGAAATAGATTTTGATGCTGCTGAGGCTAAAAGAAAAGATGCAGAAAAAAAAATAGAAGAATCTAAATTAGAAAAACAAAATCAAACTGTTAAAAGAATAAAAAAGACTTCTCCTGCTGAAACGAAACTTCAAAAAAAACCTCCTGTAAATTCAAAAACTCAATTCAAAGAGAAGGAAGATTCAAAAAAGAACAAAAGAGAACTAGAAGGAGAAAAATATTTAGAAACAAAACTTTCTAATGTACAAGAATTCGAAAAACCTACTGAATTTATTCAAAAAGAAATAAAAATTCCAGAAACAATTTCTGTTTCAGAGTTAGCAAAAAGTTTATCTATAAAATCTGGAGAGCTGATTAAAACATTAATGAATAATGGAGTGATGGTTACCTTGAATCAATTCATTGATCAAGAGACCGCTTTGATTGTCACGGAAGAATTAGGGCACATTGGAATACCATTTACAGAAAATGAAGAAGAAGAAAATTTGATAGAAAATATTTCTTATGAGGGCGAAGAAGAGTTGCGTAATCCAATTGTTTCTGTTCTTGGACATGTAGATCATGGCAAAACATCAATTCTTGATTACATAAGAAAAGCAACAGTTGCTGATTCTGAGGAAGGTGGAATTACTCAAGGAATTGGAGCTTATCAAGTAGAATTTAATAAATCTTTGATAACATTTATTGATACCCCAGGCCATGCTGCTTTTTCTCAAATGAGAGCAAGAGGGGCAAACTCAACAGACATTGTTATTTTAGTGGTTGCTGCAGACGACAGTGTTAAGCCTCAAACTGAGGAAGCTTATAATCATGCCAAAGATGCTGGTGTGCAAATAATAGTAGCTATTAATAAAATTGATACGCCTGATGCAGATATTGAGAAAGTAAAAGGCGATTTGTCAGCAATAGGATTAGTACCAGAGGATTGGGGAGGGGATACCCAAGTGATTCCAGTTTCAGCTAAAAATGGCGATGGGATGAATGATCTGTTGGAAAGCATTCAATTAGTTTCGGAATTAATGGAACTTAAGACCAATCATTCTGGCCCAGCAGCAGGCATTGTATTGGAATCAGGAGTTAGGAAAGGAGAAGGAGCTGTAGCAACACTTCTTATTCAAAGAGGAACTCTAAAATCTGGAGATTATATATTGGTAGGAGACCAATCAAGAAAAATTAGAGCTCTAAAAGATTTTAATGAAAGCCTAATGAAAGAGGCAGCTCCCTCATCACCAGTATTTATTTCTGGTTTAGAATTTCCACCGTCAGCAGGTGATGAATTTATTGTTGTCAAAGATGAAAAAGCAGCAAAAGCACTTTCCGAAAATAGAGCAAATAAATTAAGAGATAAGAGACTGGCTCAAAAAAGTGTTGTAAACATGGAGAATATTTTTGCGAATGCAGGTGAAAGCGTAAAACCTTCGATTAATTTAATCTTAAAATCAGATACTAATGGCTCTCTGGAAGCATTATCGGGAGCGATATTGAATATGAATATCGAGGAAGCAAAAATAAAAATAGTATTAGATGCCGTGGGCCCAATTACACCAAATGATGTTAATTTAGCCGTAGCTTCAGAAGCATTCATATTTGGTTTTAATGTTAGAGCAGAAAATGCTGCAATTGTTCTTGCTGAACAAGAGGGCGTTTCAATCCAATATTTTGGAATTATTTATGATTTAATTGACGCAGTTAAAACAGTAATTGAAGGTTCTTTAGAACCAGATATAAAAGAATCTATATTAGGAAAAGCCAAAGTTAAAGACATATTTAAATCTCCAAAATTTGGATTTATAGCTGGCTCAATTGTAGAAGACGGAACTATTTATCCCAATAAAAACGTTAGAGTTCTAAGAGACAACACAGTTATACACGAGGGAATGTTAGATTCTTTAAGAAGATTTAAGGATGAGGCGAAAGAAGTAAAAAGTGGAACTGAGTGTGGAATTGGCATCACAAATTACACTGACATAAAAGAAGGAGATATCATTGAAGTCTTCCAAAGAGAAGAAATTCACAGAAAATTATAAATTGTTTGATTCTCATCCTTTTAAAAGATCTCAAAGAGTATCTGACTCAATTAGAAAAGAAGTAGCTTCTATATTTCTTTTTAAAGTAAATGACCCAAGGTTAAAAAATATTACCATCACAAATGTTATTCTTACTGATGATCTTTCCAACGCAAAAATATTTTATTCTTGTTTAAATCCTAAGGACGAAGCTGTTGCCGTCGAAAAAGCATTAAAAAAATCTAAGAGCTTTATAAGAACTATGTTAGGGAAATCTTTGAATTTAAAAAAATTACCTAACATCGATTTTTTTAAAGATCAGTTTTAAGAATGTATTCAGGTATTTTAGTTTTAGACAAGCCAACTGGTATTTCTTCTGGTGAGTATATTAGAAAACTAAAAAATTTTTTAACGACTGAAAAAGTTGGCCATGCTGGAACCTTAGATCCTCTTGCTACAGGATTATTGATTGCTTGTCTTGGGCAAATGACAAGATTTTCCGATTATTTAGCAGATCTTTCAAAATCTTATGAAGTTGAAATTTTGTTAGGATCTCAGACTAATACAGGAGATATAGATGGAGAAGAAATTAAAAAAACCAATTTTATTCCTTCAGAAAATGACATAAAAAAAGTAATTAAAAACTTCATTGGCGAAATTAATCAAATTCCTCCAATTTATTCTGCTTTAAAATATAAGGGAAAACCTTTTTATAAATACGCAAGAGAAGGGATAGATATAAAAATAGAACCTAGAAAAATATTAATTCATCAAATTAATTTTATTTCTTTTTATGAAAATATCCTTAAATTAGAGATCACATGCGGAAAAGGGGCCTATATCAGAGTTCTTGCTGAAGATATTTCAAAAAAAGCTGGTTCTTTAGGCACTGTTGTCAATTTAAGAAGAATAAAGTCTGCAGGCTTTGGAATCGATAACTCTATAATCATTGATGAATTGAATCATGATAACTTTAAAGAAAAAATAATTACGCCTGGGGATGCACTTCAGCGCTTAGATGATATACAATGCCGACCAGAAATTATAGAAAAAATAACAAAAGGTCAAAAAGTTGAAATGAAATTGACCAGTGAAGATAAATTTCTAAGATTATTTGATAAGAAGAAAAATTTTGTAGGAATTATCGAAAACTGTGATGGCTTCATAAAGCCTAAAAGATTATTAACTATTGATTAAAAACTGGAACGGAGGAAGTTCTTGAGTTTGGGAACAGATAAAAAAAGAGAAGTAATGAACAAGCATGCCAGATCTAATGGAGATACTGGATCTCCTGAAGTTCAGATTGCTTTATTAACAGAAAATATAACTGCCTTACAGAGCCACTTTGATGAACATAAAAAAGATCATCATTCTCGTCAGGGTCTAATCAGAATGGTTAATAAAAGAAGAAAGCTTCTCGATTACCTTAAAAAAAAGGATCTAAAAAAATACAGCGCCTTACTAAAAGAACTTAATTTAAGAAAATAATTTAGATTATTTCAATCTAATCAACAAAAAACATTATGGATAAATCAAATATTATTACCTGTTCTAAAACTATTGCAGGTAGAGAAATTACTTTAGAGACTGGAAAGGTTGCCAGACAAGCAACAGCTTCAGTTTTAGCTTCTTCTGGAGATACACAAGTTCTCGTTACTGTAGTAGCAGGAGGACAAAAACCAGGGCAAAATTTCTTTCCTTTGACAGTAAATTACATAGAAAAATTTTATGCAGCGGGAAAAATCCCAGGAAGTTTTTTTAGAAGAGAAGGCAGACCATCTGAATCAGAGGTCCTTACTTCCAGATTAATAGATAGACCTATAAGGCCTCTTTTTCCTAAAGGGTATACTCAAGAAGTTCAGGTAATTTGTACTGTTATGTCTATTGATAGCGATGATACTGCGGATATTATTTCATTGATTGGTGTTTCAGCAGCTCTCCAAATCTCAGGGCTTCCTTTCTTAGGACCCTTATCAGCTGCTAGGGTGGGTTTTATAGATGGAAACTATGTTTTGAATCCAAGCATCAAAGACTTAAAAGAATCTCAACTCGACATGGTTATTGCTGGCTCCACAGATGCAGTTTTCATGGTTGAGTCAGAAGCCTCTGAGTTAACTGAAGATCAGATGTTAGGGGCAATTTTATTTGCTCAACAAGAAATGAAACCTAGTCTCGAACTTATCGAGGAAATGGTGTCTCAGGCAACAATTACACCAATAGAATATGAATTGGCAGAAGAAAATGAAGATCTAAAGAAAATGGTTTCAGATAAAGCTTCAGACTTATTAAAAAATGCTTATCAAATCGCGGAGAAAACCAAAAGGCAAGAAGCAGTAGCGGAAGCTAGAGATGTCGTTAAGGCTGGAATTGACGAAGAAGATGAAGATGCTTTAAAGGAGACGTCGGATCAATTTAAAGCTCTTGAATCGGATATTGTCAGAACTAGACTTCTAAATGGCGAGCCTAGAATAGATGGAAGAGATCTAGATGCGGTGAGACCCATTGCCGTCGAGACAGGAATATTAAATCAAGCCCATGGTTCTTCGATATTCACAAGAGGAGAAACTCAATCTATTTCTGTTGCAACAGTGGATTCATTAAAACTTTCTCAACTGATCGATTCTTTGCAGGGAGACTCAAAGGATCCATTTATGCTTCATTATAATTTTCCTCCTTATTCTGTTGGAGAAGCTGGAATGATAGGAAGCCCTAAAAGAAGAGAAATAGGACATGGAAAGTTAGCTAGAAGAGCTTTGGAAGCAGTTTTACCTAATCCAGAAGAATTTGAGTACGCTATAAGAGTGGTTTCTGAAATTACTGAGTCTAATGGTTCTAGTTCAATGGCAACCGTTTGTGCATCAAGCTTAGCAATGATGGACGCAGGAATTCCTATAAAAAAACCAGTAGCAGGAGTTGCTATGGGTTTAGTCAAAGAAAATGATAAACATTGTGTAATAACTGATATTTTGGGAGACGAAGATCATTTAGGTGATATGGATTTTAAGGTTGCTGGCACTATCGATGGAGTTACTGCCCTTCAAATGGATATAAAAATTGCTGGAATAAATGAACAAATACTTCAGGATGCTTTAGAGAAAGCAAATACTGCTAGAATACATATTCTTGGTGAAATGAATAAAGTTTTATCT
>CABZES010000019.1 GCA_902524805.1 uncultured SAR86 cluster bacterium | reverse complement strand
GACTTCCTAGTACTAATGTCCCAATAGGATTCTCAAAAGATAGCTTACCCATTGGAATGCAGATAATAGGACCTTACTTAGAAGATATGACCTGTATTGAAGTTGCAAAGATTGTTAGAGATTTAAAAGGTGGATTTAAAAGACCGCCTGGATTTTAAAGAACTTTTGGTGGGTCTGGCAGAACTCGAATCTGCGACCTCACCCTTATCAGGGGTGCGCTCTAACCAGCTGAGCTACAGACCCATTACAAATGGGAAGCTCATAGTACAAGAAATAGATTTAGATAGTAAGCGAAAATTTAATTTTACTGCTTCAGAGTCGAAATCATCTCAGCCATAAGTTCAGGGCCTATGCCACAGCAACCTCCAAAAATAGATGCGCCTTTTTCTTTCCAAGTCTGACAAAAACTTGGAAAACTTTCTTTGGTCAAATCATTTTTCAATGTGACCACATCATTATCTAAAGTCCAGCCATCGGGTACGGAAAAAACGTTGGGATAACCGCCTATAGGTTTGTCTGTAAGTTGTTGTAAAACTTCTAAACCTGATGAAATAGCATTTGGATCTGTACAATTAAATAAGTAGGCCTCAGGATTGTACTTCTCAGCAAACTTAAAAGCCTCTTCAATTGATTCCCCACTTCTCAACAAATCTTTTTTATCTTCTTTTAAAGTCCAAGAAAGCCAAATTGGAATATCTTTGTTATACAAATCTAAAGCTTTTAAAACGTTTTGCGTCTCTTGAACCGAGGAAATGGTTTCGCATAAAAAAATATCTACATAAGGCAAAAGCCCCTCTATTAAAGTTTTATAAATTGGGAGCGCCTCTCCTTCAGTCAAAACCAAATCGGGTCTGTAACTTTCTTCCAAAGGCGGCAGTGAACCAGCTACTTTTACATGTTCATGTTGATCAGCAACTTCTTTTGCAAGTTTTCCGGCCATATCAACTAATTCTGGCATTTTCGCAGATATCTTTTCTTTATTTAGATAACTGGGAATGGTTGAGTAAGTATTTGTCGTAATTAAATCAGAACCAATGCCAATGTACTCTTCGTAAAGTGATTTTATAGCTTCTGGATCGTCGAGTAAGAACTGTGCCGACCATAAACCTGAAGACGATTTTTTAGCGCGATCAAGAAGAATGCTTCCTAATGCTCCATCTAAGAAAATCATGCTTTCAAACTGAACTAATTAATTTTTTGATTTATCAACTAACTTATTTGCTTCTATCCATGGCATCATACCTCTAAGTTCAGCCCCGACTTTTTCTATCGGGTGCTCTCTCGATTCTTTTCGATGTGACTCCATGACTGGTCCACCTGCCCCACTGTTGCTTTGTCTTGCATCAGCAACAAATTCGTCTGCAAATTCGCCTGATTGAATTCGATCTAAAACTACTTTCATAGCCTTTTTTGCGTCCTCAGTTATGACTTTGGGTCCTGAAGTATAATCTCCATACTCTGCAGTATTGGATATGCTGTACCTCATATTTGCCAACCCACCTTCATAAATTAAATCCACGATTAATTTTACTTCGTGCACACATTCAAAATATGCCATCTCAGGAGGATATCCTGCTTCAGTTAAAGTTTCGTAACCTGCTCTTATCAAAGAAGTCAGACCGCCACAAAGAACTGCTTGTTCTCCAAATAAATCGGTTTCTGTCTCATCTTTAAAAGTAGTTTTTATTATCCCCGCTCGACCCCCACCGATTGCACTTGCATAAGCAATTGAATTGGCCAAAGCATTGCCCGAGGCATCTTGTTGAATGGCAACCAAACAAGGTACACCAGCGCCAATATTATATTGTCCCCTTACGGTATGGCCCGGCCCTTTTGGAGCAATCATAACAACGTCAAGATCCGATCGAGGTTTGATTTGACCATAGTGAATGTTAAAACCATGAGCAAAAGCTATTGTCGCCCCTTCTTTTAAGTTTGGTTCAATATCTTCGGCATAAGTTTTGCCTTGAAATTCATCAGGAATCAAAAACATTACCAAATCGGCTTTTGCAGCAGCTTCCGAATTACTAAATACTTTAAACCCTGCCTCAATTGCTTTTTCTGAGGAACCAGAGCCTTCTCTAAGTCCAAGAATCACATTTAACCCCGAATCTTTTAAATTATTAGCATGCGCATGGCCTTGTGATCCATAGCCAATAACGGCAATTGTTTTTTCCATTAGCAAATCTAAATTTGCATCTTTGTCATAATATACTTCCATTACCTCTCCTTAATCGTAAGATATTTTTGTTTGATCATTTGTTTTCAAGGCAACATTTCCTTTAGTCATTCCTAGCAAACCAGATCTAGTTACTTCTATAAATTTTTCTTCTTTTAAAGATGCCAATAAGGCATCTATATCTGCAGAATCGCCCCATATTTCGAACATGATGTGGCCATCTTTATCGTCCAGAATTTTACCTTCTAATTCCTTAGCTTGGGATATGATTTTTTCAATTTTTTCTCTTGATGACACTAATTTTATAATTGCTAACTCAATTGAGTAGGCTTCTGCATCCGAAAGGTTTTGAACCATTACAACATCAACAAGCTTATACAATTGGCGCAAAATTTGATTAACTATTTTAGGATTTTCAGACGTGGTCATAGTCAATCTAGATAAAGTTGGATCTTGGGTTGGAGCAACTGATAGGGAATCAATATTGTATCCACGCTGAGAAAATAGCCCAACCACTCTTGAAAGAGCACCAGGTTGGTTTTCCATTAATATTGCGATGTGACTAAGCATTAGAAAGTTTTATCTTTTTTGCTAATTCTCATTTCTGACATAGAGCCTCCAGCTTCTAACATGGGGTAAACATGTTCATCTGGATCAATTAAAACATCTAGAAAGACTAATTTATCTTTAAGAGAAAAAGCCTCTTCCATGGCATCATTTAAATCCGAAAATTTTTCTACTTTCAGACCAACGTGTCCAAATGATTCGGCTAACTTAACAAAATCTGGAAGCGAATCTTCATAAGAGATACTTGAATACCTTCCACCATATTGCATATCCTGCCACTGTTTAACCATACCTAAAGCTCTATTATTGAGATTTATAATTTTTACTGGTAAACAGTATTGGCTGCAAGTTGATAATTCTTGTATACACATTTGAATGCTTCCCTCTCCGGTAACACATGCAACATCTTCATCAGGAAAAGCAAATTTTACACCCATTGCAGAAGGCAACCCAAAGCCCATAGTTCCTAGCCCACCTGAATTAATCCACTTTCTTGGTTTATCAAACTTATAGTACTGAGCAGCAAACATTTGATGCTGTCCAACGTCGGAAGTTATGAAAGCTTTTCCCTTAGTCACTTTGTAGAGCGACTGAATGACTTGTTGCGGAAGAATAATATCTTGCTGATTTTCTAAATTTAACATGTCGTGATTTAAACCATGCTTTTGTCTCCATTCTTCTACTTGGTCCCACCATGGATTTAAGTCGGCATTCTCAATGGAAGAATTTTTAAATTCTTTGCAGAGTTGAGCCAAAACTAACTTTGCATCTCCATTCAATGCAACGTCAACATTGATTATTTTATCTATTGAAGACGGATCAGAATCAATGTGTATTTTTTTAGCTTCAAGGCCAAATTTTTTTGGATTGTTAGTTATTCGATCATCAAATCTTGCACCAACATTGAAAATAAGATCTGCTTCGCTCATGACCATATTTGCTTCATAAGTGCCATGCATTCCTAGCATCCCGATAAATTGATTATCCGTTGCTGGAAAAGCACCTAAACCCATGAGCGTGTTTGTAACTGGAGCTCCAGCCATTTTTGATAAATTCACTAGCTCTTCCGAAGCATCAGATTGAATTACTCCTCCACCAGCATAGATAACTGGTTTCTTAGCTGCTTTAAGCATTTTCACTGCTTCAGAAACTTGTAATGGATCTGCCTCGCCTAGAATTGGATACGACCTAAGATATAAATCTTTCGGGAATTTGTAATCGAATTTAACCTTGGGATCAGTCATATCCTTTGGAACATCTATAACTACCGGTCCTGGCCTTCCTGAAGAAGCAATGTGGAAAGCTTTTTTCACTATTGCAGGAATTTCTTCAGCACTTTGAACTAGAAAACTATGTTTAACAATTGGTCTAGAGATACCTATCATATCGGTTTCTTGAAATGCATCCGTACCAATTAAATGACTTGCTACCTGCCCAGAAATAACTACTAATGGAATTGAATCCATATAAGCAGTTGCTATGCCTGTAATAGCGTTAGTTGCGCCGGGTCCTGAAGTAACTAGAGCAACTCCAGTTTTGCCCGTAGCTCTAGCAAATCCATCAGCTGCATGCACGGCAGCCTGTTCATGTCTGACTAAAATATGTTGAACTCTATCCTGCTGATATATGGCATCATAAATATGCAATGCGGCACCGCCCGGATAACCGAAAATAATATCTATTTTTTCATCCGATAGAGCTTTTATTAAAGCCTCTCCACCAGAGGTCATATTTTTATCCATTTAAGTATCACAATAGTTGAAAACGTTATAAGGATGCGAATTTTGACACCCCTTGAAGCCAAGTCAAGAAAAATTCAAGTTAAGTTTTCTAAGTTTTTCTCCAGATCTAGCAGGTCTTTAGGGAGAGAGCTTTCAAAATTTACTTCATTTTTTGAAACTAAGTCTTTAAAGGTTAAATTTGAAGCGTGTAAGGCCTGACGTGGGAATTTTTCAATTACTTCTCTAAGATCAGAATTTGTTGATTTAGCGAATCTTTTTTTTCTTCCGTAAAGTGCATCCCCAATCAAGGGAAACCCAATATGACTCATATGAACTCTAATTTGATGCGTTCTTCCGGTTTCTAGATTCACTTCCAAATGAGTATAATTTCCATATTTTTTCAACACCGAATATCTTGTTAGAGCGTATTTGCCTTTTTCTGTAACAGCTTGCTTTTGTCTATTTCTAGGATGTCTTCCCACAGGTTCTTCTATTTTTCCTGACCTAGAAATATTTCCTACTGCAAAAGCTTGATATGTTCTTTTAACCAACCTTTCAGAAATTTGTTCGGACAAATTTTTATAAGAATTTTGATTGCGGGCAATAATCATTAAACCTGAAGTCTCTTTATCTAGCCGATGAATTATTCCAGCCCTTGGTAATTTTTCTAATTCTGGAAATTTAAATAAAAGTGCGTTAAGTAAAGTATTTTGATGATTGCCTGCTCCTGGATGAACTACCATGCCAGCTTGCTTGTCAACAATTAAAAAATCTTTGGATTCATGCGCCACATCGAAAGGAATATTTTGAGGCTGTGAAGAAACTAATTTTTCTTCTTGTATAAGAATTTTAATTTCCTCACCGCCATATACCTTCTTACTAGGCTTAATTAGAGGAGTGCCATTAACTAAAATAGCTCCGGATTCTAGCCAATTTTTTAATTTGGATCTTGAAAAGTCCGAAAATAATTTTGCAATTACAAAATCTAATCTTTTTCCAGAATATTCTGATGTAACAATTTTTATTACGTAATTTTGCATTTTCAAATATATAATCCTTCCTATAGGATAATCTAAATTTATGAAATATTTGAAAAAACTAAATTTTTTAGTGCTTGTCTTTTCTATCTTATTGCCAACATTTTTTTTAAGTTGTGCTTCAGAGCAGGAAGTCATTACAAAAGATATCGCCGAGAAGAAACTTTATGCTCAGGCGCAAAGAAGACTTAAAAGCAAAAATTTTGTTTCAGCAATTTTAACTTTAGAGACCTTAGAAAAAAGGTTTCCTTTTGGGAAATATGCAGAGCAAGCGCAAATCGAACTGGTTTACGCTTACTACAAAAGTGTTAATTACGATCAAGCAATATTGGCTGCAGAAAGGTTCATTAATCTTCATCCGAGACACCCTAACGTAGACTACGCTTTTTATATTAAGGGTTTAGCTAAATTTAATAATGACAAAGACCTTTTTGCTAGCGCTCCTTTTTTAGGGGAAATGACTCATAAACGAGAATTATCTGAAGCGAAAGAGTCTTTTGAAGATTTAAATGATTTTATAACAAGATTCCCTGAAAGTGAGTATGCAGGAAATGCAAAGCAGAGAATGATTTATTTGAGGAATTTAATTGCAAAACAAGAGATTTATGTTGCTGAATTTTATATAGAAAGAAAAGCTTTTGTTGCTGCTTTGGCAAGAGCAGACTATGTTTTAAAATACATGCCTAAAACTCCGCAGGTAGAAAGAGCCCTTGAAATAATGATCATCTCTTATCAGGAATTGGGTCAAGATGCCTTGAAAGCGGATGTCGAAAAAGCACTGCAGACCTTTAAGCAAAATTCAAATCCAGGCTAGTTAAATTTTAAGTGATTAATCTTTTTCTTATTTCACTATTCATATTATTCCTTTTTTTCGTTTCTGAAATTTTTAAAAATAAAAGCTTAAGTGCAAACACAGTCAAAAATAGTATGGTGAAATGCTCAACATGCAAAGTTTACGTTGATGTTTCAACTGCAAAAAAAATAAATGAAGAATGGATCTGTTCTAGAGAGAAATGCAATTAAAGATATTTGCCATCTTGATAAATAAGTGGCTCAATTTTCCCTGAATGCTTAAGCTCTTTTACTTCGCCTACAATAATTGAGTGACTAGAGAATGGAATTATTTCTATTACCTTACAGAATATATTTGATTGAGCATCACTTAAGTAAACTGGATTATCTGAAACCCAAAGATCGTTTGTAAATCTTTTTTCTCCTTCTTCCGTTCCGCTGCAAGTATCAGCGATATTTTGTTGAGATTTTTTTAAAAGATTTAGACAGAAATTTGAGTTTTTTTCTAAAACCTCATTTATAGATGCCTCTTTATTAACGCCCACCATCATGGATGGAGGCTTCAGGCTTAGCGAAGCAACCGAAGAAACCGTCATTGCATGCCTTTCCTGATCGTTGTTTGCAGATAAGACAAAAACGGTCTGCGATAATGTTCTGAGTATTTCTAGAAAGTCTTTTTCCATGGGGTCGATAAATTTAGATTAACTATTATGTCACGAAAAAATAACTTAAATTAACAAAATGAAATCCGGAAAAATCAGAATCATAGGAGGCAGATGGAAAGGGAAGAAATTTTCTTATAATTTAGACACAACCTTAAGACCGACTCCAGATAGGGCAAAAGAAATGGTTTTTAATTGGTTAGGTCAAGATCTTCATAATTTAAATTGTTTGGATTTATTTTCAGGAACTGGAGCAATGGGACTTGAGTGCTTGTCTAGAGGTGCAAAAAAAGTACATTTTGTGGAAAAAAATGAAAATTTTTATAAAAATTTAAAACAAAATTTGTCTTCGTTTGATATGGATCAAAAAATAAAAGTTTTTAACGAGGACTGCTTAATTTGGTTAAAAAATTCTAATCAAGGGGAAAAGTATGATGTTGTATTTGTAGATCCACCTTTTAGCAAAGGGCTGGCTGAAAAAGTGTTTCTGCTTTTAAGAAAAAATGATTATTTAAAAAAAGAATCACTTATATATTTAGAGACTGAAAAAACTCTAAATATTGATTTTCTTGTTGAGAAGCAGGAGGTTTTCAAAGAAAAAAGCTTTGGAGAAAAATCTTACAGGTTAATTAAAATGTTATTTTGATTTCTTCATCGAATCAAAAAACTCATTATTAGTTTTATGTTTTCTTAATTTGTCTATTAGCCATTCTGTGGCATTTATATCTTCCATATCGTGTAAAAGTTTTCTTAAAATATTTATTCTTGCTAAATCTACCTCTTCGGTAATTAATTCCTCTCGTCTCGTTCCTGATCTTCTAATATTTATAGAAGGAAATATTCTTTTTTCCGCAATTGCCCTATCCAAGTGTATTTCTTGATTTCCAGTTCCTTTAAACTCTTCATAAATAACTTCATCCATTCTTGAACCGGTATCTATTAAAGCAGTCGCAATAATAGTTAAACTTCCGCCACCTTCAATATTTCTTGCAGCACCAAAAAATCTTTTAGGTTTTTCTAAAGCATTAGCATCTACACCACCTGTTAAGATTTTTCCAGAAGAAGCTTGAGTCGAATTATAAGCCCTGCCTAACCTTGTGATTGAATCCAACAAAATAATCACATCGTTGCCAGTTTCAACCAATCTCTTTGCTTTAGCGATTGCCATCTCTGCTACTTGCACATGCCTAGATGGAGGCTCATCAAAGGTACTTGCTATTACCTCTCCTTTAACCGTCCTTATCATATCTGTTACTTCCTCTGGTCTCTCGTCAATTAATAACACCATTAAAGTACTATCGGGACTATTTTTTTCTATGGAATGAGCAATACTTTGAAGCAAAAGAGTTTTACCCGCTTTTGGAGGAGAAACTATAAGACCTCTTTGACCTTTTCCAGTAGGTGATATTAAATCTATAATTCTTGCAGATAAATCTTCAGTGGTCCCATTACCAGACTCCATAACGATTCTTTCTTCTGGAAATAAAGGAGTGAGGTTTTCAAAGGCGATTTTTGTTTTTGTCTTATCTGTAGCTTCAAAATTTATAAGGTCAATTTTTAGAAGAGCAAAGTATCTCTCTCCATCCTTAGGGGGTCTAATTTTTCCTGAGATTGAATCTCCAGTTTTTAAACCGAAACGCCTTATCTGACTTGGAGAAACATAAATATCGTCAGGGCCTGCAACATATGAGCCAGTTGGAGATCTTAAAAATCCAAACCCATCGTTTAAAATTTCTAAAACTCCTTCGCCCTCTATATCTTCGCCGGACTTAGAATGTTTTTTTAGAATACTAAAAATAACATCTTGTTTTTTTGATCTTGCAATATTCTCAATGCCCATTTCCCCTGCTATGGAAAGGAGTTCGTCTATTGGTTTTGCTTTAAGTTCGCCTAAATGCATAAAAATTGTTAAATAATAAAAATGAATTCTGGAAGTCGTTAGCGGTTAGCTAAAAAATGTATTTAAACATCTATTAAAAAACTAGTCTAGTGCAACTAGTTAAATATGCTGGTTTAAGAAATCCTCAAGTTGTGTTTTAGTCAATGCCCCTATTCTTTGATCTATGGGCTCCCCATTTTTAAATAAAACTAGTGTCGGAATACTCATAACTTTCTGTTTTAAAGCAGAATCTTTGTTTTGATCTACATCTACTTTTCCAATGAGCAACTTGCCATCTAAGTCCTCAGCTACTTCTTCAAGTATCGGAGCAACCATTTTGCAAGGGCCACACCATTCTGCCCAATAATCAACGAGTACGGGCACATCTTTACTAGATATTTCTTGGTCAAAATTTTCGTCAGTTAGTTTTATTGTTTTAGACATATAAATATTATGGGCAACTAATTTTATTTTACAAGTGGTATCAACTAATCTGTGACTGCTCCTTCAGAAGCTGATTTAACCGTTTTAGCATATTTCGAAAGAACTCCCTTGTCTGGGCTGGGCTTTGGATTAGACCATTTTTTCTTTCTTGAACTAATCTCTTCTTCCGTTAAATTAACCTCGATTGTTCCCTTTTCAGCATCTATAGTAATTTCATCACCATCTTCTAATATTCCAATCAAACCTCCTGTTGCTGCTTCTGGAGTTATGTGCCCAACTACGAACCCATGCGAGCCGCCTGAAAATCTTCCATCAGTTAAAAAAGCTACTTTATCTCCCAATCCTTGTCCCATAATCGCTGAGGTAGGCTTAAGCATTTCCCTCATGCCAGGACCCCCAACTGGGCCTTCATACCTAACGACTATTACATCGCCTGACTTAATTTTGGATCCATAAATTGCTTCCAAAGTTTCTTCCTCTGAATTAAACACTTTAGCTTTTCCTGTAAAATTCAAACCTTCTTTTCCTGTAATTTTAGCAACAGCGCCTTCTTCAGCTAAATTACCTTTCAAAATTTTTAAATGGCTGTCTTTTTTAATTGGCTTATCTAAGGAAGATATTATCTTTTGGTTTGCCGGATACGGCTTCACATCTTTCAAATTTTCTGCAAGGGTTTTTCCTGTTACGGTCAGACAATCTCCATGTAATAATTTTGCATCTAGAAGAGTTTTCATTAATGGTTGAATGCCGCCTATCTCATTTAATTCAGACATTAGATAATGACCTGATGGCCTAAGATCTGCCATAAGAGGACTGGAAACGCCTATTTTTTCAAAATCTTCTATTTCTAATTTCACATTGATGCTTTTGGCCATTGCTATCAAATGCAAAACTGCATTAGTTGAGCCCCCCAAAGCAATAATGACTCTAATAGCATTTTCAAATGCTTTTCTAGTCATAATGTCAGAAGGTTTAATATCTTTTTCTAGTAAATTGTCTATAGCTTTTCCTATACTTTTGCAATCTAGTTTTTTTTCATTTGAAATAGCGTCTTGAGAGCTACTTCCAGGAAGGCTCATTCCAAGAGCTTCAATTGCAGAAGCCATAGTATTTGCCGTATACATTCCGCCACAAGAACCCGGCCCAGGAAGAGCCGTTTTTTCAATTGCAATTAATTCGTCTTCTGAAATTTTGTCACTACTATAACTACCAATTCCCTCCATAACAGTAACTAAATCGGTATGGTTTTCTCCGGGCTTTATTGAGCCACCGTAGACAAAAATAGATGGCCTATTCAATCTAGCAAGTCCCATGAGACACCCAGGCATATTTTTATCACACCCGCCTATTGCGACTACTCCGTCAAAGGACTGACATTGAACAACAGTCTCAATTGAATCAGCTATAACTTCCCTAGAAACTAAAGAATATCTCATACCTAAGGTTCCCATAGATATTCCATCTGAAATTGTTATGGTATTGAATAAGACTGACTTTAAGTCTTGTTCATTGATAGATTCGCAAATTAAAGATGCAAGGTCGTTAATATGCATATTGCAGGGAGTAACCATTGACCAAGTTGAAGCGACACCAACTTGAGGTTTGGTGAAATCTTCATCGTTGAATCCAGTGGCTCGCAGCATTGATCTAGAAGTAGCCTGAAGAGGTCCGTCTACGAGAGGAGATGAATATTTTCTTTTTTTAGACATTTATTGAGAATATATTGTTATTTTAAGACTTTATCATCAGAATATTTACTTAGATAGAAATTAAGACTATCAAACTGTAAAAAAGTTATATCAATAAATGCAAATAAAAATTCTTCTTTCTTTGTCCTTTTTTATTTTAATTTCACATACTTTATCTGAAAATATTTCTTCTTCCTCAAAAATCCTAACTGCAGAAGAATCTTTTAAAATCTTTGTAAA
>CABZES010000018.1 GCA_902524805.1 uncultured SAR86 cluster bacterium | reverse complement strand
TCAAAGATGTAAGAAATGATTAATAATGTAATAAATTAGAAAGATAAATGTCTAAAATCGAAAAAATATCTATAGTGCACTCTGTCTCTAGGAAATACGAGGCGGCTTTAGAGGCTTGTTTAAAAACTAGTAATGATTGTAACGTTGAAGTTATTAATGTTCTTTCAATAAATACTGATTCTTTATCAAAGAAAATTTCTGAAACTAATAGCGATTTAGTTTTAGTTATTGGAGGAGATGGAACAATGATTAGCACTATAAGGAACCTTTTGAACCTAAAAATTCCTTTCCTTGGCATCAACATTGGAAGATTGGGTTTTTTAACAGACATAGATTTAGAATCCATAGAACATGAGCTTCCTAAAATATTTAGTGGTAACTCTGTAAGTGAACAAAGACCTTTGTTGGAAGTTACACTCAGCAGTAAAGATAAAAAAATAGCGGTTAACGAAGCAGTATTCCATTCTGGAAAAGTAGCAGAGATGATGAGTTTTTCTATTTATCTAGGAGATAAATTAATATCTAATCATAAATCAGATGGAGTTATTGTAAGTTCTGCAACTGGCTCTACTGGGTATTGTTTCTCTGGCGGAGGACCAATAATACATCCTACTTTATCTGTCTTTGCCATTATGCCTATGTTTTCTCAAAGTTCTGCTTCAAACCCTTTGGTTATTCCTTCTCAAGAAGAATTAACCATTAAGCTGGCTAATAAAAATAATGCATCTATTGTGATAGACGGCTACACCGATGAAGAAATCAAAGAGAATATTGAAATAAAAATTTCTCAAAAAGATCTTTCTTATCAGCTCATACATCCTTTAAACTATGATTATTTTGAAGCTTGTAGAACTAAATTATCTTGGGGAAATCCTTTAGTGAATATTCATGATTAAAAAAGTTGCACATTTAATTCTTATTTTACTCGGATCTTCTTTTATTTATTCTCAAGATTTTTCTCAATATCAAGATCAATTAGATCAGCTTCCAGAATCAGTTAGAAATTCTGTATTGCAAAGGATTAATACTGATCAGTCTTTTCCTGAATCAGATTCAATATTAGATGAAGAGGAAGATGAAGAAAAAGATCAAGATGAAAAATTTAGTGACCTTGATAGATATGATCTTTTGCAAAAAGAGTTTGATCAGTATGGCTCGATAATCCCAAAACCATTTGGATACAATCTTTTTGAAGATTATAAAAAAACCAAAACATCTGATATCGTTCAATCAGCTCCAGCAGATTATATTTTAGGACCTGGAGATGAGCTTAGGATAAATTTTTCAGGTTCAATAAAGTCATCAAAAAAAGTCAAAATTGATAGAGAAGGGAATGTTTTTTTAAGAGAGTTAGGAACGGTTAATTTTTCTGGCCTATCTTATAAAAGAGCGCAAGAAGAGTTAGATCAGATTGTTGAAGCATCTCTAATAGGCACAAAAGCTTATATTTCTTTGCTAAGAGTTAGGCCTGTTCAAGTTTTTGTTGTAGGACAATCTATAAATCCAGGAAGTTATAATTTAAATGCTCTTTCTTCTCTTTCTACTGTTTTGTTTGAATCTGGCGGTCCAAATGAATCTGGATCATTGAGAAATATTTCTCTAAAAAGATCCAACGAAATTGTTGGTAAATTAGATTTATATGAATTGTTCATCAAAGGAAACTCAACTTCAAATATTAAAATTCAATCAGGCGATGTTTTGTTAATAAATTCAATAGGAATGCAAGTAAAAATTTTTGGGGAAGTAAATAGAGCGGCTATTTTTGAGCTAAACAAAAACGAAGACTTTAATGATTTACTATCTTTTGCATCTGGATTTAAGCCTTTGGCAGATAAAAACAAGATAATTTTGACAAGAGAAGCACTTGATAATTCAATTTTCGTAAAAGAATTTTCTTACGAACAACTTAAAGATTTTCCGTTGCTAGCTGGAGACTCAATATTTATTGATCGTCTACCTTCCATATCAGTTGATGCTAACAAAGATAGAAGAGAGAGCGTTAAACTAGAAGGAGCATTTGTTAATCCAGGTAAATATTACCTTGAAAGCGGAGAAACTTTATCAGAATTAATTGAGCGAGCTGGGGGATACACTAACGAAGCATACATAGAGGCAGGAATTTTTTTAAGAACAGCTGTTGCAAAAAGAGAAAAAGATGCCTTGTTAAGAGCTGCTAATGATTTAGAAAGGGGAATTGCCAGAGCAATTCAAACAGGTCAATTCTCTGAAGTAAGTTCGCCAGATTTAGCAATAAGATTGATTGGAAATATCGTTAAACAACTCAAAGATGCCAGACCTTTGGGAAGAGTGGTAACAGAATTTGATCAAGACAGAATTAAGAATTTAGATTTAGTGCTAAGAGACCAAGACAGGATAATCATGCCCAAGAAAAAATCTACCGTTACTGTTTCTGGAGAGGTTTTATCACCAAGTTCTTATGTTTATTCAAATGACTTAGGTTTTAGAGATTACCTAAAACTTGCTGGCGGAATGAAAGACAGTGCAGACGAAGATAATATTTTTTACTTGTTACCTAATGGTCAAGCATCAAAACCAAATGATGGATGGTTTACAAGAAACCCACTGAAACCAGGTACGGTAATTATTGTTCCACAAGATACAACTGAATTATCAAGATTAGCTTTTTGGAGATCAGTGCTTCCAATTTTCTCCAGTTTAATTCAAACACTTGCAGCGATAGATGCGCTTAGTGATTAGGATGAAATAATTGAGTTTTAATAATTTTGCATTAAAGTTTTCTCGATACTTACCTCCTGAACAAAGCAATAAATTCTCTTTAGAAGCACTAAAAATAATAAGCCATTTAAACTTGCTTGATGCTTTGTTTCCAAAGAAAACTAAAGAAATTAATTCGATTAATTTAATGGGATTAAATTTCCCTAATAGAGTAGGAGTGGCTGGAGGCTTAGATAAAAATGCCAACTATTTTCATATCCTCGGTAAATTAGGTTTTGGATTTGTTGAAGTGGGAACGGTGACTCTTAAACCGCAATCAGGAAACCCTAAACCTAGGCTATATAGATTCAATGATCAAGAGACAATTATCAATTCTCTTGGATTTAATAATATTGGGGCATTTAAAGCATTGAAGAATATAGAGAAAAATAAAAAGAATTTTGATGGCATCTTGGGAATAAGTATTGGTAAAGGCAAGGATATTAAGATTGATAGAGCGCATGAAGATTACTTGCATTTAATGGACTTCTTTAAAGATGTTGGCGACTATTTTGCAATCAATATTTCTTCACCTAATACTAAAGATTTAAGAAATTTAACAAAAGATGATTATTTTAATAATTTAGTAGATAAGATAATGAATAAACGCGAGCAAATTTCAAAAGGCTTTTCAGCCAAAAAGCCCATCATCGTAAAAATTTCTCCTGATGAATCAATTGATAATCTTGAAAAGATTGTTACATATTGTAAACAGTCTGGAGTTGATGGATTTATTTTAACAAATACCTCCTTAGATCACGATTACAAGATTCCTGGGGGTTTGAGTGGCTCTCAACTTAGACATAAAGCTGAAGAATCTTTGAAATTTGTAAGATCAATAGTTGGCCAAGAGACAAATATAATTGCATCAGGGGGCATCATGACTAAAGAAGACGCTTTAAATAGATTTAAATTAAAAGCGGATTTAATACAACTCTATTCAGGTTTTGTTTTTCGCGGAAATGAGCTTCTTCAAGATTGTTTAGAAATTAGTTCTACTTGACAAGTTAATCAAAATTATCAGATATTAAAAAAGAATGAATAATCTAGTCATTGTTGAGTCTGGTGCAAAAGCAACAAAAATTACCGGATTTTTAGATAAAAACTTTCCAGCTGATAATTGGAGGGTCGAAGCTTGTTTGGGGCATATTAGAGATTTACCAGATGATGACGATGCTGTGAATCCAGATGATTGGACTGACTTAAAATGGAAAGAAACTCCAAAAGGAAAGAAGACAATAAAAGAAATTAGAAAGCTCTGTAAAGAGGTTGACTGTGTTTATTTAGCTACAGATCCAGATAGGGAGGGAGAAGCTATAGCATGGCATCTACAAGATGACTTTAAAAGCAAAAAAATATTAGACAGAGTTATAACCAAAAGAATTACTTTTAACGAGATTACTTCTTCAGCGATAAAAACAGCGATAGAAAACCCAAGAGAAATAGATCAAAATCTTGTGGATGCTTACTTAACTAGAAGGGTGCTAGATCATCTGATTGGATTTAAAGTATCTCCTTTTTTATGGAGACATGTCTCAAGAGCAAAATCAGCTGGTAGAGTGCAATCTCCGTCTTTAAGAATAATTTGTGAAAGGGAAGATGAAAGAGATGCTCACGTTGCAGAGGAATATTGGCCAATAAAGGCTAAATTTAAATTTAATGATTTTGAGCTTGATGCAGATCTCATCGAAGCAAATGGAATAAATACTCAAAAAAATCCTTTGAATAATGAAAAGGATGTAAAAGACCTTGTTCAAAATCTCAAAGAAAAAACTTTTTCAATTACAAAAATTGAAACCAAGCCACAATCTAGTTCTCCTAAAGCTCCATTTAGAACTTCTACTTTGCAAATGTCTGCAGCAAGTTCTTTAGGATTTACAGCAGACAGAACTATGCGCAGTGCTCAAAATTTGTATGAAGATGGTTTAATAACTTATTTAAGGACAGATGGGATTTCAATTAGCACTTCACCTAATACAGGTGAGCCTTTTTCTGAAGAAAAGCCAGGACCACCACCACTTCAAGAAATAAGAAACTTGATTAAAAAAGAATTTAAAGAAGAGTTTTTATCTGAACAAGTTAGAGTTTATAAGTCTAAGGTTCAAAATTCTCAAGAAGCTCATGAAGCAATAAGGCCTACTAATATTTCACTTACACCACAAAATTTAAATTTAGGTCAGGATGAACAAAAGCTTTATACATTGATATGGAATAGGACAGTTGCAAGTCAAATGGTTAACTCAAAACATGAAAGAAAAAATCTTACTATTTCTTCCGATGATAATAAGTATCTATTTAGGGCAGCTTCTAGAAAAAATTTATTTTTAGGTTTTGAAATTCTTACTAAAGAAGATAAAGATAGTGATATTCAATTTCCTGACAATTTATTAGAAGGAGTTAATTTAGAACTTATCAAAGAAAATACAGAACAAAAATTTACTCTTCCTCCAAATAGATATTCTGAAGCTTCACTTATAAAAAGAATGGAGGAAGAAGGTATTGGAAGACCTTCAACTTACGCTTCAACAGTAAAAGGATTGAGAGATAAAAAGTATGCTTATGGAGCCAAATCAATAGCGCCATCTGATTTAGGAAGAATTCTTACTTCATATTTAAAATCAATATTTAAAGATTTTTTTATTGAAACTCAATTTACAGCGGAAATGGAAAATAGTTTAGATGAAATAGCTGCAGGTAATTTACATTGGCAAGATGTCTTAGATAAGTTTTGGGAGGAATTGCAAAATTATCTTAATAGAAAAATTAATGATATTGAAATTAGCAATAAAGATGAATTTAAAACTAGGCAAGTTTTAGATTTATTAAACGACGAACTTTACGAAGTTATTTTTCCAAAAAATAAAAGAGGAGAAGTCCGAAGAGACTGCCCAAAATGTTCCTCAGAATTGAGTCTTAAGTCAGGCGCATGGGGATATTTTGTTGGCTGCTCTGAGTGTAAATGGACCAAAAAACCCTTTGAATTCAATATTGAATGGGAAACCTATCAAGTTTTACCAAAGGAAATTGGAATACACCCAGATTACGAAGATAAAGTTTTTGCAGATATTAGTATCAATGGTCCTTGTGTTTGGACTATGAAAGATGAAAAAAAATTATTTGGTTCTCCTGATGACGACGAAAACTTATTAGATATTGGTCTTAATAGGGCGGTAGAACTTATCGAGAGAGATTCTGGCGAAAATATTTTATTTACTGAACCAAATAGTGGAATTCCAGTAATGCTCAAAAATGGTAGATTTGGTGAATATACAGAATTTGATGGATTCAACAAAGCTACTAAACTTCCACCTGAGGATAAACCTAAAAATCCAAAAGTTTCTTATTATGATCCTCATCAGATGGATTATGAAAATAACGAAACAAGACTTTTTGTTCTTAAAAGTTTAAGAATTATAGGTTTTCATCCTGAATCGAATAAACCTATTGGAATAAAGATAAGAAAACCAGGAAAAGCTTTTAAATTTGTTAAATTTATAAAATGTGGAGATAAAGAAATAGAATGTCCAAATGATTTTTATAAACTAGAAAATAAAGATCAAGAGGCTTTGATAAAGGAGGCCTTATCTATAGAAAGTTTTAAAACCATTTAAGCAAAATCTCTAAGTAGCCCTACACAAGTACCTTCAAAGGACAATTCTTCTACTTTGGGATTAACTTCAATATCGGAATAATTAGAATTTTCAGGTTGAAGGATTACTAATTCAGGTGAAATGCTTTTAAGAGTTTTTACTGTTACCTCATCATTAATTCTTGCAATTACAATGGAGCCTTTCTTGATTTGAGCTTTCTTATTTACTGCGATAAGGTCATTTTCTAAAATACCTGCTTCAATCATGCTGTCTCCTTTCACTCTCAAATAAAAATCCACCCCATGAGAGAGAATATTTTGTGATGATGGAATTCTTTTTTCAATATTTTCCTGAGCAAGAATTGGTCCACCCGCACTGACTAGACCAATCACAGGGATTCCAATGTCTTCCTTATTTATTGAAATTCCCCTAGAGGCTCCAGAAATAATATTTAAAACTCCTTTCTTCTTTAATGCTTTTAGATGATCTTCTGCTGCATTTGGCGATTTAAAACCAAAAACCTTAGCTATTTCAGATCTGGTAGGGGGGTAACCATTAAATTCTATTTCTTTTTTAATGAAATCGAATATTTCTTGTTGTCTAGTTGTTAAATTTTCCATAACTGTAATTATATACAGTATTGAAATTATTTACCATTTAATTTTCTTTTATTTTAGTTTATTATAAAAAATATATTTTTTATAAAATTACAATAATAATTAATTATGAAGTTTCAACAACTAGTTTATGTAAGGGAAGTAGCTAGAAGTAACTTAAACGTTTCTCAAGCCTCTAAAATTTTATATACCTCTCAGCCAGGTATAAGTAAGCAAATAAAGCTGCTTGAAGAAGAGCTAGGAATAGAATTATTTGAAAGATCAGGCAAACATTTGGTTAGCGTTACACCTGTCGGTCAAAAAATATTGACTCAAATAGAAGAAATATTGGCACTTGTAGATGGAATTAAACACGCAGCAACTGAATTTTCTGATGAAGATTACGGAACCTTAAGCATTGCTACTACTCATACTCAAGCTAAATTTACATTACCTAAAGTGGTAGATAAGTTTGTAAAAAAATATCCAAATGTACATTTTCAAATGCATCAATGTACTCCCGATGAATCGGTTGAAATGGCTGCTAGAGGAGAGGTTGATATTGCTTTATGGACAGAAACAAATGAGAAAGGCGAAAATCTTATAAAAATGCCTTGTTATAAGTGGTCTAGAAGTATTATTGTTCCCAAGGGGCATGCTTTATCTAAGATACCAAAAATAAAACTTAAAGATCTTGCTAATTTTCCAATAGTAACCTACGTCTTTGGTTTTACAGGAAGTAATGACTTAGATAGAGCGTTTTTCGAAAGAGGTTTAAAGGCTAATGTAGTTTTTACAGCAACAGACGCCGATGTTATCAAAACATATGTAAAAATGGGAACAGGAGTTGGAATCATTGCAAGTATGGCATTTAACGAAAAAGAAGATGGGGATTTAGTGGCTATAAATGCAAATCATTTATTTGACTCAGGAACAACATATATGGGCTTCAGGAGAGGCACTTATCTAAGAAGTCATCTTTTTGAATTTATAAATATGTTTGCTCCTCATTTAACGAAAGATATTGTTGCCAAAGCTTGCGCAACTAAATCAAAAAAGGAACTAGATAAAGTATTTGATTCTACTAAGCTTCTAAGGAGATAAAAATTGAACTTCCTTTGTCTCGATTTTGAAGGAGTTCTTATACCCGAAATTTGGCAGTATGTTGCTAAGGAGACAAACTCTGAAGAGTTAATGCTTACAACTCAGGATTTAAAAGATTACGACGAGCTAATGTCTCTCAGAATGAATGTAGTTAATGAAAAAAATATTAAACTAAGCGATATCCACGAAATTGTTAGAAGCATGAAGCCTTTTGATGGAGCTGAAGATTTTCTAATATGGGCTAGACAAAATTTTCAAGTGAGCATCGTTTCAGATACTTTTTATGAATTAGCTTGGCCTTTGGTTGAGAAATTGAATTATCCAACAATTATTTGTCATCACCTCAAAGTTAAGAATGATCAGATTGTCGACTATTCAATTAGGCAAAAAAATAATAAGCAAAAAGTTATCGAAGCATTAAAAAATCTTAATTTCAATGTTCTTGCAGCTGGTGATTCATATAATGATATAAATATGTTGCAAACTGCAGATAAAGGTATATTTTTTCAGGCACCAGATCACATCAAGGAAGAATATCCATCATTCTTGACAGCTGAAAATCATGAAGAACTGAAGACTCATTTGCTAGAATATACATAAATGTCTGAAAGTATAATTTCTTTACTAAAAAAAGATGAACCCTTGAAAATAGTTGGTGCTATTAATGCTTATTCCGCCTTACTGGCCGAAAAATCTGGTTTAAAAGCTTTGTATCTGTCTGGAGCAGGGGTTGCCAATGCAAGTTATGGTATTCCTGATTTGGCCATGACTTCAAAAGAAAATGTATTAGAAGACCTTAGGAGAATAAAAGGAGTTTGTGATCTTCCTGTCTTAGTTGATTGCGACACTGGTTGGGGTTCTGCTCTTAGCATATCTAAAACGGTAAAAGATATGATCCAAGCTGGTGCAAGTGGAATACATATCGAAGATCAAGTCGCTAATAAAAGATGTGGACATAGACCTAATAAAGAAATAGTTTCTGAAAGCGAAATGATAGATAGGATAAAAGCTGCCAAAGATAGCTCTATTAAAGATTTTATGCTCATGGCAAGAACAGATGCTTTAGCTACAGAGGGTATTGAGAGAGTTATAGAAAGATCAAATGCCTATATAGAGGCAGGAGCCGATTCTATTTTTCCAGAAGCAATAACGAAGTTAGAGGATTACAAAATGCTTTCTGAAAATATTCCAGTACCAATCCTTGCTAACATCACAGAGTTTGGTATGACACCTTTATATACTGATAAAGATCTTTCGAAAGCAGGTGTAAAAATGGTTCTTCATCCATTGAGCGCTTTCAGGGCAATGTCTCAAGCAGCAGAAGAAGTCTACTTAGAGATATTTAAAAAAGGAACAGTAGAAAATAAATTAAAAAAAATGCAATCTCGAGATGAATTATATGACGTACTGAACTATCATACGTACGAAGAAAAAATAGATAAGCTGTTTTCTGAGGAATAATTACATGGCAGAAAAAAAACTTGAGGGAGCGGGCCTTCGTGGACAGGTAGCCGGCAAAACTTCTTTATCGACGGTTGGAAAGGCTGGAAAAGGTCTTACCTATCGTGGTTATGAAATTGAAGTCTTAGCAGAAAAAGCTTTTTTTGAGGAAGTAGCATATATGCTTTTGTACGGAAATTTACCCAATAAAGAAGAATATTCAATTTACACAAATAAATTAAAAAATTTACGAGCTTTACCAAACGAACTCAAAGAAGTTTTAGAAAATATTCCGGCTTCGGCTCATCCTATGGATGTTATGAGGACTGGATGCTCAATGTTAGGAAATCTTGAGCCTGAGGGAGATTTCAAAAATCAAAATTCTTCAGCAGATAGAATTCTTGCATCTTTGGCATCAATAATTGTTTATTGGTATAAATTTTCTCATGAAGGGAAAAGGGTCAACCTTGAAACAGAATATGAAACTATTGGTGGTCATTTTTTATCTTTACTTACTGATAAAGATCCTTCTGAAGACGAAATACGTTGTTTAGACACATCATTGATTTTATATGCTGAGCATGGATTCAATGCCTCTACTTTTACCGCAAGAACTTGCGCTTCAACTTTGTCAGATATTCATTCCTGTATTACGGGCGCAATTGGAACTTTAAGAGGTCCTCTTCATGGAGGAGCTAATGAAGCGGCAATGGAAATGATTGAGCAATACTCATCAAGAGAAGAAGCTCATAAAGCAGTTCTAGAGATGTTAGAAAATAAAGAAAAAATAATGGGCTTTGGCCATGCAGTCTACAGCTCAGAGGATCCAAGAAACAAAATTATTAAAAATTGGGCTGAAAAACTTAGTAAGTCTGGAAGAGATGAAACTCTTTATCAAGTTTCAGAAGAAATTGAGAGAACAATGGACGAAGAAAAAAACATGTTCGCTAATACAGATTTTTTTATGGCCTCTGCTTATCACTATTTAGGCATTCCAACTAAGCTTTTTACACCATTATTTGTTATTGGAAGAACAGCAGGGTGGGCTGCTAATATTTTTGAACAAAGAGCAGACAATAGGATTATAAGACCTAGCGAAGAATACATTGGACCCGATTATTCCGAATGGGTTCCTTTAGAAGATAGATAATTATTTAAATGTCACAAACTGTCGAAAGTAATGTTCGTCAAGAGCCTGACGGGCTTTTAAACAAAATAGCAGATTATGCTCTTAGTTTTAATATAGAGAGCGAAGAAGCTTTATTAACAGCTAGATATTGTTTAATGGATACTCTGGGTTGTGGGATACTCGCTCTTTCTTTTCCTGACTGTAAAAGGTTGCTTGGCCCTCATGTTGAAGGCACCGTCGTTCCAAATGGAGTTAGAGTCCCGGGAACAGACTATGTTTTAGATCCTGTAAAAGGAGCCTGGGATATTGGAGCGATCATAAGATGGCTTGATTTTAATGATACTTGGCTCGCAGCTGAATGGGGACACCCTTCGGACAATCTAGGCGGCATCCTGGCAGCAGCTGATTTTATTTCACAACAAAAAATTCTCAAAGGAAAAGATCCTCTGACAATAAAAGACGTATTAATTTCAATGGTTAAGGCTCATGAAATACAAGGCGTAATGGCATTAGAAAATAGTTTTAACAGAGTAGGATTAGATCATGTAATCCTTGTGAAACTAGCTTCAACCGCAGTGATTGCATCCTTATTTGAACTTTCAAAAGGAGAGACAATCAATGCATTATCTCAAGTTTTTGTAGATGGCCATAGTTTAAGAACATACAGGCATAGTCCCAATGCGGGACCTAGAAAATCATGGGCTGCAGGAGATGCAACCAGTAGAGCGCTCCAATTAGTTATGCTTACTATGAAAGGTCAAATAGGTTATCCAAGCGCTATAACGGCTCCAACTTGGGGGTTTAAAGACGTTTTGTTTAAAGGTAATGATTTTAAAATCAAGCAAGAATTCAAAAGTTATGTCATGGAGAATATACTATTTAAAATATCATTTCCTGCTGAGTTTCACGCTCAGACCGCGGTTGAAGCTGCTGTAACTTTGCATCCTGAAGTAATAAATAGATTACAAGAAGTAGAGAAAATTGTCATCACCACTCATGAATCTGCAATTCGTATTATAAGCAAAGAAGGAAATTTAAATAATCCAGCTGATAGAGATCACTGTATTCAATATATGACCGCAATAGGATTGCTCAAGGGAGACTTAATAGCAGAGGATTATGAAGACGATGCTGCAGCTGATCCAAGAATAGACTCACTTAGAAAAAAAATGGTTATCGAAGAAGACAAAAGGTATACCAAAGAGTATCTAGAAGCCGATAAACGCTCTATCGCAAATTCAATACAAATTTTCTTCAGCGACGGATCTTCAACAGAAAAAATAGAGGTTGAATATCCAATTGGACATAGAAGAAGAAGAGAAGAAGGAATACCAGTTTTACTTTCAAAATTTGAAAATAACTTAAAAAGTCACTTTGATGAAAAACAAGTAACTGAAATATTAGAAGTTTGTTCAAACTCAGAAAAATTAGATCAAA
>CABZES010000017.1 GCA_902524805.1 uncultured SAR86 cluster bacterium | reverse complement strand
TTGATTTTAAATCTTCGAGAAGAATTTATAAAAATTAAAGAAATGAATATCCTTGTGAAAAGAATAGATAATATAAACCTATCTAGTCTGCGAGGGCCTTTAGATTCCTTAAAAAATTCCATCGGAAAAGCTGTGATAGTTCTATCTGGAAATTTTCATTCCAAAGCAATGATAATTGTTTCTGTATCAAAAGATTTAACAGATACGATCGACGCAAGAAATTTGTTAGACTTTTGCTCAAATTTGATGGATGCCAAAGGTGGTGGCAAGCAAGATTTTGCTCAAGCAGGCGGCGGAGATATTGAAAAAATAGATCTTGCCCTCGCAGAAGTTAATCATTTCTTAAATTAAAATTATCAAACATGATTTCAAATTTAGTTGTTCAAAAGTTTGGTGGTACCTCGCTAGCCAATATTGAAAGAATACAAGCAGTTGCAAACTTGATAGAGCAATCTGTTCAAGATGGCAAAGAGGTTGTTGCAGTTGTATCTGCAATGGCGGGAGAAACACAACGTTTGATAGATCTTGCTAAAGAGGTTCAATCAGAGCCTGATCCCAGGGAATACGACGCTTTAATTTCCTCCGGTGAACAAGTTTCAGTCGCTTTATTAGCAATGGCTTTGAAAGAAAAAAACTTTTTATCAAAATCTTATACCGCTTTTCAATTAGGTTTAAAAACTGATCAAATTCATGGAAAGGCAAGAATAAATTCAATAGACATAAGTGTGTTGCAAGAAGATTTAAAAAAAGGAATTGTACCTGTTATTACAGGATTTCAAGGCATTAATGAATCAGGTGATATTACTACTTTAGGAAGAGGTGGATCAGATACTTCTGCTGTTGCCTTGGCTGTTGCTTTGAAAGCATATGAATGCCAAATATATACTGACGTAGACGGTGTATATACAACTGATCCAAGGGTTTATGATAGAGCAAAAAAAATAGATAAATTATCTTTTGAGGAAATGTTAGAACTTTCAAGTTTAGGTGCTAAAGTTCTTCAAATAAGATCAGTTGAGTTTGCAAGCAAATTCAATATGCCTGTTAGAGTTTTATCAAGTTTTAATAAAGGAGAAGGTACTTTGATTGATAAAGAAGACGAAAATTTAGAAAACGCTATAATTTCAGGTGTGACTCATACAAAAAACGATTCGAAGTTAATTATTAGACATGTTCCTGATGTACCAGGGATTGCAGCAAAAATTTTATCTCCAATTAGTAATGTAGGAATAGAAGTCGATGTAATTGTGCAAAACGTTGCAGAAGATAAAACTACAGACTTCACTTTTACAGTGAAGGATTATGATGCTGAAAAAGCAGCAAAAATATTAAAAGAGTTATCTGATGAACTAGGTGGCGGAAACGTCGAGCTTGCAAAGGAAATAAGTAAAGTATCAGTAGTGGGTGTTGGGATGAAGTCTCATGCTGGAGTAGCAACTAAGATGTTTACTGCACTTGCTGATAAAAATATAAATATAGACATGATCTCAACATCAGAAATTAAAATTTCAGTTGTAGTTTCAAGAGAAAATGCGGAAGAAGCAGTAAGAGCTCTTCATGATGCTTTCGATCTAGGCTGATATGAATACTATAGACGCGTTATTAACTAGAAACTCTTCACCTAGACTTACAAATCCAATTCCGAGCGAAGAGCAACTAGAAATTGCCTATAAATGTGCCTTAAGAGCACCTGATCATGCATGGATAAGACCATGGAAATTTATTCAAGTCTCTGATCAGGGTTTGGATAAGCTTTCTGTTGCATTCACGAATACAGCAAAAAAATTAGATAGTAATATTGACCCACAAATATTGGAAAAGTATAAAAACGCACCTTATAGAGCTCCGCTAGTAATTGTTTTAGTATCAGATACAAAAGAACACCCTAAAGTCCCAGTTATTGAACAACAACTATCAACAGCAGCTGCAGGTCAAAACATGCTATTAGCTTTTCATGATATGGGATTCGCAGGTATTTGGAGAACTGGAAAATTTTCATTTAACAAAGAGATATCTTCGGAACTTGATTTGAAAGAAAGTGAAATAGTAATAGGCTATTTATACATTGGCACAGCTGATGGGAAAGCTAAAAAAATTCCAGAACTTAAAACAGAGGATTTCGTTACAGTATGGAAGTAATTCTTATCTATTGAAGTTTTTTATCATTTTATTTGTAATATCTTCCATTAAATCTTCTGGAAGCTCATGACCAACTCCTTCCATGATGAATAACTGTGAATTTATTATTCCTTTTGCAAGAGCTTTTGCATGATCCAAAGGAATAAGAGGATCTTCTGAGCCATTTATTATTAATGTTGGAGCTTTAATACTTTTTAGTCTACCTAGGTAACTTGGAGTTTTTTCTATAGCCTTAGAATGAAAGGCGTAAGTATTTGTTCCATGGGCACTTATGATATTAAACATTTTTTCAATTTCTTCGTCATTGTAGGAAAATCTTGAGCCAAGAGATGATTTAAAGGTTTTTAGCATAGCTTCTTTTTGATTATTTTTAATCATAAGTAATGCAGAATCTATCATTCCTTCTAAAAATTTAGGGTCTGGTTGAGATAATTTTTTATCTCTTATTCCTGGAGAAGTAATCATTAGAGTAAGAGACCTGACTTTTTCAGGATTATCCAGCGCGATAGTTTGAGCAATAAGTCCACCCATTGATGCTCCAACCAAGTGTGCCTTTTCAATCTTAAGATATTTAAGCAAAGCCAAGGTATCAATAGCCATGTCTTTTAGATCATAAGGTGATTTTACATTATTTAGATTTCGTGATTTCTTATAGTTAGATTGAACTACGTATCTAATAAAAAGTTTAACAATAAAATTTGGTATGAATTTTATTAAATTTTCAAAAAAATTTCTTTTTCCAAACCAGGTACTTTTTCCAGAATCCCTATTATCAAATCTTACAACGTGAAAATTATTCCGAACAAGAAGATTGATTAAACTCATTGGCCAGGCCTGAGAATTTGTATAGGCTCCCATTATAAACACAACACTAGGGTTTTTAGGATCTCCAAAATCTTCCCACCATATGTCTATTTCATTTACTTTTACTGTTTCTCCCATTTTTTTTAGTATATTTCTTTGTAATTATTAGGTAAATAAAATATATTAAATGGTCGAATGTAAAGGAGACAACAATATGGAAAATTCTTTTGATTATGTAGTTGTTGGTGCAGGAAGCGCTGGGTGCGTAATGGCTAATAGACTTTCTGAAAATGGTAAGAACTCAGTTTTAATTCTTGAAGCTGGGGGCAAGGATAAAAACTTTTTTATACATATGCCTTCTGGTTTTTCTCAAATAGTACCAAATAAAAGTGATTTAAATTATGGATTTGAAACGGAGCCAGAGGAGACTACTGACAATCGAAAACTTTATTGGCCGAGAGGAAGAGGTTGGGGCGGATCTTCATCTATAAATGCTATGGTTTATATAAGAGGCCATGCTTACGACTATGATTTGTGGCGTCAACAAGGTAACACAGGTTGGTCTTATGAAGATGTTTTACCTTATTTTAAAAAAGCTGAATCATTTAATGGTGAGGGTGATAATGATTATCATGGTTTTGAGGGTCCGCTAAACGTAAAAAAATCGGAGAGCGATCATGACGAACTATTAGACGTATTTGTTGATGCTGGAGAACAAGCAGGATTTCCCTTAACTAAAGATTTCAATGGCGAAAATCAAGAAGGTTTTTCAAGATATGAACATACTATGGCAGATACTAGAAGAGGACCAAGAAGATGGAGTTCTGCAAGAGCTTATTTACATCCTGCTTTGAAAAGAAAAAATCTTTCCACTGAAATAAATGTACAAGTTAATAAAATTTTATTTGAAGAAAAAAAAGCCATTGGTGTGGAATATACTAAAAAAGGTAAAACTTTTTCAGTGAAGGCAAATAAAGAGGTGATTTTGTCTGCTGGAGCTATCAATTCTCCTCAGATTTTGATGAATAGCGGCATTGGAGATACTTCAGAATTAAATAAACATGGCATTAATGTAATACACGAGCTAAAAGGCGTTGGAAAGAATTTACAAGATCATTATGCAGTGGTGAATTCTTTTTATTGTACACAACCCATAACTTTACATAGGTCAGCAAGTTTCTTGAGGACTCAAATGGCAGGTTTAAAGTATGTTCTCTTTGGTACTGGAGATGCAGCATTTCCTCCTACAAGTGCCGGGGCATTTTTTAAATCTAGCCCAGAGAAAGATATTCCAGATACTCAACTGCATTACGCATCTTATATAGCTGAAGATACACATGGTAGAGTGCCTATAGATCCAAATCAACATGGCTTTAGTGCTGTAATTTGTATTTTAAGACCTCAAAGCAGAGGTCATTTAGAACTAAAAAGTTCAAATCCCGATGATGCTCCTTTGATGTATCCAAATTATTTATCTGAAGAGCAAGATCTAATTGATACAAGAAATGCTACTAGAGAGACCATCAGAGTTTTCAATCAAGCAGCTTTTGACAAATACAGAGGAGATAGGTACAAACCTGGGTTAGACGTTAACGTAGATAGTGATGACGAATTAGACGCTTGGATTAAAAGTAGTGGCGAGACTCTTTATCATCCAGTAGGTACTTGTAAGATGGGATCTGACGATTTAGCTGTTGTAGATGACAATCTCAGGGTTAGAGGAGTTGATAATCTTAGAGTAATAGATGCCTCTATTATGCCTACTCTTATAGGCGGCAACACAAATGCACCTTCCATTATGATTGCTGAAAAAGCAGCTGATATTATTAGACAATCTGTTTGAACAATCTACAATTGCTCTTCCGGAGAGGTGGCTGAGTGGTTGAAAGCGCTCCCCTGCTAAGGGAGTATGTGGTAATCCTGCATCGAGGGTTCGAATCCCTCCCTCTCCGCCACTTTATAAGGTAAGGTATTTATATAGATGAAGTTAAAACAAAAAAAATCAGATGAACTTTTTTTGAAAGCTCAGGAATTAATTCCTGGAGGAATTTTCGGTCATTATAAATTTGCTGTAAGAGAGGAGGGGCCTAAGTTCTTTTCTAAAGCAAAAAATGCTTATTTTTGGGATATAGATGGTAATAAATATTTAGATTTGATTTGTGGATGGGGCCCAATGATTTTAGGGTATAACAATTCAAGGATAGATAAAGCTGCTCGAATTCAATACGATCTTGGTAACACGGTTAGTGTTGCCTCTCCAGTAATGGTAGAGCTAGCTGAAACCTTAACTGATATGGTTGATATAGCGGATTGGGCTCTTTTCGGAAAAAATGGTGGGGACAGTACCCAATTAGCGATTATGGTTGCGAGAGCAGAGACTGCAAAATCAAAAATTTTAAAAATTAAAGATGGTTATCATGGCGCTAATGGCTGGATGCAGAATAAAAATAATCCAGGAATAATCAATTCTGATAGTGAAGAGGTTCTTTCAATTTCATGGAATGATTTAGATGAATTTGATGAAATGATTTCGTCATTTGGTAGTGAGATAGCATGTTTTATTTCTAGTCCATATGATCATCCCACCTCAAAAGATAGCTCTCTCCCTAAAGAAGGTTATTGGAAGCATATTGAAAAGAAATGTAGTGAAAATAATATTGTTCTAATAGTTGACGACGTCAGAACTGGATTCAGGATTGATCTAAAAGGCTCTCATAATGCTTTTGGATTTAGTCCAGATTTGGTTTGTTTAGGAAAAGCAATGGCAAATGGCTACCCAATTTCAGCTCTCGTTGGCAAAGCGTCTTTAAAAGATGCAGCTAATAAAGTCTATTTCAGCGGAACACAATTTTTTAATTCTGCCCCAATGGCTGCTTCTAAGGCCACATTAGAAGAACTTCAAAATTTGAAAGCCATTGAAATTATGAATACTAACGGATTAAAGTTAAAAGATGATCTTTCTGCTGCCGCAAAAGCCTTTGGCTTAGAAATTAAAATTTCAGGAGTACCATCGATGCCTTATTTTAAAATTGAAGATCAAACCAAAGATTTCCATGTCGATTGGACTGATGAATGTTTATCAAGAGGGTTGTATCTTACCAGTTACCATAACCATTTTTTGTCGGTCGCCCATGGTGAAGCTGAAATTAATGAAATTGTTAGAATTGCTTCTGAAGCTTTTGAAGCTATTTCCATCTAATTTTAAAAAATGAATACCCATTCATAACTATTTATGGACGTATTCGAATTACAAGAGTTAAAGAGTGCACTTTTAGATGAGATAAAAAACACATTTAAAGATAAAAAGCATCCAACATTGAGTGAGTACGAAGAGCAAAATAAAAATCTCTTAGTCTTAATTAAATTAATGTCAAAAGAAAAAGATTTAATGCCACAAGAAAACTTTGATCTTATATTGAGTCAAGATTATGCAATCCTCCAAACAGAAAGATGGATAGAAGATAACAAAAAAATAATTGCAAATTGGAATATTGCTGAAGAAAATCTTAAAAAGCATTAATTAAAAAAGCATACGAAAAATTATTAAAATTCCAGACTTTTAATAAAATCCTTTAACAATTTTCGAAGATTAATTTTTACCTTTTTAGATGCTTTATAAAAATCAGATGACCTGGCTAGATTGCTTGCTGAACTTTTTGTTTCTAAATCTATTCTCTGGTTCATCTGAATAATATTTAATAATCCGTGTGTATATGCATGCAAAGAAATACTATTCAATTGGTTTTTTGAAATATTAGATTTGTGTAAAAACTTCACTCTGCTTTGTAATTCTGAAAATGCGTTGTTTGCTGCTAAAAGAAGAGTAGGATATTCGCTTTTAGGAAGAGGGTAGTCAAACATCAAACTGACTATATTCTGATTTTTCATCCCGAAATCAATATATTTAATACCGCTGTTAATTAAATTCTCAACTGGATTATTACTTTTCCTTGCAGAAGAAAGCTCAAATAAAAATTTTTCAAAACCTAATTCAGTAACTTCTGCTAAAAGATGTTCTTTAGAAGAAAAATGTCTGTAAGGAGCAGTTTGAGAGACATTTGAAATCTTTGCAATTTTTCTAAGACTTATTCCTTCAATACCGTTTTTGGAGATCCAGTCATAAGCACTTTGAATCAATTTTTCTTTTAAATTTCCATGGTGATATTTCATAAAAATAAATGTTGACAGTGTTAACTTTAAACTTTAATGTGTGCACTGTAAACATTAATTTATAAAAAATGAATAAATTTTTAATCATATCGTTGTTATTTTCTTCGTTAATATTCTCTGAAAAAAATATTGAATCTTACGAAGTAAAAATTATTGACGAATTCAAGATTAACAAATTATTGCCGGGGAAGATTACACCCAAACGTCAATCCATCCTCGGATTTGAGATATCTGGTAAATTAAAAAAAGTAATTGTAGATATTGGTGACAAAGTTAAAGCGGGAGATCTTTTAGCAGAATTAGAGGATTCAGAGGCTTTAGCAAATTACAACGAAGCAAAAGCTAAACTTTCAATGTTTGAAAAGGTTTTCAATAGGTCTAAGTCACTGAATATTGAAAATTTTGTTTCAGATCAGGAATTAGAAAGAGCAGAATCGAATTTTTTAGTTGCAGAAGCACAATTCGATAAAGCACTAATTAAATTTCAGCAAACTAAAATTTTAGCCCCATATGATGGAATCATACAAAACAGATTTCTCGATGAAGGTTCTATAATTAATGCCAGTATTCCAATAGTTGAAATTCTCGATTCTAAATATGTTGAAGCAAAAGTTTCTTTACCTAAGTCTCTTGTAAATTCATTAGATATTGGAAAAGTCTATAAATTTTTAATAGATGGTGAAGAATATGAAGCTAAATTAACAAGAATTGCACCAATGTCAGAAAAGGGTTCAAACAATAAATTAGGTCTATTTGAATTTAAAGATTTTTTTAATCCTGGCGCTACAGCAAGACTAATATTAGTTTCAACCGAATTTAAAAGAGGAGCTTGGGTTCCTTTGAACTCTTTAGCTCAATCAGAACAAGGACTTTGGAATTTATATACTGTTTCAAAAGATAATTTAGCTCAAAAAGATTACGTAGAATTAATCCATATAGAAAATAACATGGCTTATGTATCTGGCACTATAAAAGACGGAGATATGGTCATAGTAGGCGGAGCATCAAGAGTAGCAGAAGGACAAAGCATTAAAGTAAATTAATGAAAAAAATCGTTGATTTATATTTAGATAGACCAAAAATCTTTATTTTGGCACTTCTTTTTTTTGTAGTTGGAGGTTTTCTTTCTTTTGATTCCTTGCCTCGACAAGAAAATCCTCAACTTGCAGAGAGGTGGGGTGACATAACTGCTGTTCTTCCAGGCGCTTCACCAGACAGAGTAGAAACTCAAATTGCAGATGTATTGGAGACGGAACTCCGAGAAATAGATGAGATTAAAAGGCTAGATTCTAATTCTTCAACTGGAGTGGGACTGGTTGGTATCGAGTTAAAAAATACAGTTAGCATGGCTCAGACCGATGAGGTTTGGTCAAAAATAGAAAATAAATTAAGAGAAACTGAGGATTTAGTGCCAATTGGAACTAACCTAAGTCTCAATCATAGCGGACCTCCGACAACATTGCTATTTGCTTTGCAATGGGTTGGTGAGGGTGAACCACAAATGATTATTCTTTCAAGGCTGGCTAGCCAATTAAAAAGAAAACTAGCAAATATTTCTAATTCCGAAAAATCAGTAATTTATGGTGACACTAAGGAGGAAATTTATATTGGAGCTGATTTAGATTTATTAGCTGATGCCGGGATGAGTATTCAAGATATAGCCAAAGCAATAAATTCTTATGATAGCAAACAGGCGATCGGCAATATAACAGGCGACAAATCGGAGTTTAGAATTCAAGCTCAAGATAATATATCTCTGGTAAATGATCTAAAAAAACTACCTTTAAAATTAATAGGAGATTATCAAGCCTTAAGATTAGAGGATGTTGCGACAGTAAATAAATTACCCGTCGATCCCCCAATAGAGCTTGTAACATTCAAAGGAATACCTTCAGTTTTTGTCGAGGTCAGAGGAATTTTTTCTCAACGAACGGATTTATATTCAGGATCTGTTTTAAAAATCACAAATGCTTTTAAAGAAGAGCTGCCCGAAGAAATATCTCTTGAATTAGTATTCAATGAAGCAGATTTTATCGAGGAAAAATTTTCTTTTCTTTTACAAAGCATCTCAATTGCAACTTTTTTAGTATTAGCTTTGAGTTATATATCTCTGGGACCAAGATCAGCTATTATTGTAAGTGCAGTAGTTCCTTTGACAATATTTCTTGTTTTAATACTTTGCAGCATTTTTAGCGTGCCTCTTCATACCACTTCGGTAACGGGAATAATTTTATCTTTAGGCCTTTTGATTGATAACTCAATAATAATGGTGGAAGACTATAAATATCGGAAAACTAAAAATTACATTAACCGTGAGGCAATTTATGCTTCCATAAGGCATTTATCATTACCTTTGCTAGCTGCTACTGTTACCACCGGTCTAGCTTTTATGCCGATGGCGGCAGGAAAAGGGGCTAGCCCTGAATTTGTCGGAGATATGGCCGTAACAATTATTTTTGCTGTTACATCTTCACTCTTGTTAGCTTTAACCGTAGTTCCTGTTTTATTAAAAATCATGGAAGAGAAGAATTTCTTAAACTTAAATAATTCTACTAATTCTGGATTTAATAATGAAAAACTTTATAAAAAATATAAAAATTTTTTGGAATGGAGTTTTCATAAACCATCCAGAGCTCTAATTCTTGCTCTATTGCTACCCATAATCGGTTTCATATCTTTTAATTTTCTCGATACAGATTTTTTTCCAAATCAAGGAAAAACTATGTTTAAGGTTGAAGTAGAGCTAGATAAAAATGCTTCTATTTTTGCAACACGAGATCGAGTTGAAAGTATTAGGGATCAGGTTTTATTAGAAGATTATGTAGAAAGTGACATGTGGTGGATTGGAAGGAGACTACCCAGGCTTTTGTATAACGTAATTGGTGGCTCATCTGGAGCGGGGTCTGATAATTTGGCGGTAGGAGTTTACTTTACCAATTCTTATTCAAAGATGGATAAAGGTTTAGAAAATTTAGCAAAAAGCCTAGAAAAAGACCATGCTGATGTCAGGATAAGAGTAAGCAAGTTTACAAATGGCCCACCAGTAGAGTTTCCAGTGCAAGTGGCTATTTTTGGTGACGATAATCAGGTTCTAAAGATTTTAGGTGAAAGATTAAAATCAATAATCTCAAAATCACCTCAAGTAAGCGATGTTTTCGCTGATCAATCTGCAAGCATTACTGGTTTGGAAATAAATCTCGATGAGATAGATCTAGCTTTCTCATCAAAATCTTCAAAAGAAATCTTAGATGAAATTTCTTCCTCGACAAGAGGCTTGTACATAAGCTCTATGTTAGATGGAAACAAAGAGATTCCTATTAGAATTAAGAATAACAACATTGAGTCAAAAGAAATTAATCAGACTTCTCTTCTCGCCATACCTGGAAAAAATGGATTTGAATATGTAGAAAATTTTTCAAACATTTCTTTCAAAAGTGAGATTAATCAAATTAATCGTTATCAAGGCACAAGATTAAATTCAGTAAAAGCTGCAGTTTATCCTGGTCGTTTGGCTTCTTCTGTTTTGAAAGATGTTGAGGCAGAATTAGAAGAATTTGAAGATTCTTTGCCTTCGGGATATAGCATCAAACAATTTGGCGATGCGGATGAGAGAGCAGAGTCTTTTGGGCAATTATTCAGCACTTTCTTTTTGTTTTTGGGACTAATCGTTATTACTTTGGTAATGATTTTGAATAGTTTTTATCAAGCAGCAGTTATTCTTTTTGTTGGCTTGCTTTGCATTGGTTTGGGGTTTCTCGGAATGTTTTTGGGTTTTCAAAATTTTGGTTTTATAGGATTAGTTGGAATAGTGGGTTTAGCAGGGCTGGCAATTAATGATGCAATCGTTGTTTTATCGCATTTAAATGAAGAGGCAGCAGAGGGCAAAATAACCAAGAAAAAATTAGTTTCTACTACCATAAGATCCACAAGGCACATTGTAACTACTTCAATAACAACAGTAGGGGGATTATTCCCATTATTATTTGACACTTTTTTTGAAACACTTGCTTGGGCTATGTGTTTTGGTGTTTTGGGATCAGCGTTAATAGCATTATTACTTATTCCCTCGATGTTTTGTTTTCTAGGAAACGTTGAATATGAAACTAAAAATTATATTCCGCAATAAAGCCCAATACGTTTTTACTTAAGCTTTTATCCAAATAAAGTAAATTCTTGTCACTTAAAGTCAAAACGAAACTTGTTGATAAATTTTTTGAATATTTAAATTTGTATTTTGTTTTTAATCCAAAAAACGGATCACCGGTGCTTCCCCAAATGTTTCTTCCTACTGCGTCAGTATTAGGTTCGGCATAAAATAAATCGGTTTTTAATACCTGATTTTCTTTAACCTCCCTTAAATAAGAAATTTGAGTAAATTTAGAATCTGTATCAATAAAGGCTCCAATTGGTAGTCCTCTATATCTATAACCAGACTTATATGTGCCATGTTCATAAGCAAGATTTCTTCCTCTTGATTCGCTGTTATGTCTATCTAAAATAGTTCTGGTGAATTCAACAATAAATGATCTTAATAATCCATTTACTTCGTATTTAATTTCAGACCCAAATGTCAGCATATAGCCTGAAAAAGGACTAGTAGAGCTTGTATCTCCGTCTTCTGCAATTTCCTGAAGATAAAAAGATGCAAGCAGATCGTTAATTACTAAATCATACTTAATATCATATCCTGCTAATTGATTTGAATAATCATACCCATCTTTGTTAGCTGAACTCACCCCAGGATTATCTGCTGCTTCTAGAGCTCCAAAAAAAGCTTTTGAAAAGGTAGTTAAGTCTTCTCTTCTCCCTTCTCCACCAATAGTAATAGTCCTTGAAAATCCTAAATATAAATTTTTAAAAGGATTTACTGACACTCTAGTTCCAATTAAATAAGGATTTTTAATATGTCTATTTTTTTCCAATCTGTTGATGAAGAAAGAGTAATTTAAAGGGCCTGTGAAAGAGAGAAAATTTTTAAAGTTTATGGGTTCTAATGTGTTTAGGTAAATCCCTGGAGACGACCTAGAATAATTGGACAAGATGAGATTATTATTATTCGTTGGTCCCCACCATCTATTTATAAATCCAAACCCTAATATATTATTCCATTTAGTAAATGAAATACTTGAGCCATCGAGAAAATATTTTTTTTTATCATACTCATTTTCTACTGCTGAAATACTAAGGTTTGTTGAAAAATTTTTTGAAGTAAAATTTGTTCCTATTGAAAAGGCATTTTTGCTTTTCCAATTATCATCGATATTTCTAATTGGAGAAGTATCAGAAAAAGAAGAAAGTTTAATAAAATATTTTTCTTCTTTCTCAAATTTTCTGGTTAATAATGATTTAAATTCTATTAGCTCCCCAATAGTAATAGCCCCATAGTTTTTGGATGATCTCATTTGATTTATTGAAATAGGATAAGAAGTAGTATTCACGTTGATATTATTTAAAGATGAATAATATTCTAGTTTTTGAATATCAAATTCTTTATCACTATTTACCCAAATATTAGAAAAATAATTACTAGAGAAAAATATTAATAATATTAAATAATAACCAAATTGATTCTTCATTTTTAACAAAAGGATTTTTCCAAAGTATAATGCAATTAAAAAAGTTAATTAGATAATTATGAAAAAGTTTTTCATTTCCTTCTTTATTTCAATATTAATCATATTTTTAGCTGGATATCTTTCTCTCAGTAATATTTCTGTCCAAAAATTTGTCTTAGAAAGAATTTTTGAATCTCGTTTTGAAACTGCATTTGCGATTAATGAAAATATAAATTTTGACGAATTAGAGATTTATTTTTGCGGTTCAGGCTCTCCTTTGTCCTTTAGTCCAGAGGGAGCTCAATGCATAGCTCTAATAGTTGGTAACGATATTTATGTAATTGATTCTGGAGAAAATAGTTTTGGAAAAATTTCTAATAATTATCTCCCTCAAAATATCAAAGCCGTTTTTATTACACATGCTCATTCCGACCACATTGCTGATTTAGATGAGTTAAATTTGAGAAGATGGGTAACTGGAGCAACCCAGCCTTTAAGGGTTTACGGTAGTTCAGAAATAATCAATGTAACAGAAGGTATAAATCTGGCTTATAAAAATGATGAGGATTATCGAGTAGATCACCACGGCGAAGAATTTGTACCTCCAAAAAATAGACCAATGACAGCAATAGTTCATTCGCCCACTGATGAACCACAATTAATTTTTGAAGATGAAAATATAAAAGTAGAATCTTTTTTGGTTGATCATTTTCCAGTTAAACAAGCTATTGGCTTTAGAATATTTTTCGGAGAAAAAGTAATTATCATTTCAGGTGATACTGAAATCACAGACAATGTCTTTTCTTTAGTTGATGGGGCTGACGTTTTGATTCACGATGGAATGATCAAAGAACATGTCTCCTTTTTAGCAGACGTTGCAAAAGAAAATAACGTTTCGAGAATGGAAATAGCCTTCACAGATATCTTGGATTATCATGCAGATGTAATAGACATAAAGAAAAATTTAAAAAATAAAGACCTAGGTTTATTAATTATTAACCATTTGGTCCCTCCAAAAAACCTCTTAGGGGTGAGATACGTAGAAGATTTGTTCTCTGATGTTGATTATAGTTTCTTGCTGGCTAGAGATAATGACAAAATCATTATCTCTAAAGACTCAGATGAAGTAGTTATAAATTAATCGATTTCGTCAGGTTTGTAACCTAGGACCGCTTTAATTTCTAGAAACTCTTCAAATCCAAAAACTCCCCATTCTCTTCCGTTACCAGACTGCTTAAAACCTCCAAAAGGATCGTTTATGCCTGTTGGAGCGTTATTAATGTGAACATTTCCGCTTCTTATTCTTCTAGCGACGCTAAGAGCATGTTCTGGATCTTCGGAGGAAATATAGCCTGAAAGCCCATAAGGGGTATCATTTGCTATTTTTATTGCATCATCTTCATCTTTATAGGGGATCATGCATAAAACTGGACCAAATATTTCTTCTCTAGCAATCGTCATATCATTAGAAACATTT
>CABZES010000016.1 GCA_902524805.1 uncultured SAR86 cluster bacterium | reverse complement strand
GCACAATAGAAAATCCAATTCATATAATTAATGAAGAAGATTTAAATAGTGTTGGAACTCACAGCTTAGGGGAATCAATAGACAATCTGCTTGGTGTTACCAATACGGATTTTGGTTCCATAGTTGGGCAACCTGTTATTAGAGGGCTTTCCGGAGCAAGAGTAAAAGTTCTAGAAAATGGCCTAGTTAATAGAGACGTATCAGGTATTGGAGCAGACCACCCTATTGATATTGATTTGAACAACATTCAGCAAGTTGAAATTGTTCGAGGTCCTAGTTCATTGCTTTACAGCAATGGTGCTCTTGGTGGGATTGTTAATGTCGTGGACAACACAATTTCTAAGACTGACTTCTCAGAACAAGAAATAAAACTTGGCCTAGAACATAATTCAGTAAATGACGGAGATGTTCACAATATAAGTTTTGCTGATAATGTTGGAGGCTTTAATTTAAGTCTTGCCTATAAACATGCTAATTTCAATAATTTTGAAATTCCTGATGAAGCCGTTATTCATGAAGAAGAAGGTCATGAAGGAGAAGAAAAAGATCATCTAGAAAACTCTGATGCTAAAACCGCTGCTTACAAAACAGGTTTCTCAATTGTTGAAGACTGGGGATATTTCGGTGTTTCTTTTAAAAACATTGAAAACGTTTATGGCATTCCTTTTCACGGCGAACATGAAGAAGAGGAAGAACATCCAGGAGAAGAGCATGAAGAAGAGAGAATCGAGTCAAGTACTGATTCAGATACTACGAACTTAAAAGGCGCATACAAAATTGCTAGTGATTTTATTAATGAAATAGAATATTTCTATAGCGATACTGACTACAATCTTGTTGAGTTGCATATTGGAGGAGAGCATAACGGTGAAAAGACTACTTTCCTTAATGACGCTCAAGAGCTTGGAGCCATGTTGGACCTGTCTAATGATGCTCTTACACAAAAAGTTGTAATTCGCTCTATGGAAGAGGATACCTCTATCCTAGGAGAAGAAGCTTTTATGGAAAATGTTGAAAGCGAGGAAACGAGCTTTGGATATTATCTGGGAAGAGAATTTTCAACTTTCGATCTTGACTTTGGAATCAGAAGAGACGAGGTAAACAGAAAAAGTAAGGTAGGTTCTGTTGCATACGACAAAGATTTTGACTCCACAAGTTATGTGCTTGGTTTTGGTTTTGATCTGAGCTCAACTACAGATTTAAGTCTTAGCATTGGTTCTGTAGAAAGAGCACCTTCATCGGTTGAAATGTTTATGAATGGAGAACACGCTGCCGTTCAAAGAAATGAAAAGGGTAATCCAAACATGCAAGCTGAAGAAGCACAAAATATCGATCTTGGTTTAAGCTTCGATAACGATGTCTACTTCGGATCAATAAATTATTACCAAAATGACGTTGATAACTATATTTATCGTAAAGATAGAAATCCAGGAGTTAAGGGTCCAGGCGAAATGAAACTCGAACTCGCAGATTTTGTACAAAAAGATGCAGAACTTGATGGTTATGAGATTCAAGTTGGAACTGATTTTGATTTCTTAAATGGGAACTTAGGTCTAACGGTTGGCAGAGATTCTGTTAATGGAAAATTCGCTGATGGTTCAAATATTCCTAGAATGGTTCCTGCGAGAAATATCTATACTTTATCTTATGCAGAAGATAACTTATCGGTTGATATAGATTTAACAGACGTTAATGCACAAAATGATATAGCTACTACAGGTGATTCCGCCACTGCTGGATTTGAATTACTTGATTTAAGCATCAGCAGATCTTTTGCACTAGATGGTGTTGAAGACTTCAGAGTAGTGCTTTTTGCTAATAATCTCTTAGATGAAATAGCAAGAAATCATTCTTCTACTGTGAAAAACGAAGTGCCTTTACCAGGCAAAAACTTAGGAATTGGTTTTAGAGTAACTCTATAAAAATTCCTTCATATCCCCTTGAATGCCGAAAGCAATATTAAGTTGTTTTCGGTATTCAAATGATTAAGATAGCTTCTATTAATTATGAAGCTATTAATTGCCAAAGACACCGATAAATATTTTGGTTCTCAACTTAGAGAGCTTGATTTTCCTTTAGAGATTTTAGCAATTGATCCTGAAGACTCATCAAACCCTTCATGGGAATTTATTCCAGAATGCGATGCGTTTTTTCTGTCCTATCAATTTTTATTTGCGATTAGAGATAACCATGAGCTTTTTAAGCCTTTGCTTAATTTAACGAAACGCATGAAGTTTATCCAGACCGGCTATGCTGGAATGGATGATCCATTTTGCCAAGCAATGTTAAAGGAATCTGATGCAGTTATCGCAAACGCCAGCAGTATTCATGCTATCCCTATCTCACATTATGTTTTTTCTCAAATGCTGCGTTGGAATAAAAGAATAGACCAACACATTGAATTGCAGCAAGAAAAAAACTGGAGCCCAATGGGTGGTGACGGAGAGCTGACCAATAAAACTCTGCTTATTTTAGGATATGGTGGAATCGGTAAAGAGGTAGCAAAACTTGGTAAAGCCTTTGGAATGAATGTGATAGGTATAAGAAGAAATCCTAAAGTGTGTGAGTTTGCTGATCAAGTTGTGACTATGGATAGCTTAGAAAAATTCTTGCCTTTGACTGATTTTTTAGTCTTAGCCTTACCAAATGCTAAAGATACAGACAATGTAATTGACAAAAGCGTGTTAGAAAAATTAAATAACTCAGCAATGCTTATTAATGTTGGAAGAGGAAATGCAGTAAATGAGCAAGATCTAGCAACTGCTCTCAATAAGGGTGAACTTGCTGCAGCAGCTTTGGATACCACTAAAGTTGAACCACTAGATAGTGCTTCAGATTTATGGAAAGCTAAAAACTGTTTTATTTCTGCACACGACTCAGCTCATTCCCTTTTAGGCTTGCCTCGTGCTTTTCAATTATTTATGGAAAACGTTAAAAACTTTAAAGAAAATAAACCAATTACGAATCTTTATAGATAAAAATTCCCATAAAGTTTTTATTTAATATTCATATAAAGTTATTAGCCGTTTTCTAACTATTCTAGGTTAATCTAATTTTATGAACATAGTATTGCTCCATCGAGATTTAAGGGTGCACGATAATCCAGCGTTATTCCATGGGACTAGCTCTGGCAGCGCCCTCGTAGTTTATGTTTATGATAAAAGCTATTGGCAGGGTAATGGCAAATCTGATATTCAATTTAAATTTGCAATGGATTGTCTTAGTGAAGTTTCTGATAGGTTAAGAAAGAAAAATATTCCTCTACATATTTTTGAAGGCAATTACGAGAATCTCAAAAATTGGATTGAAATGAATTTTTCAGAATCTGTAGTATTCATGAATCACTTTACTGATATCGGATATTACAAAAAAAGCACTGACAAATTTAAACGATTTTACGCCGATCTTAAGAGACTAAAAATATATGAAAATTTTGGCATTCAAACAAAAAATTTTAATCGTGATGTCTGGTCATCTAACTGGCAGCAAATTATGACTAAACCCATTTTACCCGAAATAAAAACTTCTTCTCCGATGGTATTTAAAAATATTGAGTTAAATACTTTTGAAAATTTCTCTTCTAAATTAACTTTAATTTATCAAATTACTGAATCTCAGGTTGGTGGTGAAACTCGAGCCTTTGAGCTCCTGAATACTTTTCTGAAAGAAAGAGCAAATGGTTACGCTTTAAAAATGTCTAGTCCTGTAGAAGCTGAATTTGCATGTTCCAGACTTTCTCCTCATATTGCCTTTGGTTCCATTTCATTGAAAACGGTTTATCAATCTCTGATTGAGGCAATTCCAAATTCGTTTTTCAAAAAAGATTTATATTCTTTCAAAAAAAGGCTTCATTGGCATTGTCATTTCATTCAAAAATTAGAAACTGAGCCTGAATTAGAATTTTCTTCAATGCATCCTATGTGTGACAAATTAAGAGGCGAAGGAGATAAAGAAATTATAGAAAAGTGGATAAAAGGAGAAACTGGTTTTCCCTTTCTTGATGCTTGTATGCAATTTCTTAAAAAAAAGGGATGGATTAACTTTAGGATGCGCGCAATGATAATGTCTTTTGCTTCTTATAATTTATGGCAGCCATGGCAAAAAACTTCTCCACTGTTAGCTCAATTGTTCGTCGATTATGAGCCTGGAATACATATTTGCCAAGTGCAAATGCAAAGTGGAGTAACAGGAATAAATCTACCAAGAATCTATTCGGTTAATAAACAAAGCAGGGATCAGGATCCAGATGCTTCTTGGATAAAAAGTCAAATACCTCAATTGAACAACTTCTCGGCGAACAGTATTCACAATGCAGAACTGGCTGAAACTTATAAAGAAATTATCTGCGACCCCAAAGCGAGCGCCAAAAAAGCCAGAGAAACAATATGGTCAATGAGAACAGACAAAAATTTTAAAAGAATTGCTCGAGAAGTTTATTTAAAACACGGAAGCCGCATGAGAAAATAAGCTTCAAATATTAAAATAATTTCAAGATTTCGTAGGTTTCACGAATAAAAGAGTCATTCGATCGCTCTCACCTATCTGCAAATATTTAGACCTATCCACATCTTTCATCCTTAAAGTTGGAGGTAAAGTCCAAACCCCTTTTGGATGATCAGTAGTGTCTTTTGGGTTAGCATTGATTTCAGATTTCCCAACCAACTTAAATCCAACGCTTTCTGCGATTTCAATAGCATGCATTTCTGTGACATAGCCACTTTGTTTCATTTTTTTTATTGATATGCCGGGTTTAGCTCGATGCTCAACAATGCCAAAAAGGCCGCCCGGCTTAAGGGCATTAAAACTATTTCTAAAAATACCATCCATAGTTGGTCCAAGCCAATTGTGTAGATTTCTAAAAGTTAAAACTGCATCAACTGAGTTTGCAGGAGCTAAAGTCGAATCTATATTGACTAATTTTACTTTCTTGAAGTTTTCTTTAGAACTCAACATTTTTTCAAAATTTGCTCTAAGCCTTTTTAAATAGTTATTTTTAATTTCAGGATTAACGTGCGCCGCAATAAGTAACCCGGAATCGCTTAAGTAATTAGCAAGAATCTCTGTATACCAGCCTCTGCCTGGAGATAGTTCGATGACTTTCATGTTGGGTTCTATTTTAAAAAAAGAAATAGTCTCGTAGGGATTCCTATAAGCATCTCTAACAAGATTTTCAGACTTTCGGTCTGTGCTATCAAGAGCATCTCTTAGCGGATCGGCTAAAATTGCATATCCAGAAAATAAAAGAGAAATTAATAATATTTTTTTAATCATAATGTTTTTTCAAAGGTTTCTAATTCGGGAGGGCCTAAATAAATATCTGCATTTTTCCCTGCATTTTTGTGAGCAAGTCGAAAGGCTTCCGATTTAGTCCAATTAACAAAATGTTCTTGTGATTCCCAAACGCTATGGGAAGCATATAAAGAATAATCTTCCTCAGAGCGCCCTTTTAACAAATTAAACTCCTTAAAACCATCTACCCCTTGCAAATGTGTATCTCTTTCTCTCCATATTGTCTCAAAATCTTCTTCTCGACCTTTTACAATTTTAAATCTATTCATCGCTAAAAACATTAATACTCCTTTTAAAATTTATTTTCCCTGAAATTCAGGCTTTTTCTTTTCGACGAAAGCTTTTACAGCGTTTTTGTGATCTATTGTTTCGCCACAGTGCACATGATGAGTTGCTTCTAAATCTAAACAATCGTCTACTTCTCCGCTCATGGCTCTATTTAAGTTTTCTTTCATGTATCTATATGCAACAGAGGGTCCCGCTGCTAGTTGTTCGGCGATTTCTTTAGTTTTTTGTTCAAGCTCCTCTGGAGAAACTACCCAATTTGTTAGACCTAAATTTAATGCCTCTTCAGCAGAGACTCTATCTGATAGAAAATATAATTCTCTGGCTTTTGCAGAGCCTATGAGTTGAGACATGAAAAAAGTACCGCCATAATCTCCGGAAAATCCAACTTTTGCAAAAGCTGTTGTCATGAATGCTTCCGATGACATTACGCGAAGATCACAAGATAAAGCATAGGATAGTCCTGCTCCTGCTGCTGCTCCAGGTAAGGCAGCGATAGTCGGTTTGGGCATTTTAAAAAGCTTACCTGATGTGCCTCTTTGGTGATCGCGTTGGCGGTGAATAGCTGTATCAATTGTTTCGTCTCCTCTGCCTTCCTTATTTCTAGAAGACATTCCTTTGACGTCTCCACCAGCACAAAATGCTTTTCCCGCTCCAGTTAAAACAATGCAACGTACTTCGTTGTCCAATTCAAACTCAGCTATGTTTTTTTGCATCGCTGCATTCATTTCACTGGACATTGCATTTCTGGCATCTGGCCTATTCATTGTCAAATACCCAACGCCATTTTCAATTTTTGCTAGTAGATGATCTGTTCCTGTTTCTATCTCTCTCATTATTTCCTCACTAGTTTTTTATTTGTTATTCTACAAATATTATGAGATTAAGACAGTTAGTTTTTGTATCGAACGAAAGAGATAAATTGGGAAAAAAAATTTGTGATCTTTTCGACTTAAAAGAAACCTACAACGATGCAGGTTTAATAAATTTTGGCCTTGAAAATGTTTTGATCCCTCTGGGAGATACCTTTTTTGAAATAGTCACGCAAGTTCAAGAAAATACCACAGCGGGAAGGTTCCTCGACAAAAGAGATGGTGAAGGAGGTTATATGATAATTGTTGATTCAAGTGATTTTGAAAAAGAACAAGCTCGAGTAGAAGCCTCTGACATCGAAATAGTTTGGCATGGCAATAGAAAGGAGGAGAACATACAAGCTAGAACTATTCACTTGCACCCCAAACAAGTTGGCGGAGCGATTTTATCAATAGACCACATGAATCCTGAAAGTGCCTGGCTTTGGGCTGGAACAGATTGGGAAAAAGACATAAATAAAACCCTTGTAGATATTATTTCTGGGGTGATTTTGCAATCTGCAGATCCAAAGTTGATGTGTGAGAATTGGGAAAAAGCTTTAGGAAAAAAAAGAGACACAGGAAACAGCTTGGATATTTCGTTGGATGGATCAAAAATAAGTTTTGTTTCTGATTCAGATGGAAGAGGAGAAGGAATTCATGCCTTTAGAGTGAAAGCTCTAGCAAAAGATGAAATTTTACAAAAAGCAGAACAGATGCAATTACTTCAAGATGGGGAAATAAGTCTTGGCGGTGTAAAAATTATTCTAGACTGATCTTGATATAAAAATGTCTAAACAAATTGAGTATTTTCTCGACTGCAGCAGCCCTTGGACGTATCTTTCCTTTAAGGGCATAACCGATTTACAAAAGATTAAAGATTTTGAAATTATCTGGAAACCGATTTTAGTTGGAGGTATTTTTAATTCAATCAATCCGAGCGTTTACGAAAGCAGGGAAAATCCTGTAAAAGAAAAATTAAATTATTCTCAAAAAGATATGAATGATTGGGTGCAAACCAGAGGAATAGAAATAAATTGGCCAGCTATATTTCCAATTAACAGCGTAAAAGCAATGCGCGGAGCTTTTTACTTCCTAGATAAAAATCTGGATATAGAAACTTATCTTGAATCAATCTTTAAAGCTTATTGGACCGATGGCAAAGATATTTCTGATGAAAAGTGTTTAATTGAAATTATTAGTGGGTTTGAAGTTTCTTCTGAAAAATATATCGACTTTATTAATGAACCAAAAACAAAAACTAGGCTAATTAAAAATACTCAAGAGCTTATGGACAGAGGTGGTTTTGGTTCTCCAACATTTTTTCTTAATACAACGGACATGTATTTTGGCAACGACAGGATTCAATTGATCGAAAACTTGCTTTAGAACTTTATTCTTCTTTTTTTTGTTTTGCCATTTCAGCAATACTTTTAGCGTCTTGTTTGAACATAGTCTTAAGACTTTCTTTAGAAATTCCCTCACCAAAATTTCTAGCTTCCTTGCCAGCATCCATACCCTTTCTTACCGCTGGCCTGACTTTGATAGCATCAAACCATCTTCTTACATTGGTAAAGGCATCTAAATTTACCTCATATCTTTTATACGCTGTAACCCAAGGAAAAGAAGCAATGTCAGCTATAGAGTAATCACCTGCGAGGTATTCTTTTTCGTCTAGAATTCTATCCATAACGCCCAACAAGCGATCGTATTCGTTTTTATAGCGTTTTTCAGAATAAGAATGATCGCCAGGGAAATTAGGTGCGTAATTTACAAAATGACTTACTTGACCGGCCATTGGTCCAAGACCTCCAATTTGCCAAAAAAGCCATTCCAGAACTTTTTCTCTGTCTGGAGATTTTTGAGGAAAAAATTTACCCGCTTTTTCTCCTAGATACATCAAAATGGCTCCCGATTCAAAAATGCTCATTGGCTCATCGTTTATTACATTGTTGTGATCAACTATAACTGGCATCCTGTTATTGGGGCTAATCTTTAAAAAATCTGGCTTAAATTGATCGCCCTTTCCTAAGTTAACCAGTATTAATTTATAATCCATTTCGCACTCTTCCAGCATGATTGAAATTTTCCAGCCATTTGGAGTAGGAGCGTAATAAAGATCAATCATAAATATACACCCAACCAGCCCAATAATGCTGTTGCACTCATTAAGTAAGCGCCAGGAAGACTCAATAAAGGATTATGTTTTCCTAATCCAAAATAGATAAACATTATCGCACCTAAAAAATTAGCCAATATTATTGGATAAGCGGCTAATCCATACAAAGGAAAATAGGCTACAAAAACTAAAGTACAAGCACTCACAAAAAGAAAGATTGTAAACATATGCCAAGAAACCAAGCTTAAAGATTTAGTAAGGTTTTCTAATGTGCTCTGATTTATATTCCCCATGTATTTTTTTTGGCCTACAAAACCATGAAAAATCATACCAACAAAAGAAATTGCCGCTCCAAGAATTAAAAACCAAAAATTCATAAACTCTATCCCTATTTCAGAGGTAATTTTTGCAGCCCTAAAGCTTCTCTATATGTGTTGTGGTAATGATGCAATGCCGGCTCATTTCTACCAAAAGTTAAAAAGTCTAAATTTCCAGATCTCAAGCCTTGATGAGAAGAAGCAGCGACTAAGTAATCTTCGTCTCGAATAACGCTGCCAAATGCATTGTAAAGCTCTTCCAAAGGATTCATTCCAGTTTCTGGCGATACTTCCATTTTTTTTGCTGCTTCAAGAGCTTCAGGATAAAAATAAAAAGAAATTTTTGAAACGCTTTTATGAGGAGAGTCTTCCACAGGATACTCTTTAACTAAAAAAGCTCCTTCTGGGGTTGGCATAAAAATTATGTTTGGAAACAAATAATAGACAGGTAATGTTCCCGTACAAATTTGCCAATCCTTTTCCGGAAGCTTTCGCATTTCATCAATATCTCTTTTGCATAAGATAAGCCTTCCGTTTCTTTTAAAGCTATCAAACATTTGGCAGTTGCCGTGGAAAGCTTGAAAAAGAGAATCTTTATGTAGCACAGAAAAATGATAGGTCTCTCCAAAGGTATCGATTGCTAATTTCCAGTTCATTTCAGTTTGATATTCGTCTTCATTAGAAAGAATCAATCTATCAAAATCCCAAGCTTCAAATTCTTGTTCTAATTTTTCACCTAATAAATCATTTAAATTTATTTCACCATCAGCATTCGGGTGAACCCATAAAAACCCATGCTTTTCTAAACTCGGCAATTCTTTCAATCCATAACAGTCTTTATCTATCTCTCCAAAGTGCTCACTTTTTGGATACCCAACCAAATCACCTTTATTGTCAAAAGTCCAACCATGAAAAGGGCAAGAAAATTTTGATTTTGTGCCTCTTTTTTCCTGTTCTACTTGCGCGCCTCTATGCGAGCAAACATTGGCATAAGCCTTAAATGTTCCTTCGGAATCCCTCACTGCAATAATTGAAGATCCAAATTCTTCAACGGTAAAGAAGCTGTTTCGCTCAGCTAAATCTCCAGAAAGACCTATTATCTGAGGATGATTTTTGAAAAAAGATTCCCACTCCAAGTTGAATCTGTCTTCGCAAGTATAGGTATCTGCAGGAGTTCTCATAATTCCTCCAGCGTCGACATTAGTTTTAAGATCTAAATGATTTATCAGGCCTTTTAAAAGTCGATTTTGTTCTTCTCTTAACATCAGAAGATAATAAATATTTTTTCAGGATTTTCCAAGTTAAAAAATTTTATTCATGGCAGGCGCAATCTAGACGCTGACAAATTTGATAATTTTTGTAATGAGCTGATATAACAATCGTTGATCCCATGATCGTTAAAAGCGTCTCTAAAGGAACCCCGTAAAAATTTCCTTCTGAGAATAAAGCCAAAAAAAGAATGATTAATCCTGAGATACCAATAATAAAAATCAGATTATTGTTATGATTTCTTTTTCCAGATAACAAAGCATAAAGACTAATTGGAATAGCTAAAAAAAGGATAGAGTAATGCAACAATTCATCTGAAAATTGTATGGACGCAAAAGTCACTGAAGAAATTAAGAAAGCCGGCATAAACAAACAATGCAATATACAAGCAAATGATAAAGACATGGCTAATTTATCAGAAACTGTTTGCGAGACTTTCATTTATTTGTACCCTATTTTGAAGAAGATTACTCTAGATTATAACTCTTAGAGTTACAACCATTCTTATATAGAGGTTTAGTTTTTTAGGCTATTTTTTGGAACAGCAGTCGCATTCGCAACAATCACAGCAATCACACATAAATAAATTATAGCAGATTTTAAACCTTGCTCTTATTTTAATTCAATACTTTAACTTTGATGCTTTTTGAAACTAATGGAGGAATGTGAGGAATGTGGTATTTATCGCCTAATACAAGCTGAAGCTTGTATTCTCCGGGAATTAGATCAAGAGTTGTCTCAGTTTGCCCTAATCCGAAGTGAAGGTGTTGTTTCGATGCAGGAATTGGCAATGAGTAATCTATTTCGTCAACATTAATCAATAGATGGTGATGGCCCGTATTTGGCACATCAATTCCTGCAGGAGCTACACCTTTTCCTGATAAACCGAATTGGACTAAAAAGGGAGATTTAACTTCATCTCCATCTTGAAGGTTAATGAAATAAACTTTTTCTGAAAAAGTATTGAGGGAAAGAAATATAGATAAAATAGTTATTATTATTTTCATTTTTTATTTCTAGAATATCATTGAATGTAGATTATTATTCAAACTAATTGCTCTATTAAAAATTACCTATTAGCTCAAAAAAACAAACCTCCGATGAAGAGAGATCATTTTTAGAAATACTTGAGAAGTCAGATAAATAATTAGATCTTCCTTCCCATCTGCAACCAATATTAGTATTTAAGTAAGTAGAAATTTCAAGCATCAATCCAATATCAACTTCCCAATTATGAGCTTTCATTCCATCGTCCAATTCTAATAGGTAATTAATATTTGGCCCTTCTAAGGTGTAATAAATATTCTGGCTAGAAGTTTTTGAATAATCGAAACCATATTCTAAGGAAATATAAGGGATTGCATTATATTTTGATTCCGCAAATAAATAGCTAATATCTGTTCCGATGGATGCCTTAGCATTGGATAGTGTTAATTCATCGAAAGTTAATGCCGCCTCACCGCCTATTTCACTATATTTATCAAACTCTGTGTGTGAGCCATCCATTCTAAGATAAGGAGAAATTTGCCAGTTGCTATTCTCATTTCTTAATGAACGAATGAAGGCCAGGGATCCATAGAGCTGATCCGCTTCTCTTTGCCCTTTCAGAATTTCTTTTCTATCCAATCGGTCTGAGTCAAATTCTAATTTGCTGATCCCAAAAATAAATTGTAAGGCATTGTTCCTATTTGCAAATTTTCCATATGTTGAAAGGCTATAGTTCCTAGCCTCTACATGGGAGTCATTATTTCTGTCTTTTGGTTTAGTTTCTCCTAGACCCAGGGCAAAACCAAACAAATCTCCATCATCGCTAAATAACTTATCAATACCTAGATGAAAGGATCTTTCGTCTAGAATTCTAGGACTAGGCTTGGTTTTACCAAGAGTAAATTCTCCAAATTCACCATCAATCCATACTGACCAGTCGCCAATAGCTTCCTTAAGTTCTCCGCTGGCCGTTACTTTTACTGGATCTAACGCCCATTCTTTGACGGTTGACTTTAGTTGCTCTGTATCTTGGGAACTATCTGCTTCCTCCCGATCGTTGTAAATATTCGAATTTTGAATGCCTAAATTAGTATCTGCATAGCCTGTGTTTTGATCATAGTTCTGAGAGTTAGCCACTGACGATGGAGTTGACTTAGGATTATTAAAATCTGAAGTGCAGAAATAATTAGCATTTGGATCTGTCCATTCTTTAAGATCATCCGTGAGTGTATGGGTATAAACCATATTGCTGCCTAATAGTGAATTTGAAGATTCTAAAAGAGAGACAATAATTTTCCTGTCCCCTGGAGCAAAACCAAATCTATCATGCGGAATACCTTCAATAATAATGATGGCAGATTTAAGCCCAGCCTCTATATTTAATATTCCATCCCCAAATGAAAATTTTTCTTCGGCTGATGAGCCAGAAATATTGAAATCTACGACAATATCTTCAGTAGCAATTTTAGATAAATGGACTTTTATCTTAAGAGATGGATCGGTTTTGGGGCCACTAGAATTTATTGTACAAAACTCTAAGATTGGCTCCTCAACAAAATTATTATCGGGCTCACTTGCATTAATAGATTTAATTGAATCGATGACCTTATTGTTAAAATTAACCCTCAAACCTTGTCGCAATGAAGTCATCATCCGTTTAGAAATTACGTTAATATTTTGATCAACCCAGCGTGTTGCAATCTGATTCATGGCCATTGCATTATCAGTTACGGGCTGCTTTAGAGTTGGATCAGTCAATTCAATACGAGTTTTAAAATTAAACTCTTTTTTGTCACTAATGCCGTTATAAGCATTACCAGAAATGTCTTCAAATGCTGTGTTATCAATTAATACGTAATACTCTGTTTCATAGTTAAGATCTGTAGGTAGATTAATCGTGATGGTCTCAGTCCCACAACCGGTCACAATTTCATTAGGCAGACTGACAGCAAAAGAAGAAGAATTATCCTCTGATTTAATATTGATAGTGCCTGTTCCACAGTTTACAACTTTGTTAAACGTCAAAATTATGTCGCTGTTTATTGGGATACTTGCGCTGTCATCCAGAGGACTGGTTGTTGTTAAAATTGGTCTTTTATCATCGTCATTTGCCAATATAGTGTAAGTATGAACGCTATCACTACCTAAAGTTGCATTTCCAGGACTTGATAAAGTAATGATCACAGTCTCATTTTCCTCTGTGAGGCCATCATCAACGATGTCAGTTATTGTAATAGTCGCAGTTGTTTCACCAGCGCTTATGGAGAGAGTTCCATCGGCTAAAGTGTAATCTGTGCCAGAGCCGGCTGCAGTACCAGTAACTGCATAATTAACTGTAATGTTTTTGGTGGAGGCTTCCGATAAATCAACAGTGATTGTTTTAGATGAAGTACTTTCATCTCCACTAGAACTAGTTGAATTAAAATCTATAACCGGAGGATTGTCGTTGTCAATGATGTTGAGAGTGTGAACAATCTCGCTCCCAAGAGTTGCATTGATTGGATTAGATAAAGTGATGATTATTGTTTCATCAACTTCATCCGCTGAATCATCAATAATTGAAGGTATAACTATTGTTCCGCTTGTTGCCCCATCCTGAATAACCACTTTACCAGATGACAATGAGTAGTCTGTACCTGAACCAGCCGTACCTCCAGTAACCGCATAATCAACTTCAATTTCTTGAGCAGATGAAAAAGGAATAACAACAGCTAATGTTCTTGTAGAAACTGCTTCTGAGTCAGCGGAGGTTGAAGAAGAAAATTCTACTGTTGGAATTCCATCATTATCTTTGATGGTGTAAGTGTGGACACTATCCGTCCCAAGAACGGCATTGCTTGGCCCTGATAAAGTTAAGATTACCGTTTCATTTCCTTCTGTAGCCTCGTCATCGACGATCCCAGCTATTGTAATAGTGCCAGATGTTTCGCCAGCGCTGATGGTTAAAGTGCCATTCGCCAAAGTATAATCAGTACCCGATCCGGTAGCTGTTCCGGTCACGGCATAATTCACGGTAATGTTATTACTCGAAGCTGCAGATAAATAAACAGTTAAAGCGACCGTTGATATATCTTCAGCACCAGATGAACTAGAGTTACCAAAATCGATTGTAGGCTGGCCGTCATTATCTGTGATGGTATAAGTGTGCGCATCATCACTTCCTAAGGAGGCATTAGTAGGATTTGATAAAGTAACGATGACTGTCTCATTGGCTTCATTTACAGAGTCATCGACGATCCCGGCTATTGTAATAACTCCGCTTGTTGCGCCAGCACTGATGGTTAAGGTGCCATCGGCCAAAGTATAATCGTTGCCCGAGCCGGTGGCCGTTCCTGTCACCGCATAATTAACTGTTACGTTCTGACTTGATGCGGCAGACAGATCTACAATCAGGCTTGCGGAAGAAACTGATTCGGTTTCACTTGAACTGGTGGCATTGAAATCAATCACTGGTGCATTATCATTGTCCGTAATGGTATAAGTATGAACGCTATCACTACCCAGAGTTGCGTTGCCAGGACTTGATAAGGTCACAATGACTGTCTCATCAGCTTCAAATAAGGAGTCATTAACAATGCTTCCGATCGTAATAGTTTCAGTTGTTGCGCCAGCACTGATGGTTAAGGTGCCATTCGCCAAAGTATAATCAGTGCCTGAGCCGGTGGCCGTTCCTGTCACGGCATAATTAACCGTCACATCTTGCCCCGAGACTTCCGATAAATCTACTGTCAAGTTTGTAGAGGAAACTGATTCAGCTCCGCTTGAGTTGGTGGCATTAAAATCAACTACT
>CABZES010000015.1 GCA_902524805.1 uncultured SAR86 cluster bacterium | reverse complement strand
GGATGATTTGGGAATAAAAAATTATAAACATGGAGATTTATCATCTTGGGCAAAACAAGGCGTACTTTTAATGAATACGTCTTTGACTGTTGAGAAAGGAAAACCTGGTTCGCATTTAAAATTTGGTTGGGAGCAACTAACTGATCAAGTTATCAGGTCTTTTAATAAAAGAAAGAAGATTGTATTTATGTTGTGGGGTAAATTCGCGGTTAAAAAGAAAAAATTAATCGATGAAGATAAACATTTTATTCTTGAAGCCTCGCATCCATCTCCTTTTTCTTGTCACAAAGGCTTCTTTGGATGCAATCACTTCAGTAGATGTAATAACTTTTTAAAAACTTCGGGTAAAAAAGAAATAAATTGGCAAATTACTTAGATTCGATAGATAGGAATTCAATTTTTTCTAAATCTTCTTTAAAGAGACTTTCACTAATTAAAGATACGTCTTTTAAAGCAATTAAACCAGTGTCTTTTTCTTTAGAGACTATTTGTCCTATTCTTTTATTGTCTTTGTTGTAAACATAATCTCGCTCGCAAAGAAAATTTTCTGCTCCAATTCTGTATTTTGCAAGCCCAAACATTAATTTGCCCCTGTAATGCATTCTTGCGATGACTTCTTGACCAGTAAAACATCCTTTTTCAAAGTTGATTAGACCTAAGTTTTGATAATTCAGCTCATGAGGAGTAAAAAATTCAGAAATTGACTCATTAATATCCACAAAACCCTCTTCTATACATCTGAGCCTAAAATCTGATTCTGAAATTATCTCAATGTTTTTTGAGGATTTATTTATAAATTCGATTTTTGTTTTATAAAAAACAGAATACTTCTCAAGATGAAATCTAAATTTTTCTGCAATAGATTTATTTAAAAAAATATGAAAATCAGCACCTATTTTCAATATCTTAAAAACTGCTAATACTCTTCCCTTCACATTACAAATTGCACTCCTTAGCATTTGGTCAGACGATGCTAGATTAACATCATTGGTAATTTGTCCCTGAAGAAATTCGGCAGAATCCAAACCTGATATTTGTATAATAGCGTCAGAAGAAGATATATTCATAATCGAACACTATTTTACAATTTAATGGATAAAAAAGAGAGCCCATATTTGCTTGATAAAGCAAAATTTAAAAGCAGAAGAGGCTTAAATGAGCTCGATCAAATCCTAGTTCCGTTTGTTCAAAATGAATTTAATAGCCTTGAAGAAAAGGAAAAATTCCTCTTGGTAGAGCTATTAGAATTCGAAGATGTAGATTTAGCTGATTTGATTTTGTATCGAAAGATAGAACCAGAAATAAAATTCGAAGAAATTATTTCAAAAATAATTAAATTTTCTAGTGAAATTTAGCTGAACTTATGCACAATGCACCTGTCAAATTGGAAAAGGACAACAATGGATAATGAATTAGCTCTTATAGAATTGGTCAAAAAGGGTGACAAAAAGGCCTACAACACGCTTGTTTTGAAATACCAAGACAGGCTAGTTTACTCTGTCTATAAGTTTTTAAAAGATTTTGAACTTGCCCAGGATATTGCTCAAGAAGCTTTTATAAAAGCTTATAAGAATATTGAAAAATTTAGAGGCGACAGTCAGTTTTATACTTGGATTTACAGAATAGCTATTAATACAGCTAAGAATGTTGTTTCTACAAAAGCTCGTAAATCAGAGATTTACGACAATGACACTACTGATCAATTATTGTCTGAATCGGCAGCGACATCTGAGAATCCTGAGAATATTCTTCAAGCTGAGCAATTAAGATCTGAAATCAATAAAGCATTGCAGAATCTTCCTGAAGATATAAGAGTTACATTGAGTTTGCGAGAATTCGATGGACTTAGTTATGAAGAAATAGCGAAAGTCCTAGAATGTCCAATTGGTACCGTAAGATCAAGAATACACAAAGGTCGAGAAATGTTAGATCAAACTTTTTCGAAATATGACATGTCTAATTTTGAGGTTAGAAAAATATGAATGAAACTTTAGAACAAAGATTATCAATGCTTTTGGATGGAGAAACCACTCCATTTGAAACTAAGAGGCTGGTAGATGAAATACATTGCAATCCTCATATTAAGGCTCTTTGGCTTAGGATGAATAAGCAAAGAGCTGCTCTAAAAGGAGAGCTTATTGATCCAACTTTGGATATCTCCGCTTCTGTAATGTCACATTTAAACTCAACCCCTCAAATTTCTCACTTAAACTCAAAACCCTGGCAATTTTCTCACTTTTTTCCAACACATTATCTCAAGGCTTGTTGTTATTTATTAGGTTTCTTCCTTGTTTTATCATCTCCTTTACTAAATCTTAAAAACTTCTCTCCTTCAGACCCTATCTCCAAATTATCAAACCCCTCAAAAACCTTTAACAGAAATATTCCATTACCAGGAAACGAAGCTCTTCTTGTAGATTTGGGGTCTAATTTTAACGGCAATTTAAAAAACTATAGGATGGTTTCTGATAACGCAATAGAAGCAAATTACCAATTACCAGATAACGAAGCTGTAAAAATTAAAGTCTTTTTCAATGGTGTTCCCCAATCTGAGAGACTTAACTTGATTGAAAGCGGGATCACTCTTCATACAAAATCTGGAAACGAACCTATAGTTCTAAATGTTTCCAGCGATCAAATTTCTAATAGTAAGTTAATTAAAATTTCCAATACCTTTTTCACTAAATAAAATAAATATTTAATATGCTTAGGAGAAGCTTTTATTTAACATTTTTTTTAATTTCTTCAACAGTCTTCTCCTTTTCAGGAATAAACTCGAAGGATTTACCAAATTTTTCATCTTTAGCAGAATATACTTCTCCTTCAGTTGTTAATGTAAGTGTAGTAAAAACCGTTCCATCAAGGGATAGAATGCAAGGGTCTAGATCTCCTTTTCCGCCTGGCAGCCCCTTTGAAGATTTTTTTAATTTTCCTTTCGAAGACAGAAATCAACCTGAAAGAAAAATTCAGTCTGGAGGATCAGGATTCATAATCTCTTCCGATGGTTATGTGCTCACTAATCACCACGTAATTGAAGATGCTTCCGAAATAACAATTAGCCTTAATGATAGACGTGAATTCAAAGCTAAACTAATTGGAAGCGATAAAAAGGCTGATGTCGCTGTATTAAAAATAGATTCTGATAAAGAGCTTCCCTTTTTAAAACTGGGAAATTCAGATGAAGTTAAGGTTGGAGATTGGGTCGTTGCTATTGGCTCTCCATATAGACTAAATTTTTCGGTTACCGCTGGAATAGTGAGTGCCAAAACTAGAAGTGTCCCTGGAAGAGAGACTTCCTATATCCCTTTTATTCAATCCGATGTTGCCATTAATCCAGGCAATTCTGGCGGTCCGCTTTTTAACATGAACGGCGAAGTAGTTGGGATAAACGCAATGATTTACTCTGGCTCAGGGGGTTACATGGGAATTTCTTTTACCATTCCCATGAACTATGCAAAAGAAATGGCAGATCAAATTATAGAAACAGGGTCGGTTGCTAGAGGTTGGTTAGGTGTGAGCGTTCAAGAAATTACTAAAGATCTGGCAGATTCTTTTGAACTTGGAACGCCAAGAGGAGCTTTAATAGGAAGCGTCATAAAGGAAAGCCCTGCCGAGAGAGCAGGATTTAAAAATGGAGACGTTATTCTTGAATTTGATGGTAAAAAAATTATTTATTCAGGAGATCTTCCTTTGATAGTTGGCAGAATAAAACCTGATACGAAAGTTGATGCTCTGGTATTTAGAGATAAAAAAGAAAAGATAATTCCCGTTAAAGTCGGTCAATTGGAAGAACTAGATCCTAATCAACCAGTTTTAGCCGAAAAAACAAAAAAAAGAAATAAATTAGAAATAGTAGTAGGTTCAATAGAAGAAATTTCATCCGATGACAGAGAAAGACTGAATATTTCAAGTGGTGTATTAGTTAAAGAAGTTTATCCCGGACCAGCTTCAGAAGCCGGAATTCAAATAGGCGATGTGATAACTTCAATAGCTCAAAAAGAAATTAAAAACACTAATGATTATAGAAAGATTGTTAGTTTCCTTAAAAAAGGTTCAAGCGTTCCGATTAGAATTGTTAGAAATGGAAATGGTACTTTCCTAACGCTAAAAATTGAAAAATAAGACATAATCGGCTCATGCCAAAGCATGAAAAAAAAGAATCCACGAGAAACTTTTCAATAATTGCTCATATTGATCATGGAAAATCTACTCTAGCCGATCGTTTGATTGAGTTATGCGGTGGCTTAAGTAATAGAGAAATGCAGTCGCAGGTCTTGGATTCTTTAGATATAGAAAGAGAAAGAGGCATTACCATAAAAGCTCAATCTGTTGCATTGAAATTTGAAACCGATGACGAAATAATTAATTTTAATTTAATTGATACACCTGGACATGTTGATTTTGCTTATGAAGTCTCTCGATCTTTGGCTGCTTGTGAAGCAGCCATTTTATTGGTTGATGCATCTCAAGGTGTAGAAGCTCAAACGTTATCAACTTGTTACAACGCAATAGATCAAGGCCTGAGTATTTTGCCGGTCCTTAATAAAATAGACCTTCCGCAGGCTGATCCTGAAAGAGTAAAAGTTGAAATTGAAGAAATAATAGGAATTGATGCTTCTGAAGCGCCTGCAATAAGCGCAAAAAAATGGAAAAGGAATTGAAGAGCTTTTAAACATTTTAGTATCTTTTATTCCTCCGCCAAAAGGAGATGCCAACGAAAAGCTTGAGGCTCTGATAATTGACTCTTGGTTTGATCAGTATTTAGGCGTGGTTTCTTTAGTTAGAGTGGTAAATGGAATTTTAGTCGCTGGAGAAAAAATAAAATTGAGCTCTAATAAAAATATACATATAGCGGAAAAGGTGGGCGTATTTACTCCAAAAAGATTAGAAAAAAAAGAACTTAAAGCCGGAGAGGTTGGATTTATTTGTGCTGGCGTAAGAGATATTAGAGGAGCTCCAGTTGGTGACACCATTACACACCCTGATCACGAAAATGCACTTCCTGGATTTAAACCGGTTAAACCTCAAGTTTATGCAGCTTTGTACCCACTAGATTCGGCTGAATTTGAACTGTTTAGAGAGTCGCTAGAGAGACTATCTTTAAACGATGCGGCTTTAACTTTTCAACCAGAACAATCTCAGGCGCTAGGCTCAGGATTTAGATGTGGGTTTCTAGGAACTCTTCACATGGAAATAATAATAGAAAGACTCCAAGGGGAACATGGCATAGAACTTCTTGCTACAGCGCCAACGGTAATTTATGAAATTGAGGATACTTCTATGAATTTAATTGAGGTAGAAAATCCTAGTAAATACCCAGATCAAAGCTTGATTAATGAAGTCAGGGAGCCAATCGCAAGAGCAACAATTTTGGTTCCTGAAAAATACATTGGAAATGTCATTTCTTTATGTGTTGAGCGAAGGGGGGTTCAAAAATCACTAAGGTACGTTGGAGGACAAATTGAACTTATTTATGAAATGCCTATGAACGAAATAGTTTTGGATTTCTTTGATAAGTTAAAATCTTCTAGCAAAGGATATGCCTCTTTGGATTATGATTTCGTTCGATTTGAGTCAAGCGAAATTACCAAAATAGATATTTTATTAAATGGCGAAAAAGTCGATGCTTTGAATTTTATGGTTCATAAATCAAAGGCTGATTTCAAAGCCAGAGAGATCGTGAAATCATTAAGAGAAGTGATTCCCAGACAGATGTATGATGTTGCGATTCAAGGCGCTATTGGAAGTAAAATTTTAGCAAGAGAAACTGTGAAAGCCTATCGAAAAGATGTAACAGCAAAATTATATGGAGGAGATGTTACGCGAAAGAAAAAACTATTAGAAAAACAAAAAAAGGGGAAGAAAAAAATGAGACAAATAGGAAAAGTAGAAGTGCCGCAAGAGGCTTTTCTGTCTGTTTTGAGAGTAACTAAATGAATTTTCAAATGCTCTTAGTAACATCCATCTTAATTCTAGTAAGTCTTTTTTTTGGTTGGCTTTACTCTGAAAAAAAATTAAATGGCAAGTTTAATAAAATTATAAATTGGATTTCTTTTCCTTTTCCTCTTCTAGCGCTTTATTCAATATTTAAATTAAATTTAGATTTTGGTTATGTTTTAGTTTCTTTAACTATTTTTGCTTTATTGATTTGGTTGATGGGTATTTTGATAAAGCTTGATAGCCTTAAAAAAGAGGCTAGATCTTTTTTCACCATTTTGCTACTTATCACAATTTTTAGATCTTTTATATTTGAGCCATTTCAGATTCCTTCGGAATCCATGTTGCCGCAGCTAGAAATCGGCGATTTTTTAGTTGTCAATAAGTATAGTTACGGATTGAAAAACCCTATTGGAAATAAAACTCTTATCACTATGGGTTCACCAGAAAGAGGCGACGTTATAGTCTTCACTCCAAAACATACAATGTGCTCTTCCAATTTGCAGAGCGCATATCCCAATAGTATTGATTCGTTATCAAATCAACAAAGATTTAATTGGCAAAGATATTATGAGAATTGTTCTGAACTGGGAGTTAAGTATATTAAAAGAGTTATTGGCTTGCCGGGCGATGAAGTCACTTACCAAAATAAGAACTTCTTAGTAAATGGCGAACCACTCAACAAAAAATTTATCGAACAGGTATCAAACGATTTTATACTGGAAGAATCTCAAAATTCAAAAAGTTATTTAGTACGTCAAACAAATAAAAATAGAAATTTAAATAATTCTTGGAAGGTTCCTGAAGGCCATTACTTCGTGTCTGGAGATAATAGAGATAATAGCCTAGATAGCAGGAGCTGGGGCTTTGTCTCCGAAGACGATGTTTCAGGAAAGGCTAGTTTTATTTGGATGCATTGGGAATGTTTAGGTTGCTTGCCTGAATTTTCTAGGAATAAATTTATAGAATGACAGAAAATTTCATTAATTTGGAAAAGAAGATAAATTATTCTTTTAAAAATAAAATTTATCTATCTACAGCTCTCACTCATAGCAGCAAATCAAAAAATAATAACGAAAGATTAGAATATTTAGGAGACGCAGTAATCAATCTGGCAATTTCAGATTATCTGATTAAAAACTTTACTGACTTAGATGAAGGCTCTTTGTCTATTCTAAGGTCTAACTTAGTAAGCAGAGCTACATTATCTAAAGTAGCATCTCAATTAGGTTTAGAGAGTTACCTCAAAATTGGTAAATCTCTTTTAAACCAAGAAAATAAAAAAATTTCTATATATGGGAACGCTTTTGAAGCAATAATTGGAGGAATTTACTTAGATAAAGATTTTAGTCAAGCAGCCTCTGTTGTAATAAATTTACTTGCACAAGAAATTGAATCTCTTGCAAAAAATAAATCTAAAGACAAAAAGACATTGCTTCAAGAGGAGCTACAACAAAGAAAAGTCGACCTTCCTGTCTATAAATTAAATGATGAAAACGAAGAAAGCTTCAACGTAATCTGCGAGGTTCAAGAACTTGACCTTTTAAGTGAAGGACAGGGTAAAAATAAAAAAGAAGCAGAGCAAAATGCGGCTGCAAATCTTTTAAAAAAATTAATAAATAACAATGGATAATAAAAAATTTGGATTTGTTTCAATTAGTGGTAGAACCAATGTGGGTAAGTCGACGCTGATAAATTCTTTAATTGAAAAAAAAATTGCTATTACTTCTAGAAAACCGCAAACCACTAGAAACAGAATTCTAGGAATTTCTACAAATCAAAAATCACAAATTGTTTATCTGGATACCCCAGGTTTTCATACCGGATATAAAAGAGCCTTAAACAAATACATGAATAAATTAGCTAAGCATTGTTATGAAGAAGTTGACTTGGTTGTTTTTGTTGTCGATAGATTCAAATGGCTTAAAGAGGAAAGAGATACTTTGAATAATTTAAAAGATTTAAATAAGCCAATAATTTTAGCGATAAATAAAATAGATAGATTGGAAAATAAAGAGGAATTGCTGTCCTTCATAAAAGACATACAACAAAAATTTAATTTTCTTGCAGTAGTTCCTATTTCCGCATTACGTAAAAATAATTTAAAAAATTTAACCGACGAAATAGAGAAAGAACTTCCTGATGGCCCTTTTCATTTCCCCGAAGACTCAGTGACAGAATTTTCTGAAAATTTTTTTATATCAGAAATAATAAGAGAAAAAGCTATAAATAGATTGGGGGACGAATTGCCTTATAGATTGAATGTTGGAATAGACAAAGTTGAGAAAAAAAAGGGCTTAATTACTATATACGCAAATATAATTGTTGAAAGCTCGAGTCAAAAAGGGATTATTTTAGGAAAAGGAGGGTCTATGATAAAAGCTATTGGCACATCAGCTAGGAAAGATTTAGAGGTAGAAATGAAAAGAAAAATTAATCTTCAATTGTTTGTCAAAGTAAGCAAAAAATGGACTAATAATCTTAATTTAATGAACAAATTTGGTTATGGAGATAATTTTTGAAGTCCAATCAAAAAGAGTCAGATGCTTTTTTATTGCATGCAACAAAATTTAAAGAAACAAGCTTGCTTTGCAGTTTTTTTTCTAAGGAATTTGGAAAAGTATCTGCCGTTGCAAAAGGTGCACGGTCAAAAAAAAGCAAGTTTCAGGTTTTAACAGTACCCGGGGCTATATTTAAAATTGCTTTTTCTGGAAGAAAAGATTTAAAAACTCTTACAAGTTGTGAATCCCTGGAAACCTTAGACATAAAAGGCCCGAATTTTAAAATTTATTTATATCTAAATGAAATAATACTAAAACTATTGGAGTCCTATGAGCCAATGCCGGAAGTTTATGAAAGTCTTATCAAGATTTTTAAATTTTTAGATGGAAATAAAAACGAATCTATCGAATTTGAGTTAAGACGGTTCGAATACAGCTTGATTTCAGAGCTTGGATACGGATTTAATATGGACAGAGATGTTGAAGGAAATGAGATTGAGGTTGATTCAAGATATTCTTTCAATCCTCAATTGGGTTTTTCTAAGGGGGATAGGGGACAAAAAATATTAGGTCAGCACTTAATTAATTTTGTTCAAAACAATTTTAATGGGCCTGAAACTAGATTTTCTATAAAAATGATAATGAGATCGGCAATTGAAAATATCATAGAAAAACCTTTATCTTCAAGAGAGGTTTTTAAATGAGAGAAATATTGGCTTTATTGTTGATGATTCAATTGATTGCTGCATGTTCAAGGCAATATGACCAAATCATTGATTTTTCTTCTGAGGGAGAAATCAAAGATATTTTATTAAATAAAGAAAGGAATCTATATTTTGGAGATTTGCACGTTCATACCAAATACTCTTTTGATGCCTATTTGCTTGGCACTACTGTCACACCAGATATGAGTTATAGATTTGCTAAGGGAGAGACTATCTCTAATGGAGTTAGAGATATGACTTTAGATGAGCCATTGGATTTTTATGCTGTTACAGATCATGCGATTCTATTAGGGATGGCAAGCTTATGGGCTGACCCAACTTCTAATGTTGGAAAGCATCCAAAAGCTAAGCCTTATCATAATCTTAATAGCCCTGAAAATTTGAATCCCGAATCAGCGTTTGATCGATTTTTGTTATTTAATGATATCCGAGGAGATTCAGGGGGATTTCCTCGAGAACGAGGCAGCATTTTAGATATTATTAGAGCGTTTTTTGCTCAAAATTTTATTTTCGCATCTGCAGCTTATGATCACGAAGAACATCTATCTGCTTGGAAAAAAATTATGGAAGCAGCCGAAGAACATAATGAACCTGGAAAATTCACTACTTTCAATGCCTACGAATGGACTGTTAGAAGCCAAGAACCAGAAAGTGCCTCATATCATCGAAATGTTATTTTTAAATCATCAAAGGCACCTAAAAGACCTTTTTCTTCGTTTGATTCAATTAATCCAGAAGAATTATGGAATTGGATGGATGGATTGCGATCAAATGGCTTGGATAGTTTGGCGATTCCTCATAATCCTAATGGTTCAAATGGTCAGGTATTTAAAAAATATAAGTTTGATGGAAGCCCAATAGACCAAGATTATTCTGACCAAAGGATGAGAAATGAACCAATTGTAGAAATTACTCAAATAAAAGGTACTTCGGAAACTCATCCTCGGCTATCGCCACAAGATAAGTGGGCAGATTTTGAAATTGTAAATTCTAGAAAAGGAAAAAGAACTGTTCATTCTGAACCAGACGGTAGTTATGTTAGACAAGGACTGCAAAGAGGACTTGTTTTGGAGCATGAGGAAAGAGGTAATCCTTTTAAAATAGGCTTTATAGGTTCAACAGATACTCATAATGGCGCATATATTTTTCAAGAATCAGATAATGCAGGTACCGCAGCTATTCTTACCTCTCCTACCATAAGAGGATCAATTCCTATTCCTGAAAAACTCTTAACAAAAGAGGTAAAAAACTTAGATTTGACTATAGAGGAAGACCAAGGTTTCTACTCAGGAGGTGAGACAATTTCTAATTCAGTTGGCGGGCTGGCAGCAGTTTGGGCAAAAGCTAATACTAGAGACTCAATTTTTGAAGCACTTTCTAATAAAGAAACTTATGCTACTTCAGGCACTAGAATAAGGTTAAGATTTTTTGCCGGCGACAACCTATTAGATTTTAATTTAAACGATGATGAGCTCGTATCAAAAGTTTATGAAGCAGGCGTTCCAATGGGAGGCGACTTAATTTTAGCGAAAACGAAAAAACCTTCTTTTATTGTATGGGCACAGAAAGATAAAAACGGGGCTCCATTACAAAGGATTCAAATTGTAAAAGGTTTCTATAGTGAGAAAGATAGAGAGACTAAAGAACAATTGATAGATGTCATTTGTTCTGACGGACTTAAGCCAGATCCTATATCAAAGTTATGTCCCTCAAATAACTCTTCAGTAAGCCTAAAAACATGTGAATTCTCTCAAGATAAGGGAGCGAGCGAACTTAAGACTTTTTGGGTTGATGAGGAGTATGATCCTAACATTGAAACTTTTTATTACTTAAGAGTTTTAGAAAATCCAACATGTAGGTGGTCAACATGGGACGCAATAAAAAATAATTATGAACCTCGAGAAGGAATTGATAAAATAATCCAAGAAAGAGCATGGTCCTCACCAATCTGGGTGAGCTCAAATTAAATTATGGAAATAAATTCTGGAATCGATTTAATAGAAGTTAATCGACTTAAAAATACTTACAAAAATTATGGAAATAGATTTTTAATTAGAATCTTCGATCCTGTTGAGATTGAACAATTTAATAAAAGATCAAAAAGAGCAAAACCTAATTTTCTTGCTAAAAACTTTGCTGCGAAAGAAGCAGTATCAAAAGTTCTAGGAGTAGGATTTAGTCAGGGCGTGAGGCCAAAAGATATAGTGGTTCATAGAAAATATGGGCCTCCTGAAGTGGAGTTGAAAGGCGAAGCAAAAAAGTTAGCTTCGCGAAAGGGAATAAAAAAAATTTCAGTAAGTCTGAGTGATACTAACGAATTAGCAGTTGCGATCGCGCAAGCGATAAAAAATTAGCGAGGTTAGATTTATGTTGGTTTTGAAGGTATTAATAGGGGTTTTATTTCAAGCATTTTTTTTTGGTATTCTCTTGTTACCCATAGCAGGTGGATATTGGTTTGAGGCCTATTTTTTGATTATTTTACATGTTGCGATTGCAATTCCTTACGGGATCTATTCTGCTATTTATTATCCAAAAGGCATGGAAGCAAGAATGGTGCTGAGTTCAGAAAATCAACCAAAAAAAGATAAAATTATTTATGCCAGTATCATTTCGGTAATGATATTGGGTATTTTATTGATTCCAACTGATGTGTTTCATTTACAAGTTTTTGAAAAAGCACCGCTCGAATTACAAATATTAGGCTTGATAATTTATTTTTCTGGTTTTGCTATAGTTGGGAAAGCTCAAAATCAAAATGACTTTATTGAACCAGTAGTGGAAATTCAAACTGATAGAGGGCACAGAATTATTGATACAGGGCTATATGCTCATATAAGGCATCCAATGTATTCCGGGTTTCTTTTATTTTTCTCTGGAATGGCTCTATGGCATGGTAGTATTTTTGCTTTCTTATTAGTTCCGTTAGTTCTATTTTTTCTTCTTAGTCTGAGAATCAAAGGAGAAGAGGAAGTCTTAGAGAAAGAATTCAACGAATACCTAGAATATAAAAAGAAAGTAAAGGCAAAATTAATTCCAGGAATATTTTAAATAATGAAAATCGTTCTATTAGGTCCACCAGGAGCTGGAAAGGGAACTCAAGCAGAAATTATTTGTAAAAATTTATCTATTCCTCATATTTCTACAGGAGATATGTTGCGTGAAGCAATAGCGAACGAAACTGATACCGGTAAACGAGCAAAAGAAATCATGGACGCTGGAAATCTCGTTCCAGATGAGGTAATCATTAACCTGGTTAAAGAAAGAATAAATGAAGCGGATTGCAAGAACGGCTATCTTTTTGATGGTTTTCCTAGAACAATTCCTCAAGCCGACGCTTTAGATACTCAAGAAATCTTTCTGGATGTAGTTTTAGAGCTGACTTTAGATGATGAACAAATAATTAATAGGATGTCCGGTAGACGAATTCATCAATCGTCCGGAAGAAGTTATCACCTAGAATTTAATCCACCAAAAGATGATGGCTTTGACGATATAACTGGAGAGCCTTTAATACAAAGAGATGATGACAAGCCCGAGACAGTAAAAAATAGGTTAGAAGTGTACTGGGAACAAACTAATCCTCTGATAGTTTATTATCGTTCTAAATCTGTTCAAACAGATCTAAAATATATAGAAATAGATGGTTCGAGGGCAATGGACGAAGTGAGCTCTCAAATAGAAACTGCTTTAGGGGAATGATCTTTGCCAAATCTTTTGTCCATAGAAACCTCTAGTGTCTCTTGCTCAGTTTGTATTAAAACAGATGAAGGGCTTTCAAAACTTTATCAAAATAAAATTTCTAATATTCATGGAGAAGTAATTTTTGAGTTTATTCAGTCGTCATTAAATGAAGTTAGAAAAAAGAAAGAAGATCTAGATTTTATAATTTTTGGAAGTGGACCAGGATCTTTCACTGGATTAAGAGTCGGATGTTCAGTTGCACAAGGTTTAGGCTATGGTTTAAAAATACCTATCATTCCTATTTCAAGTTTAAGAATCTTAGCTCAACAAGCTTTTAATGATTTTGATGCTAAAAAGGTCATAGTGATTAACGATGCACATATGGAAGAGCTGTATATTGGCGAATATATTCTTAGTGAAAATATAGCAATTCCGTCAAAGCCCGATTTTTCCATTCTTAAAAAAGATATTGCAGAACTTACTCTTGCTGCAACTAAAGATTTTTTTTTCATAGGCAATGCTGTGAATTTATTAGATACAAAATTGAAGGGTCGTATTTTTCCTGACCTTATTCCAAGAGCAAATTCAAGTTTCTCCCTGGCAGAAGAATTAATTTCTAAAGAAGAATTTATTTCTGCTGAGAAAGTAAAAATTAATTATCTTTCTGGTGAAAGTCAGTGGAAAAGGGCTTGACATGGAATTAATTCAACTCACTATTTTGTCTTTAGTTCAGGGGCTGACAGAATTTTTACCTATCTCTAGTTCTGCCCATTTAATTTTAGTTTCTTCATTCATGAACTGGCCCGATCAAGGATTGACTACAGATATTTTTGCTCATTTTGGAACATTGATTGCAGTTATTTTCTACTTTCGTGGAGAATTAAAAGAAATTATTAAAAATTTAAATCTTTTCGAAAAAAACAATTTAGGTCTAAATTTGCTCATAGCAACGGTTCCAATAGCTATTGCAGGCTATATGTCAAAAGATTTTATAGAAATGAATTTAAGATCAGAAGATGTAATCTTTTGGACTACGCTCATCTTCGGACTGGTGCTAATTTTTAGCAACAATCTATCTATTGATCAAAAAAATCTAAATCAAATTTCTTTAAGAGATTCCTTGTTAATAGGTTCTTTTCAAGTTTTTGCACTTATTCCTGGCTCCTCAAGATCAGCAGTAACAATGATTGCTGCACTTTTATTAGGATATACGAAATACGATGCCGCTAAATTTAGTTTTTTGTTAGCAGTACCAACGCTATTTTTAGTTTTCACAAGTGAATTAGCAGACCTGAGCCAAGAATCTACAAACATTAGTTACTTTGATTTAACTTATGTCGCTTCAATTTCTTTTCTTTCTGCAATTAGTTGTATTCATATTTTATTAAAATTTATTGAAAAAATAGGCTTTATTCCTTTTGGAATTTATAGAATTCTTCTTGCAGGATTTATTTTAATTTTTTAGAGATGAATTATCCTTATGTTTCTCATTTAAAAATTGAGGATGAAGAATTTGCTAAAAAATTTGCGGATAATCATGATTTAACTTTGGCTTCACCTAGACAAATTAGAATTGCATCAGGGATTAAACCCGTAATCTGGGTTTCAAAGAATAAGTTGCAACTTCAGGACTTAGATGACAAAAATTCTAAGCCATTTTCTTTAGATTTTGAAACTTTAGACAAAGAAAAAAACAGTAATAATTTATTACATAAATGTTTTTCAAAATTTGATACTTCATTAAAAGTATTTGATCTAACTGCTGGTTTTTGTAAGGATGCTTACAGTATTGCAAATATGGGATTTCAAGTTACAGCTTACGAAAAAGAGTCTTGGCTTTTCGAATTCAACAAAACCTGCCTTAGCTCATTAAAAAAAAGCAATTTGAATTTAATCAATTTAAATTCAATAAGAATTCTCAAGAAAGTTACGAAAAAAGACATTCTATTTCTAGACCCCATGTTTGAGATTAGTTCTAGGGCCTCAGCGAAAAAAGAAATTCAATTTTTAAGAAAATGCATTCCCACTTCGTCTGAGAAAGAAATTTTAGACGCTGCTCAAAAATCATCGGCGGGAGTAATAATTATAAAAAGACACAAAATGAGTAAATCTCTAACCCCAACTAAACCATCTTATGTAATTAAAGGCAAAGTGATATCTTTTGAAGTGTTTGATAGGAGGGCGGTTTAAATCCACCTTCTTACTTTTGCAGAATAATTTTCCCAATCTTCCGAAAATAATTCTTTTAACTTCTTTTCTTCATGCGCGATCCATGTGAAATTTATTATTAATCCAAAAACTACAGCTATTATTACTGCTGATAGGGAAGACATTAAAAAAGCTATTCCAAATAAAATTAAAAGCATACCCAAATAGATAGGATTTCTCGAAATTTTAAAAGGCCCAGATGAAATAAGTTTTTTTGGCGTTCCATCTGGAATAAAAGTAGTCTCCATCTTTTTCATAAATCGAAAGCTAAAAAATACAAGAAACATTCCTGCAAGCAAAAAAATTAAACCCAATAAGGAGCTTAAATCTGTTAAAACTGGAAAAGTAAACAGGAGTATAAGTTGTAAAAAAACACTTGCTAATAAAATGACTGGGGGAAAGTTAATTTTCATAAATTTAATATACCAAAAAAAATTACTCTAAGTTGAATAGTTCTTCTCGCCACTCAGGAGTTATAAAAGTTTTAAAATCTTCTTCAATTCTTCTTGTTATTTCAAGCGGATAAACAAAGCCTTTTTCATCTTTTTTTACGAAGTTTGCTTCTATCAAATGATTAATGAATAAATCGAAAGTCCATTTCTCAGAAAATTCTGGCATGAGCCAACTGTGCCTTTCTTCAAGAATTTTTGAGATCTTTCTACATTTTTTTTCTAAGTCATTTATCGAAATATGAGCTTCTTCATTTCGCCAAAGTTGCAACATCAAGATATAGAATCTATCAATGCTTCTTTGCGCAATTCTGCCCAGAGCCTGGCATTCAATAAATTCTTCTGAATTTATGTCTGGCCTTGCAATTTCGTTACCTTTTTTTATTAATAAATTATTATTGATTAGTTTCTCAATAGATTTTTGAATTTGCTTTTCAATATTCTCAGTAGGCCAAGGAAGAAAATACTCCTCTGCAAAAAATGGGTAAAGTGTTTTTGTTAGATCGTATACTTCACTTTCATCAATGGATTCTCTGAATTGAAACATTCCACAAATCAATGAGTCCAGTATGAGTAGATGGGATATATTGTTTTTATAAAAACTTAACATCGCTGCCTGTTGAAAATTAAGTTTAATTTTTTTTGTGTCTGATAATTCGTCTATTAACTTTAGCTTCTCTACTTTATGTATTATTTTTTCAGGATCACTCTCTGGAAAATCAATCTGATCAGAGTATTCAGATAGTTTTATCAAATTAATATAAAGAGACAATCTTGATTTGAGTTTTTTTTCAGAAAGATTAAATTTATTTGCGTTTAAAATAGCTGAAGCAAATAGAGCGCTTGGAGTTACAACTGTTGCTTTGTTGATATTTTTCATTATTTTTTTACCCAATTTTGGAGTTAGATCATAAAGCCACTTTTGATTTGGGGAATTATCTAGATCCTCAGAAATTAAATTTTTGTTCCAATCTTTATGGTTATTATCTAAGAATTCTTTTAGATCTATGGGCTGTCCAATTTGAAGATAAGCATCTCCAAGATAGCCTCTAAAATCTCTGGCTACCCTTAAAATGGAGGTTAAACTTTCTTTTTTCTTAGCATCACCCATCGCTTCCTTATGATAGGAATTACCTTCTAGCACTTTTTCGTAATTTATAGAGATTGGAACAAATTTTATGGGCTTTTCATCCATATCCTGAAAAGCTCTAATTAGCATTGATATGATTCCCGGTCTGGGAGGGAGCAATCTTCCAGACCTTGATCTACCTCCTTCTGGAAAAAACTCTATCGAACTGCCTCTCTGAAGTAATTTCCTTAAGTGCTCATAAAAAACTCTTGAATAAAGTTTGTTATCTCCAAAAGATCTTCTCATGAAAAATGCACCACCATTTCTAAGAATCGGACCAATTATAGGTAAATTCAGATTTTTACCTGCAACTATCTGCGGCATCATTAAATTATTTAAATAAAGTTGATGAGATAAAGCTAAATAGTCAATATGACTTCTATGAGATGGGGCATATACAATTGTATTTTCAGCGGCTAAATCTTTTATTTTTTCTAGACCCATTGAATGCAAACCTTCATAACGAGAATTCCAAAACCAATTCAAAACTTTGTCATAAAGATAAATGACCGGATACGAAAAATTAGAGCAAATTTCTAAAGCATATTTTTCAGCTGTTATTTTTAATCTTTCTCTTTTTTTTTGATTTTCCCCAGACTGTAGGTCAATTATTTTTTTTACCGATCTAGATTGTAAAATTGCATGCACTAACGTTCTTCTGCTTGAAATGTCGATTCCTAATTTTGCTTGACGGTGCTTTCTAAACCTAGCTCTCAAAAGTCTTTCTGTCTTGAGAACAAGTTGAGAGGGTTTTACACCTTTTTTTGAAAATATTTCTTCTGTTTCTAGAGGTCTATGGAAATAGACGATTGCCTGTCTTCCATTAAAAATAGCTCTTAAAAAATTTTTAACACTTGATGCACCTTCCCAAGAGTCTCTAAAAAAAAGCCTAACCCAATGATCCTCTCTATCTGGTGCTTTACCCCAATAGACATCTACAGGAATTATTAATAACTTTGCTGTTTTGTCTGGACTCTGGGCTAATTCATTAAGTTCTCTTGGGTGCCTTCTTCTAGGACGCTGCCAAGGAAATAATCTTCTAGCCCCTTTGAGTTGAAAAAAAGTTTTTTTGATTCTTGAAGGAAATGTATAGGAG
>CABZES010000014.1 GCA_902524805.1 uncultured SAR86 cluster bacterium | reverse complement strand
TTATCAAAAACAAGATTTAAAATATCCCTCATTTCATAACTTTTATTTCTTTCTTTGGGAATAATCGAAGTTAACTTTTCTTCAGTTCTTGAAGGCAAGTCACTTGCTTCAATCACTGGAGGAATCTCATATATATTTTGAGGAAAATAAGATAAAAAAGTTTTTATTTGATTAAGTGCATCTTCTTCTGAATTAGCTATATTATCTGTAACACCATTTTTTTTGTGAATATCAGAGCCTCCAAGTTCCTCCTTAGTAAATTCTTTCCCAAAGGCTCTTGAAACAACTTGCGGGCCGGCAACTAATATTTGTGAATTTTTTTTAGTCATCACTCTAAAATGGGAACCAACAAATCTAGATGCAGGAAGACCTGCAACAGGTCCTAAGGCAGCACTTGCAACCGGAACTTCTTTTAGCGAATCCGCTACGGATTTAAATCTAGATCTTGTAAAAACTGGATCTGCACTAGATCCTGATTTTGGTCCAGCAACTGACCCTCCGCCACCTTCGTGAAGTCTTACTAAAGGCACTTTATATTGAATCGCTAATTCCTCTGTATAAACGCTTTTTCTTAATCCTGCTGAATTAGGAGAACCACCTTTAACTGTAAAATCTTCGCCACCGACTATTATTTGTCTATTATTAATTTTCCCAAAACCTAAAATAAAATTAGCTGGAGTCATAGATTCGAAATTTCCATCTTCGTCGTTTTTAACTCCACCAGCTAGTTCTCCAATTTCTTCAAAAGTATCTTTATCTAAAAAAATATCAATTCTTTCTCTAAGAGTAAGTCTTCCTTTTTTATGATGAAGATCAACCGCTTCTTTTCCGCCTTGTGCTTTAGATGCTTTTTTTCTTATCCCTATTTCTTTTATTTCTTTTTTCCAAGACATATTTAATCAAATTCTTTTTCTACCCACCACGGGTAAAAACTAGGCATATCTTTTGATACTTTTCCCGGGAAAGAAGGGGGACGTTTTTCAAGAAATGATTTTACTCCTTCAATAGCTTCTTCAGACTGGCCTAATTCATAAACTCCTCTAGAATCTATTTTGTGTGCTTCCATTGGGTCATCTGCTCCTAGCATGCGCCACATCATCTGCCTTGTAAGGGCTATGGAAATTTGTGAGCTTTCAGAAGTAAATTCATTAGCGATCTCCAAAGCTCTGTCTAATAATTGTTCTTGAGGCAAAACTTCAGAAACTAAATTAATGTCATTTGCGCTTTCAGCGGAAATTATTTTTCCTGAATAACACAATTCTAGAGCCTTTGTAATTCCTATCAATCTTGGAAGAAACCAACTTGATGCTGCCTCCGGAACAATACCTCTTTTTGCAAAAACAAAGCCAAAACGTGCATTTTCTGAGCAGATTCTAACATCCATCGGAAGTAACATAGTGGCTCCTATACCTACTGCAGCTCCATTGATTGCTGCAATCAAAGGTTTTTTGCATTTAAAAAATCTAAGTGTTAATAGCCCACCAGAATCTCTCACTACATTATTTGTCTTTTCCCTTCCTGTTCTGTTATCAAAGGTATCCCCACCAGAGGATAAGTCTGCTCCAGCACAATAAGCTTTTCCATCTCCAGTAAAAATGATCGCTTTAATTTCATCATTTTTTTCAGCTTCATCCAAAACAGCAACCAACTCCTGTTGCATAGCTAGAGTGAAGGCATTCATTTTATCTTCCCTAGAGAGATAAATTATTAAAGAATGTTCTTTAATTTCAGTTCTGATGGTTTCAAAATTTTTCATAAAATGGTTGATAATTATAAATTAATTTGGTTTTATATACCTAGCGTTGATTTATCTGACTTGCAAACGCTTTAAAAAATTAGCTAAACAAGACTTTTAACCTGTTTAGCGAAAGCAAACAGGTTTTTTTATTTTAGAGTTAAGGAGAAAAAAATGGCTTACGAAGGAAAAAATTTAGAGACTATTGCTCTTCACGCGGGCTGGAGAAACGATGAGACTACTGGTTCAGTTGCTGTCCCCATTCATCAAACAACCAGTTACCAATTTAATGATACTTCTCATGCAGCGAGTCTTTTTGGATTACAGGAGTTTGGAAATATATACACCAGAATAATGAACCCTACTTGTGATGTTCTTGAGCAAAGAATGGCTGCGCTGGATGGTGGAGCAGCAGGACTTGCAGTTGCTTCAGGACAAACAGCATCTGCTTATTCGATTCAAAATTTGGCTAGAGCAGGGGATAACATTGTTTCTTCTTCTCATTTGTATGGCGGAACTTACAATCAGTTTAAAAATAATCTGAAAGAGATGGGCATAGAAGTAAGATTTGTTGATCCTACTGATCCAGAAAATTTTGAAAAGGCAACTGATGATAAAACGAGAGCATATTTTGCAGAAACATTGCCAAATCCAAAACTCCATGTCTTTCCTATCTCTGAAGTAGCAGAAATTGGAAAAAAACATGATATTCCTTTAATTGTCGATAATACTGCTGCACCAGTTTTATGTAGGCCTTTTGATCATGGAGCTGCCATTACCACTTACTCAACTACAAAGTACATTGGTGGTCATGGAACTACCATTGGTGGTTTGATTGTGGATGGCGGTAATTTTGATTGGGGTAAAGCAGGAGCCGATAGACAGCCAGCTATGAATACTCCAGATCCTTGTTATGGAGGAGTAGTTTGGGATGAGCAAGTTACAAAAAATATGGGACTTCCTTTTGCTTATTTACTTAAATTAAGAACCACTTTATTAAGAGATTTGGGTGGTGCTATGAGTCCTTTCAACGCATGGATGTTCATTCAAGGATTGGAAACTTTGCCGTTGAGAATGAGAGAACATGCAAAAAATGCACAAGCAGTTGCTGAAGCTCTTGCTGCTAACAAAAAAGTACAATCGGTTACTTATCCAGGATTATTTGAAGGAGCTGAAAAAGAAAAAGCTGACAAATATATGACCGGTGGTTATGGTGCTTTAATTGGTTTTGAGTTACCTGGAGGAAAAGAAGCTGGAAGTAAGTTTATTGATTCTTTAGAGCTTCTTTATCACGTCGCTAATATTGGAGATTCAAGATCTTTAGCTATTCATCCTGCAACCACAACTCATAGTCAATTGGCTCCAGAAGAACAACTTTCTGCTGGTGTGACACCTGGCTATGTCAGATTATCTATTGGAATTGAGAATGCAGAAGACATTATTGCTGATATTAATCAAGCAATAGATAAAGCCAGTTAAAATTAAATAAACAAAAAAACCCAGCTTAAGCTGGGTTTTTTATACATTTTTTTAAGTTCCAAAATGTATCTAATTTCAAAATTATATTCCTTAGATAAAAATATAAATAACGAGAAGAATTACTCTTTATCAAAGAATGTTGTCTGGGCTTCACCAAAAGGTTTTGATTTAGCTATGGATATATATTCGCCAACAAAAAAGGAAGATTCCTTTCCAGTCTTGGTAATGTTCCATGGCGGCGGTTTTCTATTAAGAAGAAAATACATTATTGAAAACATGGCTCAATATATTGCCAGCAATTATGATTATGTAGTTTGTAATGTAGATTATCGTTTGTTGAGAGATCAGAAAAATTCTGTAACTTTCGATGAATTAATTGGAGATGCATTTGGAGCTATGTTATGGATCAAAGAAAATATTATGAACTATAAAGGAAACAGAGATTCTATTGCAGTAACTGGCGATAGTGCAGGAGCATTCATTTCAGCTATGATAGTTAATTCCGGTAATAAAATTGCTACTAGCGGAAGTTTTTCGAATCACCTCTGTATAAAACCGTCATATGTGCCTAAATCTATAACTCCTGAAGATATCAGAAATAAAAATTTACTAGAAATACAGGCAGCAGTTCTTAGTTATGGGGTTTACAATTTATATAGTCCTTCTCTTAAAGGAATTTTTGAAACAAGGAAAAATCCTTTTTGGACACTTGCTTTATCAAAACCTAGGGGTATTTTCGGGAATAATTACAATGCAAAAGAAAATCCTGAAATGTATAAGGCTATCTCTCCCATTTATAACATTCCTCGATTAGAAGATAGAGAATTACCTCCTCAATTTATCACTTCGGCAAGCAAAGATAGAGTAACTCCAGTTTACGCAATTGAAGAATATGTTAGAGCTCTTCAAGATGCTGGTCAGGAAGTCACATATTGGGAATATAAAGATCAAAGGCATGCTTATTTAGACTCCGGCAAAACTTTTATATCAGGAAATGATTTTAAAAGAGACGCTATTCCTGCATTAAAAAAAATTATGAAATTTTTAGATTCCAAACTGCTCAAGCGAAATAAAAGTTTTTAACGATAAAGTTTTCTTTACTCTCAAATATTTATCTAATATAAATTAACCATGTCTCATTTTCAGCAAGAGAAATTTGTAGAAATAGCTTCAAAATATTTAAACTTAACCAATAGTGAAAAAATTTTTGAGCTTGGTTCCTATGATGTAAACGGATCGATTAAACCTCTTTTTTCTTTTAATGAATATATAGGTGTAGATGTTTCTGAAGGCCCCAATGTTGATAAAGTTTATGATGGAAAAAATTTAAGTTTTTTATCAGATGATTACTTTGATTTATCTATTAGCTGTAATTGTTTTGAGCATAATCCAGAATGGAAAAGTAATTTAGTTGATATGTATCGGGTAACAAAAGAAGGTGCTTATTTGATAATACAAATTGCATCAAGGGGCTTTGATGAGCATGGAACAACTAGAACGGATCCCGATTTATCTGTTGCTAGTCAAGAAAAAGGTTGGAACTATTATAGAAATGTTACCGTTAGAGAATTTTTAGCAGAATCATCTAAGTTAGATTTTGAATTTCACTTTATAACTTATAATCCTTTTTCAAGAGATTTATATTTCTTTGGAAAAAAAGGTTTCAAGATCAGTGATAAAAAAAACAAAGAGATTAAAAAAGAATTCAAAAAATTATTAAAACCTATTTTCGTGAAATACGAAAACGAAAATTTTAGATATTTTCGTTTGGGCTGGAGAATTCTATTTTCTTTTCCCTTATTTATCGCAATGTATCTTTTTTCTGATTCGATATATCAAAACATTCATTTCAATTATCATCAAAATAAAAAAAGATTTAAACGTTTTTTAAGGTCTTTAGTAAAATGAGTAAAAAAATAGACATAGAATCAGAAATATATAAATCATACCTTGGAAGCCCCTATTCCACTGTAAAACAATCTACATATTTTAGTGTTTATGATGAATTGTTTAAGAAATTTAAAAATAAAGAAATAACCTTTTTAGAAGTAGGAGTTTTAGACGGCGGTTCGCTTTTTATGTGGCGAGATTATTTAGGGAGTGAGGCTAGAATAATTGGAGTAGATTTAAATCCAGAAGCAAAGAAATGGAAAAAAGATGGTTTTGAGATCTTTATTGGAGACCAAAGTAAAGAATCTTTTTGGAATGAAACATTAAATTCTATAGGAAAAGTAGATGTAATTTTAGATGATGGAGGCCATACCTTTGAACAACAGATAATGACAGCGGAAAGTACATTACCTTATATAAACGACGGCGGAATTATAGTAATTGAAGATTGTTGCACTTCTTATATGAAAAAATTTGGATTTAAAAAACTAAGTTTCATAAACTATGCAAAAAAATTAATTGATAATGTAAACAAAAGGTATATGGAATTTGATAATCAAAACTCAGAAAAAAGAATATGGTCAGTCCAATTTTTTGAATCTATTGTGGCACTTCATGTCAACTTTTCTGCATCAAATCTTAAATCAGAAAGAACTTTCAATCAAAAAGAAGAAGTTGTTGCAAAAGATTTTCGTTATGCTTCATATCCATTAATTATTGATAGGCTAGAAGAGTTATCAAACAAAAGAAATTATAGATTTTTCAGGGTTTTTTTAAGACTACTGAGAAAAACTATCTTAAATATTTATTTTTTAAAAAGTTATATTTCCTTAAAAAAATATTTGAAATCAAAAAATATTATTTGATTATGGTGCCCCAGCCAGGACTCGAACCTAGAGTTGCCACTTAGGAGGCGGCCGTTTTATCCAGTTAAACTACAAGGGCAGATATTAAAGAATGGTTGGGTTGTCTTGACCTTCGTAAACCTCTTCAGGATCAAAAACTTTTTCCGTCTCGGTGAAAACTAACTCATTTTTACCTTCCAATGACCTATAAAAACATGATTTATAACCAACGTGACAACTTGCCGCCATTCCACCAAGTTCAACTCTAAAAATTAAACAATCTTGATCGTCATCAATAAGTATTTTTTTTATTGCTTGATTTAAGCCGCTGGTTTCACCTTTTTTCCAGATTTTTTTTCTACTTCTACTCCAATAATGAGCTTGATTGGTTTCGATTGTTTTAAGCAAGGCTTCTTTGTTTGAGTAACCGTGCATAAGTATTTCACTAGTACTGTCTTCTACTGTTATCACGGGAATTAAGCCTTTTTCATCAAATTTAGGCGTGAAAGAAGTTCCTTCTTCTACCTCTTCTATACTTATTCTCTTTCCAAAATCATCGCTCATTCTAAAGTCCTTAATTTTATAATTAGTTATAATATTAACTTAAAACAGTTAAATATTTAATTTAACTAATCACAGCCATGTTAAAAGTCGATAATTTATCATATGCCTATACGGATAAATATCTATTTGAAAATCTAAACCTTTACTTAGATATTAAAACCATTACAAAAGTTTCAGGCTCTAATGGGTCTGGAAAAACTACCTTTTTAAAAAATATCTCTGGAATATTACAAGATTACGAAGGAGAAATATTATATCTAAATGAAAATATCAAAGATATTTCTTCTCCAAATATTTTCTACGCAGGACATAAGAACGGATTTAAAGATAATCTAACAGTAAGAGAAAATTTAAAAAATGATTTGAGAATCCCAGTATTTGATTTGGATAAAATTAAAAACTATCTTAGTGATTTTGGTTGCGAAGTCTCTCTTTCGACTTCTCTTGGTAATTACTCAGAAGGTCAAAAGAAAAAAATTTTATTGTCTTTGTTTGCCTCTGTTAAAGCTAATTTGTATGTCTTAGATGAGCCTTTTTCTAATCTAGATGATGAAGGAATAGATTGCTTGAATCATATATTTTGGCAAAAAGCTTCTGAAGGGAGTTCAATAGTTTTTACTTCTCATGAGAATCAAGGGAAAAGCTCTCAAGAAATAAATATCGATGATTTTAAAAATGACTAACTTAGCAAAAAGGATATTTTATAAAGAACTTGTTTCTTATAGAAAGAGGTCAAGCACTTACTTAAGTCCGATAGTATTCTTTCTGATTACCATTGCGCTTTATCCCCTTGCCCTATCTAATGATCCAGCGGATTTATCTTTTTTGGCTCCTGGCATAACTTGGATTTGTGTTCTCTTATCAACTTTATTATCCATTCAAAATATATTTAATGAAGATTTTGAAGACGGCTCATTAGATATATTCTTTTCATTAAGAGTTTCAACTCTTTCTTTGGTTATAGTAAAAATTTTGGTTAACTGGATTTTCAGTTCCTTGCCAATAATAATATTGTCATCAACGGTAGTATTTTTATTATTTCTACCGAGTGAGAGCTTAGTAATTTTGTTGACAAGCCTTTTGATAGGAACTCCCGTCATATCTCTTTTTGGAGCTTTGGCAGGAGCATTGTCTCTAGGAAAAAGTAGTATTTTAGGCCCTGCAATTGTTTTGCCATTAAGTCTACCAATATTGATATTGGGAACTTCTGCGGTTAGTTCTTTTTTGAATGGAGAAAATCCGAGCTTTTACTTTTTAATGATGTTGGCAATATTTATTTTTTTATTACCTTTGATCTGTTATGCATGTATCGGAGCTTTGAGATTGCATTATGAATAAGACGTTTAATAATTTAAAAACTTTTTATCACAAACTGGGCTCTTCGCCTTGGTTTTATAAAATCTCTGGAATCACTATTCCTTATGTTGCTCTGTTCTCATTTTTATTTTTATCCATTGGTATTGTCTGGGGAGTCTTTTTTTCTCCAACAGACTTTAAACAAGGAGATGTTTACAGAATTATCTATATGCATGTGCCTGCGGCCTCTGTATCTCAAGCTATTTATTACACCATGACAGTTGCTGCCGTTGTATCAATGATTTGGCGAATGAAAATGGCTGGTATCTTTATTAAATCTATGGCTCCGATTGGCGCGTCCTTTACCTTTTTAGCTTTAATAAGCGGTTCCATATGGGGACAACCAACTTGGGGAACCTGGTGGATCTGGGATGCGAGACTCACATCTACTCTAGTACTATTTATTTTTTATATTGCCATTATTAGTTTGTATTCGTCTTTTAGTGAAAAGAAATCTGCTGATCAAGCAGTTTCTATTCTTACTTTAGTAGGGGCAGTTAATTTACCGATTATTAAAAAATCTGTTGACTGGTGGAATACTCTTCACCAACCAGCAAGTATTAAATTTACACAAAGTTCTTCAATCTCTCCTGAGATGTTGTATCCACTCATAATTTCTATATTTGGTTTTTATTTAGTTGTTCTTCTATCAGGCTTGATGGCAATGAGAGCTGAGATTGCAAAACGAGAAATTAATAAGGAATGGTTTAAAAATTATTAAAAAGATGATTTACGATTTTAATGATTATAATTTTCATGTTTGGTTAGTTTTATTAATAACCTTTGCTCTTATAAGTCTTAATTTAATAGTTCCTAAAATTAGACTTAATAAAATAAATAAATTAAAAAAAATTGATAAAAATTAGAAAAAATCGTCTTTACGCAGTTTTATTTATATTCGGCTCTTCATTGTTGGCAACCGTTTTAGTCCTGACAGCGCTCAATCAAAACATCAACCTTTTTTATTCTCCCTCAGATTTATTTGCATCTAATCCCTCACCAAATAAGTCAATACGTGTTGGTGGATTAGTTCAAAAGGGATCACTGGTGAGAATACCTGATTCGTTGGAAATTAATTTTACAATCACTGATTTAAAAGAAGAAGTTACAGTTAATTATTCAGGTATTTTACCCGACTTATTTAAAGAGGATGCTGGAGTAGTTGCAACTGGATATTACGATCAAATTAACAATAGTTTTCAAGCTTTTGAAATCTTGGCTAAACACGATGAAAATTATGAACCAAAAGAAGTAGTTCAAGCTTTGGAGGGAAAATGATTCCTGAAGTAGGCAATATTTTTTTAATAATATCTTTTGTTCTGGCTGTTTCTATTTTTTGTCTAGCAAGCTATTCGTACTATCTAAATAGAGAAATAATTAATTTATCAAATTTAGTTTATTTCAAGTTTGTTTCTATTCTCATGAGTTTTATTGCACTAGAGATATCATTCTTATCTGATGATTTCAGTGTGCTTTACGTAGCAAGTAATTCCAATCCTTTTTTACCAATTTATTACAAGTTTTCAGCTTTATGGGGTGGACACGAAGGCTCGATGCTTTTATTTATTTTGATTCTTTCTTTATGGATTGTTTTATTCTCATTATCTACAAATTATCAATCTGTTAGAGACAAGAACTACCTTCACGGCTTTACCTCTTTAATTTTTTTAAGTTTTGCAGGTTTCACCATATTCACATCTAATCCTTTTGAAAGATTGCTGCCAATTTCTCCTTTAAATGGAACAGATCTAAATCCTTTATTGCAAGATTTTGCTTTTACCATCCATCCTCCAATGCTTTATTTAGGTTATGCAGGCTTGGTAATTCCATTTGCTATCGCGTTAGGCCGTTGTGTCGGTGTGATGGAAGCTTGGGCTTTGAGAATAAAAAAATGGACAACATTAGCATGGAGTTTTTTAACACTCGGGATTGCACTTGGGAGTTGGTGGGCTTATTACGAGCTTGGATGGGGCGGTTGGTGGTTTTGGGATCCCGTAGAAAATTCTTCACTGGTTCCCTGGTTGATTGCCACAGCATTAATACATTCAGCAATTGTTACCAATAAAAGAAATATTTTTGTTAACTGGACTATTTTATTATCTGTTTTGGCAGTAATTGGAAGCTTTATTGGTATGTTTTTAGTTAGGTCTGGAATCTTAACTTCAGTTCATACATTTGCTCTTGATCCTGAAAGAGGATTGATTTTGTTGATCTTAACTTTTTTAATATCTATTTATTCTTTCTATCTATTTTTTAGGGCAGACATAGTCGCAAAAGAAGAGGCAGATTATTCTTTTTTTTCAAAAGAATTTTTCTTGTTAATTAATAATGCTTTGCTATTGATATTAGCTATTGTGATCTTGTTCGGAACAATTTACCCAATTATTTACGATATCTTTACTGGTGGTAAGAGTATTACAGTTGGAGCACCTTATTTTAATCTAACAACTGTGCCAATCGCCTTTTTTATAGCCTTTTTTCAAGGTTATGGAATTTTAACTTTTTGGGGAAAATCTAAAAAAGATAATTATTTTTATTTAACTTGTTTAGGCATAGTTTTTATTCTCACTTTTTTCTTTACTTACACTTTGTTTAATTATCCAGATATTTTTTCCACCGCTAGTTATTTGATGTTCGCTGCAATTATTTCTGGATTAGTAGTCTATATTTACAGAAACTCAAAAAACTCAATTTTAATATTTAATAATCTAGGCATGGTAACGGCACATTTTGGGATTGCCGTAATGATTTTAGGTATAGGTGTCGTTTCTTCCTTTTCACAAAATAAAGAAGTAATAATTGGAAAAGGAGAATTCACTAATTTGAATAATTACAATATAAAGTTGGTTGATGAGGGTAAGCAAGATTTTTCAAATTACTATGCACAAGTTGTTCAATTCGAAGTTTTAGATATTACAACTAAAAATAAAATAGGTTTAAAACCTGAAAAAAGCTTTTATCCAGCTTCTAATAATGTGATGACCGAGTCTGATATCTATGTAGGTCCGAAAGAAGATTTATATATCAGCCTTAGTGAAAAATTGGATTCAGGTAAGTGGATAGCAAAAATACAGATCAAGCCCTTTGTAAGATTAATTTGGTTAGGCGCATTAATTATGACAATTGGAGGGTTTTTATCAGCCTTTAGAAGAACAAAGTATGAATAAAATAAATCTTTTTGTGTTTTCCAGTCTTTTTATGGGAATTCTTTTTCTCATTTTTATTGTGACTTTGTTAGATCCTAATGAAAAAACAATTGAGGTTTCTAGTTTTCCAGCTTTTGAGATGAATGAATTAAGTGAAGAGCCAATTAATCAAAATTCATTTCAAGAAGGCGAGTATAAATTAATAAATGTATGGGCTACTTGGTGTGTTAATTGCAAATTAGAACATGGCTTTTTAATGAGTTTGCAGAATAATGGAATAAAGATCTTTGGATTGAACTATAAAGATGACAAAGAAAAAGCTCTAAGATGGCTAGAGCAATTTGGTAATCCTTATTGGAAAACTATTTATGATCCAAGAGGCAATTTTGGATTAGAAATTGGAGTTTCTGGAGCTCCAGAAACTTATTTGATAGATAAAAAAAATAAAATTATTCAAAAACATATTGGCATAATTGATGAAAAGGTTTGGGTGAATAAATTTACGAATTTAATGAAATGAAAATCTTTTCTTATTTTTTATTATTTGTTTCATATTTTGTTTTTACTCAAGAAGCTTTGAATTTGTACTCTTTTTCATCCGAAGATCACGAACAAAGGTTTTATTCTTTAGCTGAGGAAATAAGCTGTCCTTTGTGTGAAGGCTCAAGCATCAACGGTTCTACATCTCCAATAGCTAAAGACATGAAAAATATTATTTTTAATATGATTCTCGAAAATAAGAGCGATGATCAAATTAAATTTTTTTTAACGGAAAAATTTGGTGACGATATTCTCTACATGCCTCCATTAAATAACTTTTCTTATTTACTTTTTTTCCTTCCAATAATTTTAATTTTATTATCAGCTTATTTTCTTTACTTAGTTCTTCAAAAAAATGACTAGTAGAATTCTTTTATTGATTTCAGTAATTATTACTTTGTTAATTTATTTATCTATTGGCGGCTTTGATAATTTAACTAAGCAGTCTTTTAGCTCTTTTTATAAAGGCGAAAAAGACGAAAATTTTATTTTAAATTTAAATACCAGAATCGATGAATTATTAAATTTGAATAGTTTGTCTGCGTCTGAATTGAATTTACTTGCTATGAATTTACTTGCAGATGGATACTATGATCAGTCATATAAGGTCTTAAATAAATATATTGACGTTTACCCAGAACAAATAGATGCAGAAATTTATGCTGCCTATGCAGAGGTTCAATATCTTATTAATGATCTATCCTTCAACGTAAATGTCATAAAAAATTTAGAGAAATCTCTTTACCTTGATCCATCGAACCATAAAGCCCTTACAATGAAAGGGCTTTATTTATTCAGTCAAAGTGAGTTTGAACTAGCACTAAAAAGTTGGTCCGTTGCTCTGGAAAATGTAGATTCTGAAGACCAAAAAAAGTCTTTAATTTTAGTAATGAATACAGCTCTCAAAGAGTTAGAAATTAAAAAAAACAACAGTAAATAAGTCTTAAATCGTTTAAAATATAGCTTAGAAGCTAAATATGCGATTAAAAAATATTAGTCTTTCAGGTTTTAAATCTTTCGTTGATCCAACGAAAATTAGCTTCCCCTCCAGTATGTCAGGCGTCGTAGGACCAAATGGGTGTGGTAAATCAAACATTATTGATGCAGTTCGATGGGTGATGGGTGAAATTTCAGCAAAAAACCTAAGAGGAGAATCAATGGCCGATGTAATTTTCAACGGATCTTCATCAAGAGCCCCCTCAAGCAGAGCTTCAGTAGAACTTCTTTTTGATAACGATCAAGGCAGGATAGGGGGTGAATATTCTTCCTATTCAGAAATTTCAGTAAAAAGAGTATTGGATTTAGATGGGAAATCTACTTATTCATTAAATGGATCTGAATGCAGAAGAAAAGACATAACCGACATATTTTTAGGAACCGGATTAGGTCCTAGAAGTTATGCTGTCATTGAACAAGAAATGGCAACAAAATTAATTAGTTCAAAACCAGAAGAGTTGCGAGCTTATATAGAAGAAGTTGCTGGAATATCAATATATAGGGAAAGAAAAAAAGAAACAGAGTCGAGAATAAAAAAGACTAGAGAAAATCTAAATAGGATTTTTGATATTCGCGATGAAATAGAAAGAGCTTTACTCAAACTCAATCAACAGGTTAAGTCAGCTGAAAAATATAATTTTCTTAAGGAAAAAGAGAAAAAATTTAATGGTTTATTGAAAGCATTTAGTTGGCAAGCAAGAAATGAAGCTGCTTCAAAATTAGATTTAAGTGTTAAACAAACTGAATTAGAAATTGAAAAATTACAAACTGAAAAGCAAAAGTTAATCAGTTCAATTGATGTCTTTAGATCACAACAAAATGACTTACAGTCAGAAATAGATTCCATTCAAGAAGATTTTTATTCAAGTGGAGCAAATCTTTCAAAGTCAGAACAACAACTAGTTTTTTTAAAAGATAAAAAAAATCAATTATCGATTGAACTAGAAACGCAAAAAGAAAACCAACAAAATTTATCCGATAGAAAAGTTTCTTTTGTAAAAGAAATCGAAAATTTAAATATTGAACTTAAACAAAAAGAACCCAAATTAGAAAAAATGGATGCGTCTATTTCAAAACTTGATGGAGCTATGTCTCCAGTATTCATTTTAAAACAAATTATGATAGAACAATCTAGCTTGATGAATAGTCTTGATGATTTCAAATTAAATTTTAACTCTAAGAGCGGTCATGATTTAGACCCAATTATTAATGATTTAAAAAAGTTTGAAGATAAGCTCTCTCAGTTAAATGAAATACTAGAAAAACAAGAAGATTATCAAGAAGAAAAGTTTCTATCTCAAAAGAATGACCTTTTGCAACTTAGCGGCGAGATAACAAGTCTTAAAGTGAAGATTGCAACAATATCTAGAGACATTGCTTCTATAGATGAACAAGAACATCTTGTTAGAGAGGCTTTTGAATCAAATACAAATCAACATAAAGAATTAGAACAGCCAATTTCTGAATTAGAAAAAGAGATGAAGCCTTTGTTAGATTCAAGGGCAAATGTAGAAGACGATTTAACAAATAGAAGATCAAAATTTGCTGAAATTTCTGAAGAAATCAGACAATGTGAAAGAAGATCGCATGAAGTTGACATTTCCATTGAAAAAATCAGAACTAATTCTCAAGATTCAAAAGTAACCAGACAAGGATACCTGTCCGAAGCAGAGATATATTTAAAACAATTAGAAAAAGATGATTTCGTTTTAGAAGACTTATTAAAAGAACTGGCCAATGATGAAACCGAAGAAAATCTCATTAATGAAATTTCAAAAATTGAATCATCTATTTCAAGAATAGGGCCAATAAATTTAGCTGCGGCAGAAGAATATAAAATTGAGGAAGAGAGGAAACTAGAAATAGAATCACAATTTGCAGAATTAGAAAAGGCATTGACTACTTTGCAAAACGCTATAAAGAAAATAGATTTGGAATCAAAAACCAAATTCAAAGATACTTTAGACCAATTGAATGTAAAAGTTAGTGAGTTGTTTCCAAAGCTTTTTGGAGGTGGACATGCCAGCCTTGAGTTAACTAGTGAAGACCTTCTTGAATCAGGTGTTTTCTTTCGAGCAATGCCTCCAGGTAAAAAAAATGTAAATGTGTCTCAATTATCTGGAGGAGAAAAAGCTCTTTCAGCAATTGGTTTGGTTTTCTCATTTTTTGCCCTCAATCCAGCTCCTTTTTGCATTTTAGATGAAATTGATGCTCCACTGGATGATTTTAATACTGCTAGATTTATTTCCATGGTTAAAGAGATGTCAGATAAAGTCCAGTTTATTTTCGTAACCCACAATAAGATATCTATGGAGAAAAGCAAACATTTATTAGGAGTAACAATGCAAGAACCAGGTGTTTCTAGACTGGTATCTGTTAATGTAGACGAGGCAATTAAGTTAGCAGCCGTATAATGATTTTTAGTGAAATCTTAGTTTTATTTTTGGCTTTATTAATTGCAATTACATTAGTGTTAATGTTAAGAAAGCTTTTTTTTGGCAGAAAAACAAAAATTAAAATTGATAAGAAAGTTAACTCAAGAGAGCTCTTTGAGCCAGTTGGATCCGAGAATTCTGAAAAAGAAATTCTTCAAGATGATAATTTAGATCAACTTTCTGAAGAGGGAATTTTAGATTCAAGTCCAGAAGAAGAAATCGAAAATGCTAAGCCTGAGATGCTTACTCTTCACCTTCAAAATACTGAGGAATCAAAATTTTCTTATGATGCAATTAAAAAGTTTCTCGTTTCTAACAGTATCGAATATAGCGATGAAGGGGGTTGGTTTAAGATTTCTATAGAAGAGGAAGACTCTTTTTTATTAGTCAACGGGTTGAATCCAGGTAAGTTTGTTCCTGAGGACGGTTTGTTAGAGACCCAAGTTATGACTTTGATTTATTCTTTTAAACCCAAGGCCAATTCAGTAAGCGCTTTTTCCAAGATGATAGATACTGCTCAATTGATGGCAGAAAATTTTCAAAGTGAAATATTAGATTCTGATCGTAATAATTTAACCAAACAAATGGTAGATCATTATTCTCAAATTGCAGAAGAGTTTGATTTGAACAATCTCGCCTGATCATGGCAGCTAAAAAAGAAATCAAAGAAATATACAGCTCTTTGAAAAATGAGATAAACCATCATAATTTTCTTTATCACAACAAAGATCAGCCAGAAATTACAGATGTTGAGTATGATCAATTATTTCAAAAACTTTTAAAACTTGAAGATGAATATCTTTTTTTAGACAAAAGTGATTCCCCAAGCTCTAGAGTTGGAGACACTCCTCAATCAGATTTGAAAGAATTCATACATGAGGTGCCCATGTTATCTTTAGATAATGCCTTTGAGTCTGAAGATTTATATGATTTTGAAAAAAAGGTTTTTAATAAAATAAAAAAACAAAAACTTAATTATTCTTGTGAGCCAAAAATTGACGGTGTTGCTGTAAGTTTAATCTACGAAAAAGGAAAATTTATCAAAGCTGGAACTAGAGGCGATGGTGAGCAGGGGGAAGATATTAGTCACAATGTAAAAACAATAAAACAAATACCACTGACTTTAAATGGAAACAATCATCCAAAAAAAATTGAAATTAGGGGAGAAATATATTGCGAAAAGACTGCATTTGATAAATTTAATAAAGAATATTTAAAGACCGATGAAAAAAAATTTGCTAACCCAAGAAATTTTGTAGCCGGAAGTATAAGACAACTTAATCCTGAAATTGCAGCATCTAGACCATTAAAAATTCAGTTACATAGCCTTGGGTATGTTGATCAAAAAAATTTCTTTAAATCTCATCAAGAGATGCTCAAAACTTTTTTGAGTTGGAATTTACCCATTAATCCTGATGCAAAGTTGGTAGGTTCTATTGAAGAAGTTCTCTCTTATTGCGAAAAATTAACTAATAAGAGAGAAACCTTAAACTATGAAATAGATGGGGTAGTAATAAAAATAGATGACGTTTCAATTCAAAAGGAGCTTGGTTTTTCGTCAAGATCTCCTAAATGGTCGATTGCAAAAAAATTTAAAGCCGAAGAAGGTACAACTGAAGTGCTATCCGTAAACTTTCAAATGGGGAGAACAGGGTCCTTAACTCCAGTTGCCACTTTAAAACCAGTCAAATTAGGCGGAGTAACTATTTCAAATGCCACGTTACACAATATGGATGAGGTTGAAAGGTTAGATATAAGAATAGGGGATTTTGTAAAAATAAAAAGAGCTGGAGACGTGATTCCTAAAGTTATAAAAGTGGAGAAAAATAAACGAAAAAATAAGAATAGAAAAATCATTCAACCAACTCATTGCCCTAGCTGTTCAAGACCCATATCCTTTTTTGAAGGATTAACTCCAAATTTAGATTTATCAAAATTAAATAATGATGACAGAAGTTGTTATGGATATAGTCAATTTAAAGAAAATCTTAAACATTTTGTTTCTAGACAGGCAATGGATATTGATGGTCTTGGCTCAAAAACTATTGATCAAATGGTTGATAAAGGAATAATTAAATCAGTTAAAGATTTGTATCTTTTGGAAAAAGAAAATTTTAAAGAGTTAGACGGATTTGCAGAAAAATCTATTAATAAATTGCTTAGCTCTATAAACAACAGTAAAAGTATTAAACTGAGTAATTTTTTATATGCATTAGGTATTAAAGAAATTGGTCTTGAAACTTCAAAAAATTTGTCGAGAAAATTCTCAAAAATTGAGAATATTTTTTCAGCTTCGGTAGATGATTTTATCTCAGTAGACGATATTGGCGAAGTTGCATCAGCAAATTTATATGCCTTTTTTTCAGATAAACATAATATTAAATTTTTAGATGAAATGATTAATTTAGGGTTTGATCTCAAAGCCGAACAAGTTATATCTCATATTTCTAAGCTTGCCGATAAGAAAATTGCTATCACAGGAAAACTATCCTCTATCTCAAGAAATAAGCTGAAATCTAAATTAGAAGATCAAGGTGTTAAAGTTGTAAGTTCGATTTCAAAAAATACTGATTATGTAATTGTTGGATCAGATGCTGGCTCTAAATTAAAAAAAGCAGAAGCTTTGAACATTGAAATTATAAAAGATGAAAATTTAGATTCCTTTTTAATGCAGAATGAAAATTAGTTTACTTTTAATATTTTTACTCTTGCTTTCTAGTTGCGCTGTATCTCCTCCATCTAAAACTTCAAATATATGTGATATTTTTGATGAAAAGAGAAGCTGGTACAGGGCTTCTTTAAAGACAGAAAAAAAGTGGGGCATTGCTCCAGAAGTTACAATGGCGTTTATAAAACACGAGTCTAGTTATCAGCAAGGAGCAAAACCGGAAAGAACAAGAATATTCTTTGGGTTGTTACCAGGAAAAAGAAAAAGCACTGCTTATGGTTATGCCCAAGTTACAGATGGAACATGGGAGTCTTACAAGAAAGCAACAGGCTATAGATTTGTTTCTAGAAGAGATTTTAGCGATGCAGTTGATTTTATAGGGTGGTATAACAATAGAAGTAGTAAAAAATTAGGTATTCCAAAAAATAATGCGAGATTGCTGTATTTGGCATATCACGAAGGAATGAATGGTTATAAAAAGGGCTCTTATAGAGCAAAACCATGGCTTTTATCAGTATCTACCAATGTACAAAATACAGCCAATAAATATGGCTCTCAATTTCAGAAATGTAAAAAAAGACTTAGAAGTCCTTTTTACTTTTTATTCAACTAGTTTTTTGTGCCAGTTGGTATTTCGTTGAAAGGTACTTTTTTATCAACCCTCACATCTTGAGGCATTCCAAGGACTTGTTCTGCAATAATATTTTTAAGAACTTCATCTGTTCCACCAGCAATTCTTATAAGAGGCGCTCCTAAAAGACTGCCTTGGAAAAGTGCAGAAGTATCATCGTCTCTCACGATAGAACCATTGTCCATCAAGTCCATTCCAAAATTTGCAATGTCTTGAAGCTTATTAGCACTAACTATTTTAGTGATTGAAGCTTCTGGCCCTGGAGTGCTTCCTTGTGAAAGGGCAGAAATATTTCTCATTTTTGTATATTTCAGTCCAGATTGCTCACAATACCAATCCGCAAGTTTTTCTCTAACTGAGCCATTTTTAACTGCTTGTTCCCCATTCAAATCCTGTTCTTTAGCTAAGTCAAAAATTTCCTGGAAATCTACACCAGAGGCATCTCCAACAGCTAATCTCTCATTCATGAGGGTTGTTAAGGATACTTTCCATCCATCACCAACATCCCCTAACCTTTGAGAGTCTGGAATTTTTACATCAGTGAAATAAACTTCATTAAAGCCAGATCCACCAGTAATTTGTTTGATTGGTCTTACTTCAACGCCAGGAGATTTCATATCCAAAAAGAAATAAGTCAATCCTTTGTGCTTCGGAGCAGAAAAATCACTTCTTGTAACCAAAATACCATAATCACTGTATTGAGCACCAGAAGTCCAAACTTTTTGACCATTAATAGTCCAAGTATCTCCATCTAACTCTGCCTTTGTTTTTATTCCAGCTAAATCAGACCCGGCTCCAGGTTCGCTAAATAATTGACACCAAATCTCTTCTCCTTTAGCCATTGGCGGTAAATATCTTTGTTTCTGCTCTTCGGTTGCATAAGTCATTAGGACTGGTCCTGCCATTCCTTGACCAATTTCAAAATAACCTCCTGGTACTTTATATTTTGATTCTTCTTGACCCCAAATTACTCTTTCCATTGGGGAAGCATCTCTTCCACCATAATCTTTAGGCCAATGAAGACAAGCCCAGCCAGAGTCGTATTTTTTTGCCATCCAGTTCTTCGCATCTTCAAGAGCTGACCCGTCGCCTGGGACTCCAGAGTATTTATAAACATCCCTAGCATGTTCTTTTTTCTCAGCATTTTTACCAAGCCAAGTGCTTACTTCTTCTCTAAATTGAGCTTCTTCTTTAGTATCGTTAAAATCCATAATATTCTCCTGATATATTTCTATTTTATGCTGGTGAATTACTTTTTTCCAGCGATGTAATTAATTTATCTTTCCATATTCCTTGACTGCCTATATTGCTTGAGAGGAGCCTTGCTCGTCTGTAATAAAGGTGACAATCGAACTCCCAAGTTGCCCCCATACCACCATGAGTCTGAATGTTTTCTTTTGAACATTCATAAAAAGCTTTTGTGGCACTTACTCTAGCTGTTGCTGCAGCAGTAGGAAGTTCTGAAGAATCATTACTTAATGCCCAAGCTCCGTAATAACAATTTGACCTAGCAAGTTGTAATGAAATGTACATATCAGCAACCTTATGTTTTATAGCTTGAAAAGAAGCTATAGCTCTTCCAAAAGCATACCTACCCATTGCATATTCCTTTGCCATATTCATTGCCGCTTCGGCGCCACCGACCTGTTCAAATGCAAAAAGAACTGCTGATTGATCAAGTAATTTTTCTATAGAAGTCCAAGCATCATCTTCAAGCAGCATTCCATCTGCATTATCAAAAGTTATATTTGCATGTGATCTAGACGGATCAAATGTATCCAATGTTTCTATTGTTACTTTGTCATCTTTTAAGTTAACTAAAAAAAGACCAATATTTTTTCCACTGGTTGCAGATACGACCGCGAAATCAGCAATATCTCCATCAGGAACTGCAATTTTTTGACCTGAAATTTTATTTCCGTTAGAAGAAACGCTTATTCCTGATTCATTTGGAAAAGTATTTTTTTCTGAATGAGCAAAAGTACCGATTATTTCTCCGCCAGCTAATTTAGGAAGATAGTCCTTTTTTACTTCTTCATTTGATGAATTTAAGATTGCTGTTGTTGCAAGATAAACACTTGATGAAAAAGGCACAGGTGCAATACCTCTTCCTAATTCTTCAGCAATTACGCATAACTCTAAAAAACCCATTCCTATTCCACCATATTCTTCTGGAATGGTAGTAGCAGTTAAACCCATACCGACAAGAGATTTCCAAAGTTCTTGATCAAACTTTTCCTCACCTTCTAGAATTGTTCTATTTCTTTTTACAGAATTTTCTTTATCAAGAAGCTTCCTTACTTCTTCTTGCATCAATATTTGCTCATTTGAAAAACTAAAATTCATTTCTTCTCCATTTTTAAGGACTTAACCTTACTTAACTAGTTACAACCAATCAAAGAAAACTTAAAATGTCTTAATTGGCCGATAAATTTACAATGAATCAAGATGAATTAAAAGGTAAAAAGTCTGATAGAGATCTATCAACTAGAAAA
>CABZES010000013.1 GCA_902524805.1 uncultured SAR86 cluster bacterium | reverse complement strand
TTTAGGCAGCAAATAGTCTATTTTTCAATTCAGTTATCTTATCTCTTAAGCTAGCAGCATCTTCAAATTCTAATTTATTCGCGTGTTCTAACATTAGCTTTTCTAGTGAATCTATTTGTTTAGCTAATTCTTTTGGAGTTAAGTAATCTTCTTCTATTTTTTTATCCATTTCAGAGATAAATTGTTTCTTCGTGAAATTTTTTGAACCTTCCATAACATCTGAAACTGGTTTAACTATTCCTTTGGGAGTAATTTTATTTCTTTTATTAAAATTTAATTGAATCTTCCTTCTTTCTTTGGTTATCTTTATCGCTCTCTGTATAGAGCCTGTTTCTTTGTCAGCATATAAAATGGAATGACCATTAATGTGTCTCGCTGCCCTACCTATGGTCTGGATAATTGAAGTTTCTGATCTTAAAAAACCTTCTTTATCTGCATCTAAAATTGCGACAAGAGACACTTCTGGCAAATCTAAACCTTCTCTTAGCAGATTAATACCAACTAAGACGTCAAAATTTCCCAATCTTAAATCTCTTAAAATTTCTATTCGCTCAACTGTATCGATGTCTGAATGCAAATATCTAACGTTAATATCTCTTTCAAATAAATATTGACTAAGATCTTCAGCCATCCTTTTTGTTAAGACAGTTGCTAAAACTCTCTCCTTTTTTTTAACCTTTTCAGTAATTTCTGACATCAGATCATCAACTTGATTTGTTGCGGGTCTGATTTCTATAGTTGGATCCACTAATCCAGTTGGGCGAACTATTAGATCTACTTTCTGCTCCATATTATTTTCTTCATATTCTCCTGGAGTGGCTGAAACAAAGATTTTTTGACCTGAAGTTGATTCCCATTCATCAAATCTCAACGGTCTATTATCTAATGCACTAGGAAGTCTAAAACCATATTCAGTTAAAGTTTCTTTTCTAGATCTATCTCCTCTATACATTCCTTTAATCTGTGGAAGAGAAACGTGAGATTCATCAACAAAGACAATTGCGTCTTCGGGAAGATACTCATACAAGGTGGGAGGAGATTCTCCTTCTTTTCTGCCTGAAAGATATCTCGAATAATTTTCTATGCCTGAACAAAATCCAAGTTCTTTAATCATTTCTATATCATATTTTGTTCTTTCTTCTATTCTCTGAGCCTCGATGAATTTTTCATTTTTTTTAAAGAATCTCACCCTTTCTCTCATCTCATTTCTAATTTCTTTTGTGGCATTCAACATAATTTCTCTCGATGTCACATAATGAGTTTTAGGAAAAATAGTGATTCTAGGAACCTCTTTAAAAATCTCACCTGTAAGTGGATCAAACATTTTCAATGATTCTATCTCGTTATCAAATAACTCTATTCGAAGCGCTTCAGCTTCAGATTCAGCAGGAAAAACGTCGATTACATCCCCTTTAACTCTGTAGGTGGCTCTTGTAAATTCAACATCATTTCTTTTGTATTGAAGCTCAGCTAATCTAAGTAATAAAACGTTTTGATCAATCTCATCGCCCCTATCTAGATGCAGGACCATTTGAAGATAAGATTTTGGATCACCTAATCCATAAATAGCAGAAACGGATGCAACTATCACAACGTCTCTTCTTTCCATGATTGCTTTAGTGGCAGAAAGTCGCATTTGTTCAATATGTTCATTTATCGAGGCATCTTTTTCTATGAAAGTATCTGATGTGGGAACGTAAGCTTCTGGTTGGTAGTAATCATAATATGAAACAAAATATTCAACTGCATTATTGGGAAAAAACTCTTTAAATTCGCCATATAGTTGCGCAGCTAAAGTTTTATTATGTGCCATAACTATTGCAGGCCTTTGCACTTCTTGAATTACATTAGCCATGGCAAAAGTTTTACCTGAACCGGTAACTCCCTGCAATGTTTGATTCAAGAGACCATCATTTAAACCTTTGACAAGTTTTGATATAGCTTCTGGTTGATCTCCAGCAGGATTAAAATCTGATTTTATTTCAAATGTTTTGCTCATCTTTCATATTTTTTTGCTTATAATACACCTCGTTTTCCGCGATAGCTCAGTTGGTAGAGCAAATGACTGTTAATCATTGGGTCGCAGGTTCGAGCCCTGCTCGCGGAGCCAGCTCAAAAATGCCTATATATAGTAAAGATAACACAGACCCTTATAAACTTAGCAGAACAAGGATAGAAAATTTTTGTCGATGCAAGAAATGTTTTTATCTTGAAGAAAAATTAGGTGTTTCAAGGCCCGCCTCATTTCCTTTTAACTTGAATAATGCAGTCGACGAATTACTCAAAGAAGAGTTTGATTCTTTTAGGGGCACTGATAAAAATCATCCATATATCGAAGATAATGGCTTGGATGCTAAACCTTTCGATCATCCCGAAATAGAAAACTGGCGAACTAGAAATAAAGGTATAGGATTTTTAGATGATGAAATTAATTTATTTTTTTATGGCTTAGTCGATGACGTATGGATAAATACTAAAACTGATCAATTGATATTAGTGGATTATAAGGCTACGTCAAAAAAAGGAGAAGTGAGCCTTGATGCTCCATGGCAGATTTCATACAAAAGACAATTAGAAATTTATCAATGGCTATTTAGAAAAAATGGATTTGACGTTCAAGATATCGGGTATTTTGTTTATTGCAATGGTATTAAAGAAAATGTTTTTTTTAATAATGAATTGAAATTTAAAGTTAAAATCTTGCCTTATAGGGGGAATGATTATTGGATAGATCGAACTGTAAAAGAAATATTTGAAGTTTTAAATTCTGACGAAATTCCAGAACCAAGTCCAAATTGTGAATATTGTAGATATGTTAAAAAAGCTAATTTGTAGAAAATGTTAATAAACTTTTTAATTTTGATTTCTGGTTTGGGCTTGTTAGTTCTTGGAGCAGAATATTTTGTTTCCAACACGGCAAAACTAGGAACAAAATTAAAATTAAATGATATGTTTCTTGGAATAACGGTAGTTGCTTTGGGAACATCTATACCAGAAGTATTTGTGAGTATTTCCTCTATTCTTAATGATTCACCCGAATTAGCAGTTGGAAATTCAATTGGCTCAAACATAGCCAATATTGGTCTAATTTTTGGGTTTAGTTGTTTTTTTCTTTCTAAGTCTGTGCTTGATATTAATTTAAGAGATATATTTTTACTAATCTTATCGGTTTTAATTTCAGGGTATGTCATCTTTGATTTTTCGATCTCCAAAAGTGATTCATTTTTATTAGTTTGTTTCTTAATTCTTTTCATACTCCACCTTCTTAGGCAGAAATCTACCAACGAAAATAATCCTGAAGAAGATGGAATAGGAAAAAACATTTTTTTTATTCTCTTGAGTCTATTTATCCTTCTTTCAGGATCAGAGCTAACAGTTAATGGTGGAAAAAATCTTGCTATAGCTTTTGGAGTGTCTAATACAGTTATAGGACTTACTCTTGTTGCTATTGGGACAAGCTTACCTGAGTTGGCAGCTTCATTTTCTGCTTTAAAAAGGAAAAAAGGAAATATGGTTATTGGAAATATAATTGGATCTAATATCCTTAACCTAGTTTTAATTTTTCCGATAATAGGTTTTGCAACAAAAGTCATCTTAGATTCAAAAATATTCGAAAGAGACTTTCTTTTAATGAGTCTTTTTACAGCAATTTTTGTGATATTCATTACTTTTGGTGAAAACCAAAATAAGATAAAAAAATTAATTTATCCTTTCTTAGGTTTGGGTCTTGTCATCTGGACCTTTTACTATCAAGCAAGTTTATTTTTAAACTAGTTTTTTCCAAATAGTCTTCTCTCCGTCATCTTCTAAGGCAATATTTAAAGAAGAAAGTTTTTCCCTAATCAAATCAGCTTTTTTAAAGTCTTTGTTTAATCTTGCTTGATCTCTTTCTTTAATCATCAGTTCAATGTCTTCGTTCGATATTTTTTTACTTAGATCATATTGAAAATAATCCTGCGAGGAATTATTTAAAATACCTAAAAGATTCCCCAAAACTTTTAAAGTATTTGAAAGCTTTTCTTTCGTTTTTTTATCAGATTTATTTGAATTAATCCCTTGAGAAATTTTTTGCAGAATTTTAAGAGCTTTTGAAGTATTGAAGTCATCTTTAAGCGCAGATTTAAATGAATCGATAATCTCATTCTCAACTTCTGAAAAATTAAATTTTTTTACATCTTTTAATGATTCATATAATTTGTCTAAAGTATTTTTTGACTCCTTAATCGAATCATTTGTGAAATTGATTGGTTTTCTATAATGAGTTAAAAGAAAAAAGGTCTTTAGAACCTCTGGATGATAATCATTGAGAAGGTCCCTAATTGTGAGGTAATTACCAAGAGATTTAGACATTTTCTTTCCATCTACATTTAAAGGAGCAACATGAATCCAATAATTTGCAAAATCAGAATTATTGGCACATTCTGATTGTGCTATTTCGTTTTCATGATGAGGAAACTTTAAATCTAAACCGCCGCCATGAATGTCAAAATTTGCACCTAAATATTTATTGCTCATTGCGGAACATTCTATATGCCACCCTGGCCTACCAGGACCCCACTTTGAATTCCACGATGGTTCTTCATTTGTTTTTTTCCACAAGACAAAATCATTTGGATTTTTTTTATTTTTATCAATTTCTACTCTAGAACCTGAATCTAAGTCATCTTGAACTCTATTAGAGAGTTTTCCATAATCAGGAAACTTTTCTATGTCAAAGTAAACATCTGAATCTTCTTTAGAGTAGGCAAAATCATTAACTTCCAAATTTTCGATCATTTTAAGAATATCTTTGATATGCTCAGAAACTTTGGGCTCTATACTGGGTGGTTGAATATCCAAAGCTTTGAAATCGTCATTCATGGCTTTAATAAATTTATCTGTTATCAAATTGAATGGCACTTGTTCTTCTTTGGCCTTTTCGATTATTTTGTCATCGATGTCAGTAATATTTCTTACATAATTAACTTCATACCCTAGAAATTTAAAAAAATTTACCATCACATTAAAACTAAAAAAAGTTCTAGCATGTCCGATGTGACAAAAATCATAAATTGTCATGCCGCAAACATACATGTTAATTTTTCCTTTTTTTATGGACTTAAATTCTTCTTTGAGACTTGATTGAGAATTAAAAATTTTCATTTATCTAAATTGTCTAATAAGTATTATACTGCGTGAATATGAATGAAATAATTATTTTAGCTTTAACAACCTCTTTGGGAAATTTTGAAATAGAACTTTATCCTGAACAAGCGCCAGTCACTTCAGCAAATTTTCTTGAATATGCAGAAGAGGGTTTTTTTGAAAACGTTCTTTTTCATCGAGTGATTCCAGGTTTTGTAATTCAAGGCGGAGGATTTGAAATTGGGATGGAACAAAAATCTACAAAAGAACCAATCGTTAATGAAGCAGATAATGGCTTGAAAAATGAAAAATATACTCTATCTATGGCAAGAACTAGTGAACCAAACTCTGCTACTTCTCAATTTTTTATAAATCTAACTGATAATAAGTCTTTAGATTATCCTTCGATGGGAGGTTATGCTGTTTTCGGAAAAGTGATCAGCGGCTTCGAAGTTATCGATAAAATTGCTGAAGTAGAAACAGCTAATGCAGGTTATCATCAAGATGTTCCTATAGAAGACGTTTACATTATCAGTGTAGAAAAAAAATAAATGTCTGCGTGCTTAATTTCTGACTTACATTTACAAGAAAATAGACCAGAATTAACCAAAGCATTTAAAAAATTTCTTGTTTCTCATGCAGCAAATGTCGATTCTTTATACATATTAGGAGATTTATTCGAGGCTTGGATAGGAGATGACTACGAAAATGACTTCATTGCAGAAGTAAAGTTTGAGCTAAAAAGATATACGTCCCTTGGTAAAAAAATTTATTTGATGCATGGAAATAGAGATTTTCTCCTTGGAAATAAATTTTGCGATGAAATTGGAGGTCTATTATTAGATGACCCAACGACAATAAAAATCAATGATTTTAAAGTCATTCTGATGCATGGAGATTCTCTGTGTACAGACGACTTAGATTATCAATCCTTTCGAACAGTGGTCAGAGATCAAACATGGAAAAATGATTTTTTAGAAAAAGAAATTTCAGAAAGAATTGAATTAGCGCAAAGCCTTAGAGAAGTTAGTAAGGTTGAAAATAGGGATAAAGCATACGAAATAATGGATGTTAATTTAATGGCAGTAAACGAGATTTTTCAGAAATTTAAGAATGATATTTTAATTCATGGCCATACTCATAGACCAAAAATTCATCAAGAAAAATATGGAACTAGATATGTTTTAGGCGATTGGGAAAAAGAATATTACTTCTTAAAGATCAATAAAACTATAGAATTTATAAATGAAAAAATAGAATAGTTAATCTGGGCTTTCTTCTGTCGCTTCGTCTATAACTTTTTGCATTTCTCCACTTTGATACATATCCATCATAATATCGCTTCCACCGATTAATTCTCCATTGATGAAAAGTTGTGGAAAAGTTGGCCAGTTCGATATTGAGGGCAAAGTTTCTCTAATATCTTGATTACTAAGAATATCAACAAAAGAAAATTCTTTACCACAAGCCATGAGAATTTGAGTAGCTCTTTGAGAAAATCCGCATTGGGGCTTATCTGGAGATCCTTTCATAAACAATAGGATTGAATTATCTGATATTTGTTTTTTGATTCTTTCTTCTGTGCTCATAATTTTTTATTTGTAAGTTTTATATAGTTCTTTATAGTGTCACTTAGCCCAGAAATCAAGGCTTCTGAGACTAAAGCATGCCCGATTGAAACTTCTTCAATATCCCCTAGACTTAAGAATTTTTCTAAATTTAATAAACTCAAATCATGGCCAGCGTTGAGTTCTAGGTTAATACTTTTCGTAAAATCTATCGCTTCTTGATAGTCATTAATTACTTTCAAATCATTGTCTTTGAAAGCTTTTGCAAATGGGCCGGTATAAATTTCAACCCGATCAACTCCAATTTCCTTAGCAGCCTCAAGTTGATCGATATCATGATCAATGAAAAGAACTGTTCTAATCTTAAGTGAGCTCAATTGTTGAATGATTGGAGTCAATCTCTTTTTTTCAGTCAAAACATTCCAACCATGGTCTGAAGTTAATTGGTCACTTGCATCAGGAACTAAAGTGCATTGTGTTGGAATAAAATTTTCTACCAAGTTCATAAATCCTGGATAGTCGCCTGAACTTCCCTCAAATGGATTTCCTTCAATATTAAATTCCACGTCAAGTTCGTTTGTAACCTTGGATAATAATTCAAGATCGTAAGGACGAATGTGTCTTAGATCTGGTCTGGGGTGAACTGTAATTCCTTTAGCTCCATTTTGGATACAAATTCTAGAAAAATTTTCTATACAAGGAACTTCTCCCTTACGAGAGTTCCTTATAAGAGCTACTTTGTTTACATTAACGCTTAAATTGGTCATTAAAATAATGATACTCCTGTTCCGTCATAAACCAACTTTAATCCAGCAAGGATCAAACAAAAATAACTAAGATTATAAAAAAAATCCTGACTAACTTTATTAGTCAAATAGGCTCCAAAATATACTCCAAGTGGAGCCAAAGGAAGAAGGATGGCAGAGATATAAAAATTTTGTAAATTAATTTGTCCAAAATACGCATAGGGGATTAATTTAATTAAATTTAATGATAAAAAGAATACGGCTGTTGTAGCAACATAAATTCTTCTATCTAGTCTCATAGGCAACAAATAAAAACTTATTGGCAAACCCCCAGCGTGAATTGAAAAACTTGTAAAACCAGAAAGAATAGACCAGAAACTGCCAATTTTTTTTGTAGAATTAAAAGCTACCTCTTGAATGGATGTCAAAAAATAATTTAACCCAAATCCTAACGCTATGAGTCCTAATATAACTCTTAAAGAGTTCTCAGAGAGATACTGAAAAGTAATTGTCCCAATTACTATACCTAGAAGAGAAAAAGGAATAATAAACTTTAAAATTTCTTTATTCCATAATCCCTTAAACCTATGGATCGTAATTAAATCCATAAATATTAAAGGAATTACCAATATTGATAATGCTTGTATTGGTGAGATGAAAAGAGACATCATTGGAATTGCTAGAATAGGCAAGCCCATTCCAAATCCAGCCTTTCCCATTCCATGCACAAATACCGAAAGAAGAGCTACAAAGTAAAATAAAGGCTCTAAAACCATATCTACAAAACTGAATAGAATAACTTTGTTAAATCATTAGCCGATTTAAATAATTTACCAGGTGGGTGCATGTAATTCTTTATGAATCCAAATCCAATGCCTCTTTTTTTATCAGCAAACCCAACAGAACCTCCAACGCCTGAGTGACCAAAAAGATCAGGGTTTTGTCCTATAGGGGAGTATGGATTTTCTATCATGAAACCAAGTCCAAATTTAATTGGAAGATTTAATAAAACTGTATCCGGACCAGAAGAATGGACCTTAATAGCTTGTTCAAGAGTCTCCCTTTTAATAAAGGAGTTGTCATTCAAATCGCTCAAAACGCTATAAAATCTTGAAATACCTTTTGCTGATGCAAATCCATTAGCAGCTGGAATCTCAGCTTTTTTCCACGCGTTGCTATTTACAGAATTTTTTTCAGTTTGCGTATTAAAGAATGCTTTCTGAAAATCACTTTTTTTTAGGAGACTTACGACAGGTCTGATCCTCTTTGGAAGAAGCCAAGAAGGCATACTAAAAAAAGCTTTTGCTAAGATCGGTGATCTTATTTTTGACATGACAATGTCTGAAGTACGTTTTATGTCCTCATTATCTAGTCCGAATATAAAATCTATATTGTAAGCATCTGCAATCTTCTCTTTAAAAAAGGTACCCAGAGATCTTCCGTCTACCCTTCTTACAACCTCCCCAACAAGAAAGCCAAAAGTTAAAGCATGATAACTTTGGGCAGAGCCTGGGGTGTAAAAAGGTTTTTGTTTTGCTAATTTAGTCACAAATAAATTCCAATTGGTCCATTGCTCATTGTTGATTTTAAAATTATCTTCAAAAGCAAACATTCCAGCTCTATGAGTTAGTAGATCTATAATTTTGGTATTTTCTTTCCCATTGCAACCATATTCTGGCCAGTAGAAAGATACTTTTTCATTTAAATCAATTTTTCTTTCTTCTATGAGTTTAAGAATGCAGGCAGAAGTCATAGCTTTAGATACAGAAAAAGTATTGCACAAAGTGTCTTCTTCCCAAGCGCGCCTTCTGTTGGCATCTTGGTAACCGCCCCATAAATTAATAACGCTTTCCCCTTCTATTTCAATGGAAATAGCTGCACCAAGTTCGAATTTTGAATTTATGGATTCTTCGAAATACTCTTTTAAGTCAATAAATTTAGGATCGCAATATCCGTTTACGCTCATTTATTAATTTTCCAAAATTTTTAAAACTAAATCTTTAAATTCCAAAGGTCTATCCAAAAATAAATGATGCATTGCTCCCTCTAATCGATGAATATTTTTATCATCTAATCGCCCTGCATATTTCATATACTCAAGAACATCGGAAGTAAAAACTTGGCTTAGCTGGCCGTAAACTACTTCTAAAGCTGTTGAAGGGTTCATTAGAGTGTCATGCAAATCATTATATTTGTATGTATTAGAAATCTTTGGATCTGATTTTAAAATCCAACCCAGCTCAGTTTCTTTATAAGATGTTTTTGCAATATGCTCTAGTACGTATTCTTGTTGACAAGGTTGAGGAGGCATTAACCTGAATCTTGATACGGCAGCTTCTATTGAATCAGATGCAATTTCCATTCTTGCTTTTGGTCTTCTTGATTTCATCATTTCTGCTTTTTCGGGAGGTAAAATTACAACAGAATCTAACAAAATTATTTTTGAAAAAAGATCAGGAAAAATTGATGTGCTATACATTGCAATAGCTCCACCCATGCTATGGGCTAGACATATTGGTTTTTCACATTTTGCATCTTCCAATACAGCTTTTATTTCTTTCGAATAAATTTCTTGAGAATATTCTTCTCGATGATCACTTTCTCCCATACCACTAAAATCCAAGGCAATTACACAATATTTTTCGGTAAAAAAAGGTGCAATGTGTGACCACCAATAACTATGAGCATTGAATCCATGAAGCAAAACTACTTTTGGTAAAGATTGATCGCCCCAAATGAAGTATTTTATATTTTTATCATCAACTTCTACGGTATTTGAAAGTGGAATTATCTCAATATTCTTTTTAAACCAATCGGGTTGCTCTTTAAGTGGATTTTTTCCTATTAACATTAGCTATCTCCATAAAAAAATGAATATAAATTTCCCTTGATTTTAATATCTGGTGCACGACTTAGCGGTTTAGTTAAAAGCTTTGAAATTTTTGATAAAACTAATGCTGAGTTTGCTACCAAAACATAGTTTAGCTCATTATCAACAGTGAAATTGCCCTTCAAAACATCTTGATTTGGAGTACTAAAAAAATCTCCTATCAGCTTATTATCTTTACAACCCAGGATCACTTCCATTTTTGTTGTTACTGCTTGGTTGAGAAGACCCTTTCTATCTAAGTCAGCATATAGGTTTCCTGAAGCCTCGTAACACCCATCTATGTCAAACGTCATGTTTAAATTATTCCCAGAAAGAGCAGAAATTGAAGGTATTCTTTGCAAAAATCTCCTAGAACCTATTTCAAAATTTGTTTCTCTTAAATTTATTTTTTCTTCGATTATTGAGCTAATAATATTTAGTTTTCCTTGTACAAGAACTTCATTGTCATCTAAATAAAATTCTAAAGTCCTTAAATCCATTTCGGTATTTAAATTTCCTAAATATTCATTAGCAAAACTCAAATCATAGATTTTTCCAGACCAAACAGTTCCATCTATTTTACTAAAGGTAATTTCTGGAAAATATTCAGCCATAACAGGCTTGATAATTCTCAAAGGTAAATTAGCAACAACGACTAGTGAAATAATTAAAAAACTCGAAATGATAAAGTAAATAAAATATTTCATTTCTTTTATGATTTAAACGTTAATTGTGCGCTTACTGTTTCTTTTGAAATTCTTCTAATACTCATCTTTGTTATTTCGACACCATTATTATTGATTTCTAAAAGCCAGTTAAATAAATCAATAAAATTAGATTCATTAATCCAAATCGATATTTCATTATTTGATAAAGGCAAAGTCCGATCTATTTTTAATTTGTTGTCTTTTGCAGAAGAATTGACCGAAGAAGCGAAATTTGACGAGAATGCTGATTTAGAAGATATTTCCTGTTCTCCAATAGCAGCTAAGAATTCTATTCTGCTTATAGTTATTGCATTTTCTTTTTTTAAATTACCGACATTATTATTCAAATTCATTAACGATGATGACAAGAAATATATCAATAAGCAGAGAGCAAAAACCGCAATAATAATTTGATTTTGTCTTGATAGTCTAATGTTTGAAATCTTTTTAAAAAGTTCTAACATTTAGCTCTCCTACTAATAGATTATTTAATCTTCTAGAACTTCCGATAGATAAGTCAATATTCATGGTCGACATTAATTTTACTAATTCTTCTAATTGGTCATAATCTACTGCTTCTACTTCTATGGTAATTTTGTTGCTATCAGAATTAATTGAAATAAGACTTAAATTTTCCATCAAAGAAATTTCGTTAGATAAGAGTCTCAAAGAATCTAAATTTTTCTTCGAATAAGAATCAAGATTTACTAAGTTATTTACTTGTGAAATAAGATCATTTTCAATTGTTTCATTAGGGAATTTTGATTTAAAAACCTCAGAAAGTTGATTATTCAATTGATAATTTAAAATTGACAAAGAACTAATTTGAATAAGATTAGAAACTAAGAAAATAGAATAGATAGCTACAGCAGAATAAATATAAAATTTTAAATTCTTTATTTTTTGGACCCAATTTATTTTAGGCTCGAACTCTCCTTTCAATATATTGAATCCTTGTTTCAAAGATGGCAGATTTGCCGTCCATAAAGATTGAATATTTTCGTATAAACTAAATTTTAAAAAATTCTTATCAATTAATTCTTCAGGGATTTTACCAAGACAATGACTTTCGATCATTTTATCTTTTAACTTTTCTTCAAGAAAAGGAAGTTGATTACAAAAAACTTCTAACGAGCCAGACCAATACCATTGATTTTGTAATGATAAAATTACTTTATCATCAATAATTATCAAATTATCTTTATCAAAAGATGCTTCGATAGGACTCAAAGAAGAAGTTGAATAGAGATCTATCTTATTTATCAGATTGTTCAATTTTTCTTTATTAGTTAACAGAAGAATTTCATCATCAGCATTTAAAAGCCAAGAATAATTGTTTACGTCATCTAGCAATTTATCTTGAATTAAAAATGGAATAGCTTTTTTTTGATTAGATAAATTTGTTTCGGGTAAGTCTATTTCTAAAGAATCAAATAAGTCTGAAATTAAAAAAATATTTTTTTTAACGTTTGAAAATTTTTTAAGCTCATTTTCTTTTAATTCTATTGTTTCGTTGTTATTAATCAAAAAATAAAGTTTTTCATCAGAAAAATAGTTATAAAGAACATAAATTGCTTCACTCATAAGAAACTGCCTATTTTTCTAGAAATTATTTTCATATCTTCATCATCATTAATGATTCTAGAGTTCATTATAAAGGTGAATTCATCGTATTCTATTTGCGTTTCTAAATTAAAATAAAACGATTCAGCATTTAATTTCTTTTTTGAAAACTTGGATGAAAGAGATTGATTTACAAATTCATCATTAAAAAAATCTTCAGTGTTTTTATAACCACTTAGAGGTCTATTTTCTAAGATTGTAATAGCCTCTTGATCTGAAAGTTTGTTTTCACTTAAAGCCACCAGTATTTTTGGTTTTAGAGGTGAAATCGAATTTATGTTTATAAACTTCATATTTGGTGGCAGTGCGCATATATATGGCTCAATTTTTTTATAAATAACTTCTGTAACGCCTTTAACTTTTCTTAGTTCCGAAATATTTTGCATATACTGATTGGAAGTCAGATATGGTATTTTCAAATTAGAATAATAAAAATCTTCTGCACCATTGTAAGTATCAGGAAAATCGTCTTCATCTAACCAATCTATTAAAGATGCACTAATGCTTTCAATACTGTCACTTGGAATTTCCAAACTAGATAGTAAATTTTTAAAAAAAAGAAGCTCATCTTGATTTATTTTTTTTGTCTTTAATTCTTCATTATTTGTAACAATCAAATTTAAATTAAAACAATCACTTTTGTCTTCAATTTGGGCCTCTACATTTCCTCTTTCCAAAGGAATCTCTATGGGACTATATGGATCATATCTATTAGTCATTAAAGATAATGATTTTCTTTTTTCAGCTGAGCTCATGTAATCAAGGGTGTAAGATTCAAGGCTGAGTACCATTAAAAAAGATTGTTGATGGCTTAAATTTCTTTTTTCTATTTCAGATGTAAAGATTGTTAAATCAAAAAGTCTGTATCCGATAATTGAAACGATACTTGTGATGAAAAGAGTCAGCAAAAGAGCCGCTCCATTATTTATTTTTGATTCTTTGTTAAGCATTAGAAACTACGAAAACTTTATTAAAAAAGACTTCTTTAATTTTTATTTTAAAATTAATGATTTTTGGCATTAGATTTGTATCGTTTGTTACAGTAGAAAAAGCTATTGGATTATCAATTTTTACTTCACTGACGTTTTGAATCAGAGTTATATGATCGTTGAGGTATGGAGAGTTTAAAAAATTACTTACATACCTCTTTAGTCTTCCATTTTCTAAAACATATTTAACCTTATTTAGAGACCCCAACTCTCCTATGCCGTCACTGGAAGAATATCTTACAAACTCTATTATTTTTCCTGATTGTTTTAGTTCATTTGAAAGTGAAAAAGATTTTTTCTTTATTCCAAATTCATTCCGTGTTGACTTGTCTACTATATGAATCAAATCCTCTTTTATTATTTCTGTAGCGATTATGAGTTCCCTAAGTTCATCGGTTTTTGAATTTACTTGAAAAAATGAATTTGCTGAAGAGGACAGAAATGAGGCAGAAATTATTGCAATAGAACTAAAAATTAATAGAACAACTAACATTTCTATCAAAGAATAACCTTTACTAAGTTTCATTTTATTGTTTTGAAAATTTCAAGTTTGTAAGGGTTGGATTGAAGTTCGGAGTTAACTTCAACAGATATACTCAAGGAATTTTGAGACTTATCAATATTAATATCTCTTTTCCAAATATAGGAACTACCCATTAAAACTTCTTGCTGGCTGGTTATATTGTTAGTGAGAAAATTATCATCGTAATAAGAAAGTAATAAAACATTTTCTGCGATTGTGGAATTATAGAAATTGTCTTTTAAAGTTAGAAAGCTTTGCGTAGAAAAAGAAATACTGGATAGCCCTGCTGCGGCCACCATCGATAAAATTAGTAAAGAAACTAAAACTTCAATTAAAGTGAAACCTTTCACTCAAATTAGTCCCAATTAGATATATCGCTATCGAGACCATCGCCGCCTTCTTGGCCATCGGCTCCTAATGAAATGATATCAAATGTATTATTCTTCCCTGGTCTTTCATATTGATAGTCATTGCCCCACGGGTCGGCTTCTAATCTTTTTATATAACCACCCTGTCTGTATCTATCTGAAAATCTATTATTTGCAGGCTTTTCAATTAGTGCCTTTAAACCTTCCTGTTCGGTTGGATAGGAAAACATATCCAATCTATAAAGTTCTAAAGCTTGCTCCATTATTCTTATATCGGCTTTAGCTTTATCAACTCTTGCTCTGTCTTGACTCGGCAAAACATTAATAGCTACTACCGCAGTTAACATACCAATAATCATTAAAACTACTAAAATTTCTATCAAACTAAATCCATTTTCTAAAGATTTAGAGTTAATTTTTTTGTTTTTATTTTTTTTCATAACGTTGTTGTAAATGTATTTAATTGTATTAATGGTAAAAGAATTGCTAAAACAATTAGAGCTACAAAAACTCCTAAAATTATAATAACCAATGGTTCAAGAAGATTCATAGCAATTTTTGTAGAATTTCTAAATCTCGTTTCTAAATAATCAGATAACTTAGATAGCATATCCTCTAGCTTGCCCGATTTTTCTCCATTTTGAATCATTTGAATAACCAGTGGGGGGATAGCGTTAACTCTTTCAAGAGATTTTGCTATAGATTCCCCCTCTCCCACTCTTGAGGAAGCTTTTATTATCGAAGATCTAAGATAGGAATTCGAAATTGTATCTGAGGAAATTTTTAAAGCATTCAAAATAGATACATTCCCTAATCTTAAAAGACTAAGTGAACTAGTAAATCTAGACAGATCAGCGTCTAACAGAAAATTTTTTATGACAGGAATTTTTAACAAAATCTCATCGAATTTTAACTTTACTTTTTTAGTTCCAAAATATTTCAAAGGAATATAAGCGAGTAAGCAAAATGAAACTATAAATATTTGAAAAATTGGATTTGTCATTACTTGAGACAAGAAAAGAAGAGACTTAGTAAGAAGAGGTAACTCTCTATTAAGGCTGGAAAATTGAGAGACTACGTCTGGTACTACATAGACTAGCAATAAACTAATTATTCCAATAGCTACAGTAAATAAAATTAGAGGATAGACCAAAGCGCCAGTTATTTCTTGAGACATATTTGCCCTTTTTTCTAAAAAATCTGATGTTTTTTCTAAAATTATTCCTAGTTCTCCTGAAGACTCTCCTGCTTTTATAAGAGAGCAAAAAAGTCTATCAAAGGATTCCGGATGTTCTTCAAGAGACTCAGACAGTTTGTAACCAGATTTAACCTTTAAGGAAACTTGTCTCAACTTATTCCCAATTCTTGGGGGTTCTATTTGTTCAGAAACCGAATCTAATGCCTGATCAACTGGTATTCCGCTATTTATTAAGGTCGATAGTTGCCTGGAGATTAAAGATAATTTTGAGTTGCTGATAGAAGAAAAAAAACTTAAGTTAATTCTTTGCTTGGACTCTTTGAGCTTAATTGGAATTAGTTTTCTATTTTTTAGCTCGTTTTGAGCTTCATCTATATTCTCAGCTACAAGAAAGCCTTTTTCAGTTTCCCCTTTATGATCTAAAGCTTTATAAGAAAAACTTGCCATATTTATTCAACTTCTTTGAGAACTCTTTTTAACTCTATATCTGAAGTTATCCCTTTTTTTACCTTGCTTTCTCCATCTTTTGATAAAGATATATATTTTTTAAATGCATTATTTCTAATCGAATCCTCATCAATATTTTCATTTATTAATTTTTTAATATCATTATCAATTTTAATCATTTCAAAAATTCCTATTCTGCCTGAAAGTTTTTGCTCATTATCTATTTTTCTAACAAGTCTTTGTGCTATTACCATTTTGACTGAGCTTGCTAAAAGATAAGGCTCAACACCCATATCAACTAATCTTGTTATGGCGCCCACAGCATCATTTGTATGAATTGTAGATAAGACCAAGTGCCCGGTTAAACTAGCCTGTATTGCCGTTTCAGCAGTTTCTTTATCTCTTATCTCACCAACCATAACCACATCTGGATCTTGTCTCAAAATGGCTCGCAAACCCTTTGCAAATGATAAGCCTACTTTATTATTCACTTGGGTTTGGCCTATGCCTTCCAGGGCATACTCAATTGGATCCTCAACAGTTAAGATATTTCTTGTTTGATCGTTTAAATAGTTGAGACCCGAATAAAGAGTTGTGGTTTTACCTGAGCCTGTCGGTCCCGTTACTAGAATTATTCCGCTTGTACTTTTAAGCTGATCTAAATAATCTTGAGTCATTTCATCGGTCATACCAAGTTCTCTTAAATCTAGGCTTGCATCCGCTTTATCAAGCAATCTCAAAACCAGCCTTTCTCCAAAGCTAGATGGCAAAGTTGATACTCTTATATCAATCCATTTCTCTCCTAGTTTCAAGGACATTCTTCCATCTTGTGGAACTCTCCTTTCAGCTATATCTAAGTTAGACATCACTTTTATTCTTGCATTTAACAGAGGTGCTATTCTGCTATTGGGATTTAGTTTTTCTTTAAGAATTCCATCAACTCTAAATCTTATTGCTAAGTTCTCTTCGTAAGGTTCAATATGAATATCTGACGCTCCATCTTTGATTGCCTCAGATAAGATTGCGTTGATTAGACGTATGACTGGTGCTTCGTTGCTGTCATCTAAAAGATCCTCTGTTTTAGGTAGGTTAGATACCAGCGAATCAAGATCAATGTTTTCATCGACACCTTGAATTAAATCTTCAGAAGAAGATGCGTTATTCGTAAAACTTTCTGATAAAGCTTTATTAAAATCTTGAAATGAAATTTTCGATATATTTAAAGGCAAATCGAAATATTTTTGTAAATAAGATATTGCAGAAATTTTTGTGTCTTCAGTGCATTTAATTGAAAGTAAATTTTCTTCTTTTTCCAACAAGACCTGATTATCTTTGCAATACTTATAACTTAAATCGATGTCTTCATTGCTCATATGACTACTTATCTTTGTCGTTTATCAAGTCTTCTAAAACTTTCAAGTCAGGTGTTGGTCTGCCTCTTTTAGTTTTTAAAAGTTGCTCCGCTTTAAGTAAGTTATATTTTTCATTAGTTATTAGCTGCATATCGGCTACATCTCTAACAATGGTAGGTTTTAGAAAAACTACTAGATTCTTCTTCGATCTTGATGTTGTAGTGGATTTGAATAATCTTCCTAAAAGCGGGATGTCGCCAAGAAGAGGAACTTTCCGCTCAGACTCTTGTACGTCATCGCTTATTAATCCACCTAAAACAATAATTTCAGTATCTTCTACCATCACAGCTGTTTTAATTTCTCTTTTGTTGGTCGCAATTTCAGATGCGCCAATTAATAAAGGCCCATACACACTAGATACTTCTTGTTCTATATCAAGTCTAATAGAGTTACCTTCATTGATTTGCGGCTTAACTAATAGTTTTACCCCAACCTCTTCTCTACTGACCGTTCGAAAAGCGTTGGCATTATTAGCACCCAATGATTCGCCTGTTGTAATTGGTATCTCTTGACCCACAATGATTGAAGATTGTTCATTATCCATTGTTAAAATTGATGGTGTTGAAAGAACGTTAGAATCAGTGTCCTTACGAAGAACATTCAAGATTGCAGCAAAACTTTTTTGGTCTTTTTTATACCTCCCAACTCCAGCCGCAAATCCATCCAAAGTCAGCAATGATTGAGCTGCCGCAGGGACTGAGGTAGAAGACCCGGTAGTTGTATTATAAACCTCCCCGCCAACAATAGCAGTTAAATCAGGTGTTGGATTTCCAAACCTTTGAGAAACTATTGGAGTATCTGTTCCATCTCCAGAAAATAAAATTTGGACTCCTAATTCTTTTGCGAGGGTATCTGATATTTCTACAATTATTGCTTCTACTAAGACTTGGGCTCTCTTAATATCTAACCTTAAAATAATATCTTCGATAGAAGTCATAATTTCAGGATCAGCAGAAATGACTAATGAATTTGTTCCTTCATGAGCCTCAATGCTAGTTTTAATTTTATTATTGCTTCTGTCTTTGGAAGATAAGTTTTCAGATAAATTTTTTAAAATCTTCTCTAGTGATTTGGCGTCAGCATATTTGAGATATTTGACTTTCAAAGTATTAGAGCCGGTTTGTTCTGTATCTAAGTTTTTAACCAAGGCTTTCATCCTATCAACAATTGGTTCATCTCCAACAAGCAAAATACTATTACTTCTATCAATTGAGTAAGCGGTGAACTGGTTAGGATTTTGACCACCAGTATTGTCATTAAAAACTTTATCTAAAATATTTGATACTTCTTTAGAAGAGCCATAAGTTAAACTGACTAGCTCGTATTTCTCTCCAGGAGTTTTATCTAATTCTCCTACAAGAGCTCTAAATTTCTTAACGTTTCCTGCTCTATCAGCAATTATTAATGAATTGGTTGGCTCATAAACTGCTAAGTGTCCTTGAGACGACATAAGAGGTCTTAAAATTGATACAAGAGCATTCACTGAGGCAAAGTTTGGTTTTATCACATCAGTCACAAATTTATCTTCAGGACTATTACGGGTAGAAAATGTATTAAAAGATTGCCTGCCATTAATTTCTGGAATTATCTTTGTTGCATTATCTTGCTCTACAGCTGTGTACCCATGGACGGCAAGAACAGAAAGAAAAACTTCATATGCTTCTTCAATTGATAAATCTTCTCTAGAAATAATAGTAATTTTTGCATTTATTCTAGGATCAACTATGAACGTCTTGCCAGTTAGAGATGAAATATCGGAAATAAAAGCTCTTATATCTGCATCTCTCATATTTATCGTCACTGAATGACTGTAAAGAGCTAATAAAAGCGTCAGGGTCGCGCAAAATTTAAAGTAATTTCTTAAAAACATTTTTTGTTAATTGATTGTTATTCCAATAGAAATTGGATCATTATTTCTAAGTATTTCTAAATTAAGGTCTTTAGGGTCTTTGAATAAAGTTTCTAAATTTGAGGAATAGTTATCAGCTAAATCTGAAACTAACAAACCATTAATAGATACGAGAATATCTCCCGGTAAAAGTTCTAAATTAGAAAAAAATTCTTCGTTGTCTCCAGGATTAACTTCTAAGCCAGAAAGAGCGCCATCTGAAAAAATTGGTACGAAAGAAATAGCATCTAAAAGATTTTGATTTGCTAGCCACTCTGCAGAAATTTTATTTTTCTTTGCTATGTTTTCAGGCTCTTGAGAAATGATTTGATCAAGCCCAGTTATTAAACTTACTTTATTAAATGAAAGGCTTTCTGAAACACCTGCTCTATTTAAAGTTACATAGTCTTTATGAATAGACTCAAGAAAAACATTATCTAAAATTGTATCGCCAGGTAAATACTTTTCTTGGTCTGAATTATTTAAACCAATGATGGCAAAGTTTTGATCTTCAGAAGATGTCACTCCAAAGAGTTTTAAAGAAAGAGAAGTCTCAGGCGCTTTAATTGCATCTAAAATTAGATTTGAAATTTCTTGGGATTCGTATTCTTGCAAAAAAGGATTTTTATTAATTTTATTAATATCCATTTTTACTGAAGCAGATTGATTGATGCTCGCTCGATCGGCGAAGACAATCTCTAATATGACATTCGATGTTTCAAAAGAGAAAACCAAAGCAATAATCGCAATAATAATTGTTTTTGTCTTAGTCGAAAGAAAATTATAACTTCTTTCATAAATTTTAAAAAAATCTACACTCACTTTTAGTTTCTTTTACTATATTTAGTTATCCGACATTAAATATTATCGGATTTAAAGCTATATTACAGGTATTTAATCAACAAATAGAGCAATATTGTTTTTGTGGAAATTTTATTTATATTCTTTTTAGGTGTTATTTTCGGTAGCTTTTTAAATAGTCTATCCTTTCGCTTACCTTATATTTTAAATTATCAAGAGTCCTTAAAAGAATTTCCAAATTTGGGAATTTCTTTTCCAAGGTCTTTTTGTCCGAATTGCAAGGAAACTTTATCAATATTCTCCTTAGTGCCTGTAATTGGTTATTTTATTCAATCTGGCAAATGCAAAACATGTAAAAAAAATATTTCTATCAGTTATCCTTTTTTTGAGATTTTATTAGGTGTTTTATTCGTTTTATTGCTAATTCGATCGGACTCTATAAATTTTATTTTTTTAATAAATTGTCTTTTGGTTTTTACCCTTATCTTAGTTGCTCGAATAGATGAAAGTTTTTTCAAAATTCCTTTCTCACTTAATTTAATCGTTTTTTTTAATGGGATTCTAATCAATTTTTATTTCTCATCTTTGAGCTTAGGACTTACCTCTTTCTTGGTATGTATTAGCTTATTAATTGCTGTCAAATATATAGCTGACTTTATATTGAAGAAAGATTCTTTTGGTTGGGGAGATATAATATTGATATCTAATCTATCTCTATTTTTTGGTATTTACAATTTACCCTTTATTTTATTTGTCTCATCTTTATCAGGAATAATTTGGTATTTTTATAAGAAGAGAAATGCTTTGGAAAAAACTATAGCTTTTGGTCCGCACATTGCTTTGTCTGGAATTTGGTTATTATTTATTCTTTGAATAAAAAACTTTAAATACTAAAAATTATTCTTAATAAAATATAGAATAAAATTGTAAAAGCTGCTCCAGCTGGAATAGTTACTAACCATGAAGCAATTATTCTCTTTATGGAAGCATAATCTAAATGTTCTGCGCCTTTAGCTAGACCAACACCTATAACTCCACCAACTAGTGTATGTGTAGTTGAAATAGGAAACCCAAGATAAGTTGCAGCAACAACAGTAGACGCTGTGGCCATTTCCGCGGAGAAGCCAAGACTAGGAGTTAGAGCTGTAATTTTTTTTCCAACTGTTGAGATGACCCTGGAACCCAGAGTTGCTAGACCAAAAACTATACCAATACCTCCAACAAGTAACACCCATGGGCTGATTAAAGATTTAGATCCTATTTCGCCAGTATCCACAACACTTACAACTGCTGCCAAAGGTCCAATTGCATTTGCAACATCATTTGAACCATGGGCAAAAGCCATGGCGCTGGCAGAAACTATCATTAGCAATCCAAATGCAAATTCAATGCCGCCTTCTCTCATTATTTGATCTTTATTCCTTCTTAAAAAAAATGCTGTTCCAGTTGCAACAATAATGCTAAAAATTAAAGTAAATAAATAAATTTCATTTTCTGAAAATTCTATTCCTACATGTTTAAGACCTTTCCTTGCTGTGACGAGTGAAATAACGACTGCTACTAGAAAACTATATAATGGAATAAAAGTGATAGCTGCTTTTCCAGGATTGGCTCTATCTAAAATTAATTTTTTTGCAGATATATAAAGTCCAAAGGCTAAAGTTCCAGAAAATAAAGGGGAAGTTACCCAACTCATTGCTATATTACCAACCTTGCCCCAAGATACAGCATCTACTCCCTTAGAAATTAGTACAAAACCAATAATAGCTCCCACTATTGAGTGAGTAGTAGAAACAGGCCAGCCTCTTAAACTTGCGATAAACAACCAAGTGCCTCCCGCTAAAAGAGCAGATATCATTCCGATAACAAATATATTTACATCATTTGCATAGAGATTTGGATCTACGATGCCCTTTCTAATTGTAGAAGTTACTTCTCCACCTGCTAAAAAGGCTCCTAAAAATTCAAAAATAGCAGCAATTATAATTGCCTGTTTAATAGTTATAGCTTTGCTTCCTACTGAAGTCCCCATGGAGTTTG
>CABZES010000012.1 GCA_902524805.1 uncultured SAR86 cluster bacterium | reverse complement strand
GTAATCAGATATTTTATAGTCCTTCACAAATCTATTTATTTTCTGTTCCGGTAATTCAGGTAAAGAGTTTTTAATATCATTAATTTTATTTTCACTAATTTTTATAGGAATTAAATCAGGATCAGGAAAATACCTATAATCATTTGCGTGTTCTTTTGAGCGCATTGAGCGAGTTTCGTTTCTATTCGCATCATACAAACGAGTTTCTTGTAATATTGTTCCTCCATTTTCGACAATTTCTATTTGTCTGACAATTTCATGATTTATTGCTTTTTCAACAAACCTAAAAGAATTAATATTTTTTAGTTCAGTACGGTTTCCCATTTCTTTCTGTCCAAATTCTCTTATTGAAACATTTGCATCACACCTCATTGAACCTTGTGACATGTCTCCGTCGGAAATTTCTAGAAAAGTTATTATCGAATGAATTTTTTTTAAGTACGCTACTGCTTCTTTTGCAGATCTTAAATCAGGTTCAGAAACAATTTCTAAAAGGGGAGTTCCAGCTCTATTTAAATCAATAGCAGAAAAATTTTCAAATTTGTCATGTAAAGATTTTCCAGCATCTTCTTCAAGATGGGCTCTCGTAATGCCTATAATTTTTTCTTCATTGTCAATTTCGATATTTATTGTCCCTTTCCCAACTATCGGATCATCAAGCTGACTAATTTGATAACCTTTAGGCAAATCAGGATAAAAATAATTTTTCCTTGCAAAAACGGCTTTGGAAGAAATTTCAGCATTGATTGCGCAACCAAATTTTATGGCCATTTCTATGGTTTTTTTATTTAAAACAGGTAAAACCCCTGGAAGACCAAGATCTACCAAAGAAGCTTGGCTGTTTTGTTCTTGACCAAACTTAGTTGGAGCGTTTGAGAAGATTTTAGATTCAGTGGAAAGTTGAACATGAACTTCTAAACCAATAACTGATTCCCAATTTTTATTCATTGTGAAAATTAGTATTTTGTTGAAATTTATTTGAGAGATTTAATATATTTCCTTCATTTAAATAATTGCCTATAAATTGAATTCCTAAGGGAAGATCATTTATTTTTCCTGAAGGAATCGATATCGCAGGAAGACCCGCCAAGTTTGCTGGAATCGTATAAATATCTTGCTCATACATCTCAACTGGATTCTGAATAGAGTTAAGTTTAAAGGAAACATTTGCACAAGTAGGCATCATTATAGAAGAGACATCTTTAAAAGCATTAACAAAACTTTCTTTGATTAAATTTCTTATTTTTTGAGCTTTTATATAGTAAGCATCATAATAGCCTGCAGAAAGACAATAAGTTCCAATCAAAATTCTTTTCTTCACTTCATCTCCAAAGCCTTCAGCTCTGGAACGTTCGTATAAATCTTCCAAGTCTTTTGGATTTTCGCATCTATATCCAAACCTTACTCCATCATATCTAGAAAGGTTTGCTGAACACTCCGCAGGAGCTATTACGTAATAGACTGGTAATGAATATTCAATATTAGAAAGATCTATTTCTTTAAAGCTTACTCCAGCTTTTTCTAAAATTTTTACAGATTCATAAAAGTTAGTTTTTACTTTGGCGTCTTTAATATTTTCGATAATATTCTTCGGAATACCTACGACATGATTATCGTCATCCCTTTTTGCTTCATTGTAAAAAGAGGGAGCTTTTTTGTTAATCGAAGTTGAGTCTTTCTCATCAAACCCAGAAATACTCTCTAAAGCTATCGAGGCATCTAAAGCACTTCTAGCAAATATGCCTCCTTGATCTAAGCTGGAAGCGAAAGCTATCATTCCCCATCTAGAAACTCTACCGTAAGTGGGCTTTATTCCTGTTATTCCACAAAATGCTGCAGGTTGTCTAATTGAGCCTCCAGTATCAGTTCCAGTAGCAAAAGAACACAATTTAGCAGCTACAGCACTTGCAGACCCTCCAGACGATCCTCCAGGAACTCTCTCTGGATCAATTGGATTTAAAACATTTCCAAAAAAACTTGTTTCATTAGATGAACCCATTGCAAATTCATCCATATTAGTTTTACCTAAATTAATAGTTCCAGAATTAAATAATTTTTCATAAACAGTAGAGGAATAAGGAGAAACGAAATTTTCTAACATTTTTGATCCACAAGTAGTCACTTGATCTTTAATGCAAAAAATATCTTTATGAGCAACCGGAATTCCTTCCATGATGCCTTTATCATTTTTAGCTATTTTTAAATCTGATTTCTTTGCCTCGTCTAAAGCATTTTCATTGATCGATATAAAGCAGTTCAGAACTTTATTTTGTTTCTCAATCTTTTTTAAATAGGAGTTGGTAAGCTCTACCGAAGAAAACCTCTTTAAACTCAAACCTTCAATTTGATCCTCAAGAGACAAGTTAGTTAAATCAGTCATTTTATTCAATTACTTTGGGTGTTAAATAAAATCCATCATCTATTAGAGGTGCAGATTTTTGATAGTCATCTCTTTTAATTTCTTTTGCTGCAATGTCTTCTCTTAAGTTTTTGGCTTCATCTATGGGATGACTCATAGGTTCAATATTTGAAGTATCAATTTTATTCATTTCTTCAACCATTTCTAGAATAGACTCCAAGTCTGAAATTAATTTAGGCTTAATTTTTTCATCAATTTTAATTTTTGATAAAGATGAAATATTATCTAAGATTTCTTCGGAAATTTTCATTTGTCTTAATAAAAAGGTTATTATAGCAATTGATCAATAATTTCTGGTGGATAAGATAAATTGCAATGTCTTCTATTTTTAAATATTTAAAAGGGTTCTATTCTACTGATCTTTCGATAGATTTGGGAACAGCAAATACTTTAGTTTTTGTTAAAGATAAAGGAATAGTATTAGATGAGCCTTCTGTAGTAGCTATAAAAAAGGCAGACGGTCATAGAACTGTTGTTGCGGTAGGATCAGAAGCTAAAAGAATGTTAGGTAGAGTCCCAGGAAATATTGAAGCAATAAGACCTTTAAAAGATGGAGTGATAGCAGATTTTCAAGTTACCGAGAAAATGTTGCAACATTTTATTCAACTGGTTCATGGAGAAAATTTCTTTAAACCTAGTCCCAGGATTCTCATTTGTGTTCCTTGCCAATCAACTCAAGTAGAGAGAAGAGCCATAAGAGAATCAGCTTTGCAGGCTGGAGCAAGAGAAGTAAGATTGATTGAAGAACCAATGGCTGCTGCAATAGGTGCAGGATTGCCAGTTGAAGATGCATCAGGATCAATGGTTGTTGACATTGGCGGCGGAACAACAGAAATCGCAATTCTTGCTCTGAATGGCGTAGTTTTTTCAAGTTCTTTAAAAACAGGAGGAGATAGATTAAACGAATCAATAGTTTCTTATCTTCGACGAAAGTATGGAGTTTTGATAGGTGAATCAACAGCTGAAAGAATTAAAGAAAAAATAGGATGTGCTTCTTCTGACAGCGAAGAATTAAATCTTGAAGTAAGGGGTAGAAATTTAGCTGAAGGAGTGCCAAATACTTTGAATTTAAGTAGTAATGAAGTTTATGAGGCGATTTCTGGACCTTTATCAGCAATATTGCAATCTATAAGAAACGCTCTCGAGCAGTCTCCTCCTGAACTAAGTGCGGATATTTCAGAAAGGGGAATAGTTCTTACGGGCGGAGGCGCGTTATTAAGAGATTTAGATTCTATGATTTCAGACCAAACAGGAATTCCCGTTTATGTTGCTGAGGATCCCCTTACTTGCGTTGCAAAGGGAGGAGGGATAGCCCTCGATATATTGGATAAATATGATGTAGATCTTCTTTCTACAGAATAAATTTCAAATGTTCCAAAAAGAACACAAGCAAACTTCGATAGCTAGTAACGCAATTTTTACAACTGGCTCAATGAGAGTCTCAAAACTTCTACCATCAGTTTTTATAACCTTAATTGTGTTAGCCTTGGACTATAATTTTAGTATTGGTAAAGAAATCAAATCTACTTTTTTAAATACTTTTTCTCCTTTAACTAATATCTCTCAATCAAGTAAAAAATTGTCCAAAGAAGTTAGCCTTTTTTTTACCTCTCAATATAAACTAGTTAGTGATCTAGAAAAAAAAAATAAAGAAATTGAATTATTAAATTTTGAACTACTTAAGTTAGAGCAACTCACTAAAGAAAATGAAGAATTACTAGCTTTGATGAATTATACAAAGAGTAATGAAATTTCAGAATCTGTAATAGGGGAAATAATAGACGTATCTTATTTCCCGAAAGAGTTAATAGGTATCAATACAAATACAGAAGAGATCTCAGAAAATATGGTTGCTCTAAGTATGAATGGTTTAATTGGCACCATAGATAAAATATTTCCAGGCTATGTAAAAATATCACCTTTATATGCAAAAGAAGTAAATATTCCTGGCCTAATACAAAGAACAAACCAAAACATAATTCTTGAAGGTAAGGGCGAACAAAACAAGCTCTATATAAAAAACTTAAAAAATAATTCAAATATTAAGATTAAGGATAAGATTTTCACTTCTGGATTGGGAGGAAAATATCCTAAGGGGTTTATGATTGGAATAGTAGAAAAAATTTCTATAAACGATGATGCTTCATTGCTTAAGGTAGAGGTAAGTTTGACATCAAATTTTAATGTAGGCACCAAAATACTTCTTATCCAGCCATGACGGAATATCTAGACAAAAGAAATAACTTTATATCAGTATATTTTTTTATTGGCATAACTATTTTTTTTGCATTTTTATTAGAGGTCTTCGTATCAAATTTTTTTGAATTGTCAGTATATCTTCCTTTAACTTTGATGGTGCTTATATACTGGAACATGGCGTTACCAAAAAATATTGGATTAATTTGGGCAATGATATTTGGTTTTTGCTTAGATATTAACCAGGATATCTTATTAGGATCTCACGTTATTCTCTTTTTGTTTATTTCATATTTTATCCAAAGATACTTTCATAGATTGAGGGCTTTATATACCATTCAGCAGTCTTTGTTTGTTGCAATAATAGTTTTAATTTATCAAATTTTTTTAATTTTTTTTCTAAGTGAATTCTCTGATACCGTAACAATAGAGCTTGTTTTGATGACAGTTATGGCAGCATTAATTTGGCCAATCATTTTTGGAATTTTACGCCAGTTAAGGATTAAATTTGTTCAGTCTAATTAAGAATAAAAATAAGAAGCCAAACCTAAAAAAGAGAAAAATCCTACTACATCAGTTACCGTGGTTACGATAACACTTCCTGCAACCGCCGGATCGAGCTTTAGGCTTCTCAATAAAATAGGAATACCCATTCCCGACAAAACTCCCGCGGTTAAATTTATAATCATTGATAAACAAATAACCCAGGCTAGCAACCAATCTTGAAACCACATACATGCAATAAGACTCAATATAACTGCCCAAAAAAATCCATTTGAAATTCCTACAATTAATTCTCTATTAAATAAATACAAATAATTAGCTTTAACTATTTGACCCAATGCTAACCCTCTTACAGTTATCGTGAGAGTCTGTGTAGCTGCTACTCCTCCCATACTCGCAATAATTGGCATAAGAACTGCTAAAAATATAACTTGTTCTAAAGTGTCTTTAAAAATATTAATTACCGAAGCAGCAATTAAAGCGGTAACTAAATTGGTACCTAACCAAAACCCTCTTGTCTTTATAGCAGTACTAGTTTTTTCAAAAGTATCGCTATCAATTCCTGAAATTTGTCTTAATGATTCATCAGCTTCAGATTTAATTTCATCAATTACGTCATCAAAAGTAATTCTTCCTATGAGATTGTTTTCATCATCAGTGACAGGAGCAGAAATTAAATCATTTTTTTCAAAAATTCTTATTACCTCAGAAGAATCAGTATTAATATTTATTGAATTCAATTCATCTTTCATTAAATCCTTTACTAGTGATTGTGGTGAATTAGTTAATATTTTGGAAAGGGGAAGAGAGCCTCTAAACTTATTAGTTTTGCTTACAACAAAAACATTATCAGTTGACTCAGGAATGTTTTTTTTTAATCTTAAGTATCTTAGAACTACCTCTAAAGTGTGATTAGGCCTAACTAAAATTAAGTCCGTATTCATCAATCCACCCGCGCTATTTTCAGGATAATCTAACACCTTCTTAACAAGTTGCCTGTTCTGATCAGTCATTGCATCTAGTACTTCAGCAGTTACTGTTTCAGGAAGATCTTGAAGGATATCTGCTATTTCGTCTGGTTCGAGATCCTTAGTTACTTCAGCTACCTCTGAAGCATCCATAAAAGAAAGAATCATTTCTCTTACCTCATCAGAAAGATTACTTAAAATTTCTCCTTCAAGATTTTCATCAATTAATTGCCAAATTATGGCTCTGTTATTTGGCGAACTTGATTCCAATAAAATCGCTATATCGTATGGAGGAATTCCATTGAACATTTTCTTAAGATTAGTAAATTCTCCTTTAGAAAGTTCTTCTTGTATTAAATTTATATTTAAAGGAGAAGCATTAGTCATTTTCTTTTGATAGAGGAAGGAATTTTTAATTCATCTCTATATTTTGCAATAGTTTTTCTAGAAACTTCTTTATCGAACTTAGAGTTAAATAAATTTGACAGCTCTTCATCTGATTTTTTTTTAATCCCTTCTTCTTTTATTTCTTTTTTAAGAAATTCATAAATCTCAGTTCTTAAGCTTTTTTTTATTTGTAACTGATTCGCATAATAATTTTTTTTTCTCATAAAATTTATTCACCTAAATAAGTTCTTTTTACCATTTCGTTTTGAGAGACTTCCTCTGGAGTTCCTTTCGAAATTATGAAGCCTTGATTTATAACAAAAATCTCTTCACAAATATCCATTGTGGCTTTTACATTATGATCGCTTATTAAAATACCTAGACCTTTTTTGGAAAGCTTTTCTATTAACTTTTTTAATTCTTGAATCGCTATGGGATCGATACCAGCAAAAGGCTCATCCAACATAATAAATTTAGGATTTAAGGCAATAGATCTTGCTATTTCAACTCTTCGCCTTTGTCCTCCGGATAACTCGTTTCCCTTTTGTAGAGCTATAGATCTAATATCGAAGTCCTCAAGAATTTCTTCAGTTTTATGATTTAAATCTTTTTTGTTTATTTTTCTTATTTCTAAAGCAGATTTGATGTTATTAAAAACGGACAAAGCTCTAAATATAGAAGGCTCCTGAGGAAGATAAACTATTCCTAAATCTGCTCTTTCTTTAATAGACTTCTTAGTTATGAGGGCATCATTGAATGTAATATTTCCGCTAGAAGGATGCAGTAAGCCAGCTAGAATATAAAAAAAAGTCGTTTTGCCTGCTCCGTTTGGGCCTAACAAGCCATTTATATTGCTTGTATTAATTTCTAAATCAATATCATTCAAAATTTGTTTGTTACCGTAGCTTTTTGAAATTTTATTTGCTTTTAAGATCATCTATTACTTTTATACTTAAATTCTGACTGTTAATTATTGATTTGAGTTTCGTATTAATTTCAATATTTTCCCCCTTATATTCCTTGCCATCAAAAACTACTTCTAAGTTACCACTAAATAGAATTTTATTTTGTGAAAGGTTGAATTTTATCCGATCAGCAATTCCATTAAAGGATTTATTAAAATATTTACCTTCAAAGGCAGTTTTTTTAGGAATAAACAACTCATTTGTTTCATAATTTAATCTAGAATTCTCAGCAGAAATTTTCATTTCGATTTCTGAATTTTTTAGATTAATGATAGGATTAAAAATATCAAGTATCTTTGAATCGGATAACCCATTTATCATTTTGCTTTTAAGGTATATGTCTAAATCAGAGTCAAAAGAGTTAAGTTTTAAATTTACATCTTTAGCTTGAAATATATTTAAATTCTCGGTTTCAGATTCTATAGATCCATTATCTGAATAGTATGTAGTGAGAAAAAAAGTTAAGGCAGCCAAAGATAATAATAAAATTGAATAGATAGAAATTTGTTTGAACATTAAATAATTTTTGCTTCAACAATATCGTGCATTCTTAATATTCCTACCACTTTTTTTCTTTTATTCTTTACAACTAGTGAGTAAATCTTATTTTCGTTCATCAAAGTTATAGCTTTTTTCACTAGAAGATCTTCGTTAATAGATTGAAAATTTTTAGTCACATGATTTTTAAATTGTATTTTTTCAATATTAATTTTTTTATTTAAGATTCTTCTAAGGTCTCCATCTGTAAAAATGCCCGTCACTTTATTTTTATTATTTTTAACTAGAGTAAGTCCAAGTCCTTTGTTAGAAATCTCATAAATAACATCCTTCAATAGAGAATTTTCAAAAACCATTGGTATCAAAGGATCTTTGATCATAAGGTCTTTCGCTTTAAGCAGGCTTTTACCCAATTTACCGCCAGGATGATTTTTAGCGAAGTCCTCAGAAGAGAAATTTCTTGCTTCGAGAATGCTAATAGCTATTGCATCTCCAATAAGCAACATTGCAGTGGAACTGGTTGTTGGTGCTAAGTTTAGAGGGCAAGCTTCATCAGAGATCTCTAAATGTAAATTTAAGTCAGATTCTTTAGCTATAGTTGATTCTTCATCTCCAGTTATTGAAACTATTTTTTTTACTTTTAATTTGCAAGCTGAAAAAATTTTTATTATTTCTTCTGTTTCACCAGAAAATGAAAATATTATTAAAACATCATTTTTTTTCAAGCTTCCAAGATCGCCATGACTTGCTTCAGCAGCATTAAGGAAAAAAGAAGAAGTTCCGGTACTTGATAAAGTTGAAGATGTTTTTGCAGCAATACTTCCTGATTTTCCAATACCCATTAAAACCGTATTTCCTTTGCAATTTAAAATCAGCTCACAAATTTCATTGTATTTTTTTTGATTTATTTTTTTAGATAAATTTGATAAGGAATGAATCTCTTTTGAAAATGTTTTTCTCGCAGAAGTGAAATAATTAGGACTTTTTTTATTCATATCAGATAATTCTAACTTTTATAGTAGAATTTTAATAATCAGGTAATTAATTCTATGCGAAAACTATTAATTTTTTTCACTTTATTTATTTTTTCTTCCATTTCTTATTCAGGAGATGAAGTAGAAAAATTTGTTTTAGAGCAACACAATAAGATATTCAATTACATCAATACCTCAAAAGATCTTCTTAAAAACGATAAAGATAAATTTTTAATTGGTTTGGAAAAAAGTTTACAAGATTTAATAATCTCTAAAGAAATTTCTAAAAGAGTTTTAGGTAAAAAAAATTTTAAAATTATTTCAAAAGAAGTAAATGAAGCCTTAACTTTTCTAGAGGAGGCCTTGAAAGGCGATGATGAACAAAAAATTGAAGATAAAACGAAAGCACTCGAAAAAGCTACAGCTTTAAGAGATCAGAGACTTGAAGATTTTGATTTAAAATTTAGAGATACTCTCTTTGATACCTATTCTACTGCTTTGGTCGAGATCGATAACACTAACATTGTAATTAATTCCCACAGTCATCCACGTGAACGATTAGACCTAGCAATTGTCAAAATGAGTATAAATGTTTCTGATTCAGATTTTGATTTAATCTATAAAATGAAAAAAATTAATAATAAATGGAGCGTGATAGGGATAATTCTTGATGGAATTGATTTAATAGCTATCTTTAGAAAACAATTCGATAAACTTCTTGATGATTCTGAAGGCAATTTTGATCTAGCCATTCAAAACTGGGAACTGGAAAGTTAAAAGTTTTTAAACATGGATAAATTACTTATCGAAGGAGGATATAAACTTAACGGTTCCGTAACCGCTTCGGGGGCAAAAAATTCAGCTTTACCTATATTAGCGAGTTCTATTCTTTTAAGGGATAAATTAACTTTAAGCAACATCCCGCATCTCAATGACATAACCACTATGTTAGAAATTCTAAGTTCGATGGGCGCTTATATGACCTTTAATGAAAATATGGACATTGAGGTTGATACCAGTCAAATTAATAATTTAAAGGCTAGATACGAGCTAGTAAAAACTATGAGAGCATCCATCTTGGTATTGGGTCCTCTTTTAGCTAGATTTCATGAAGCCGAAGTTGCTCTTCCTGGAGGATGTGCAATTGGTAGCAGACCAGTAAATCTACATTTAGATTGTATGAGAAAATTGGGGGCAAATATAGATACTAGTAATGGTTATATCAAAGCTTCAGCTAAAGGAGGTTTAATTGGAGCTGATATAGAATTTTCACAAATTACAGTTACTGGTACTGAAAATGCCATAATGGCAGCATCTTTGGCACAAGGACAAACTAGGATCTTTAATGCAGCTAAAGAACCAGAAGTTACAGACTTAATCAGATGTTTAAACAAAATGGGAGCAAAGATAGAAGGAGAAGCTACTGATCAATTGATTATTGATGGAGTAAATGAACTAAAGCCAGCTAATTTTTCCGTTATGCCAGACAGAATTGAAATAGCTACTTACTTGACAGCAGCAGTAATGACTGGTGGAGAGATAACTGTCAAAGCTATAAACCCTAATTCTTTAGATAAAGTTCTTCAAAAATTAGAACTAACAGGAGCAGAAATATCTAAAGCTGATGATCTAATAAATTTAAAAATGAAAAAAACTCCTCTTGCAGTAAACATTTCTACCGCTCCTTATCCTTTTTTTCCTACAGATATGCAAGCTCAATTTATCGCTATGAATTCTATTGCCCAAGGAAAATCTGAAGTAATAGAAAATGTATTTGAGAACAGATTTATGCACGTTCAAGAATTGACTAGGATGGGAGGTAAAATCGAATTAAAAGGTAATACAGCATTCATTGAAGGAAATCTTGATGGATTAACTTCTGCGCCAGTTATGGCTACTGATCTTAGGGCATCAGCAAGTTTAGTGCTTGCAGGTTTGGTTGCAAATGGCGTAACTAAAGTCGATAGAATTTATCACATAGATAGAGGATATGAGAGAATTGAAGAAAAATTGAAATTGCTTGGAGCAAAAATAGATAGGATTTCTGAATAACCATGATGATAGCTTTGCCAAAAGGAAGATTACTTCCAGAAATAAAAGACATATTTTCTAAAATCGGTATTGAATTTGATGAAAATTCAAGAAAGTTAATCATAGAGACATCTCTGGAAAATATTAAAGTAGCCATTTTAAGAACTTGGGATATACCTAAATTTGTAAATTATGGAGTTGCAGATATTGGCATTGTAGGAAACGACATTCTTTTAGAGACGGATTTAGAAAACAATCATTACGAAATATTAGATTTAAATTTAGGTATTTGTAGAATGTCCTTGGCATCTTTAAATGATTCTTTACCAAAAAATAAAAAGATAAAAGTTGCTACTAAATATCCTGTCCATGCAAAAAATTATTTTTCAAACTTATCAATTGATATAGATATTGTAATTTTAAAAGGCGCGATAGAAATTGCTCCTATTTTAGGACTTTCTGATTGCATAGTTGACCTGGTCCAAACTGGCAAAACCTTAGAGGAAAATGGCCTGAAAGAGCTTGAGCTAATTTCAAATATAAGTTCCAGAATGATCGTTAACAAATCTTCCTTTAAATCTAACAATAAGACGATTAAAGATTTATTAAATAACTTAAAAAAAGAAATATGATTGATAATCCTATGAAGGAAATTTCTTATGAAGATTTCATTAATAATTATGAATCTGCAAATTACTTAGATACTTCTGATAAATTGATAAAGGAAGTCACTAGTATCATAGAGAAAGTAAAACTATCAAAAGACGATGCTCTGATTTCTTTTTCAAAAGAGTTTGATAAAAAAGAATTTATTTCTTCAGAAGAATTTAAATTTAATAAAAAAGATTTCAAAAAATCTTATGAAAGCCTAGATCATAAAACTATTAATAATTTAGAGTTTTTAAGAGAAAGAATAGTTAAGTTTCATTCAGAAAAGCCTATGAATGGCTGGAAAACTGAAGATTCCGCCTTTAATGAATATGGCCAAATAGTAAGGCCAATTAAAAGGGTAGGGCTTTATGCTCCTGGTGGAACAGCCACTTATCCATCCTCTATTTTAATGACAGCTGTATTGGCAAATATTGCAGGAGTTGAAGAAATTCTTTTGTCTTTTCCTCCATCTAATAAAGAGGTAACTGACTTGATGTTGGCTAGTTGTCATATTGGCGGCGTTACTGAAGCTGTAAGTATTGGTGGAGCTCAGGCTATTGCTGCAATGGCTTTTGGAACAGAATCAATTAAAAAAGTCGATAAAATATTTGGCCCAGGAAATAAGTATGTTGCTGAGGCAAAAAGACAAGTTTACGGAATTGTTGGAATAGATTCATTCACAGGGCCTTCTGAAGTAATGATTATTGCAGATGAATCAGCAAATCCTGAGTTTGTTGCTGCTGATATTCTTGCACAAGCAGAACACGGCATAGATTCATCTTGTTTTTTAGTTTTAATTAAAAAAGGAATTAAAGAAAATATAAACGAAGCTCTGAAAAGACAGTTGAGCAGCTTAGTAAGATCAGAAATAGCAAAAAAATCTTTAAATGATTTTTCTTTTGCCATTGAAGTTAACAACTTAAAAGAAGCAGAAAAGGTTTGTAATATTGTTCATCCTGAACATTTACAAATTTCTGTAGATAATCTTGATGATATTACGAAAGAAAATTTTTCAGCAGGAGCTATTTTTATTGGATCGTCAAACAGCGCTGTTTTCGGAGATTATTGTGCTGGACCTAGTCATGTAATTCCAACTAATGGTGCAAGTAGGTTTAGTTCTCAGATAAATTTAAATGATTTTTTGGTTATTTCTTCATATTCTATTTTATCTGAGAATCATGATACAGAGGAGTTACAAAAGGTTATTGCTAATTCGATTCAAATAGCTGAACTCGAAGGACTTTTTGCTCATTCAGAAGCCTTAAAATTAAGAAAAGAAAATAAAAAAACTAATTGATAATAGCTTTATAACTTTCCATGACAATATCTACAGGTATAGCAAAATTTAAACCCTGACTACCGCCTGAGGTGCTTTCAATAAAATTTGTAATTCCTATTAATCTTCCCTTCGAGTCTATTAATGCCCCACCAGAATTTCCAGGATTTATAGAAGCGTCAGTTTGTATAAAAGATCCATTCTTATTTTTAAATTGCCTATTGATTGCACTCACAATTCCTATGCTGAAGGATTGACCTAAACCTTGTGGATTTCCAATTGCAATAACTGTTTCACCAACTTTTAAATTTTCTAAATTATTTCTAATTTGCATTGGTAGATAACTTTTTTCTCCAAGAGTTTTTATCACTGCTACATCTGCATCCAAATCAAAACCAATTATTAGTGCTTCCTCAGTAGATCCGTCATTAAATTCAACTATTAATTTTTGATTATTTTTAAAGGAGTCATCTACAACATGAAAGCTTGTAATAATATTTCCTTCTTCAGAAATTATGACCCCTGAACCATTAGGAACAAATCCCGTTTTTATAACTTGTTTATATCTTTTTATGCCTAATAAATTTGATCTTTCCTGCCAAGCTTTCCATTTTTTTAAACTCCAGATATTAACAACAGATGGAGATGTGGTTTCTAAAGTCTGAGGTAAATTATCGTCTTGATTAAAATTTAGAAATAGAAAGCCAGAAAATATTCCTAAAATTAACCATAAAGATAAGTTTTTAATAAAATTTTTGTTCATATCTAATGGAAATTATAATCTCTCTGAGTTAATATTCACGCCCTTCGTAGTTTAAATAATAGTTATGAAAACAAAAAGTTATAAAAATACTGATTTAGAGAAAAAATGGCTTTTGCTGGATGCAACCGATAAGACTCTTGGTAGGCTAAGTGCAAAAATATCAACAATTTTAATGGGCAAAAATAAAGCTCAGTACACTCCTCATAATGATTTAGGAGATTATATTGTTGTCATTAATGCTGAAAAGGTAAAAGTTACTGGTAATAAAGACATTCAAAAAAAATACTATAGACATTCCGGATACCCTGGGGGATTAAAATCTTCTACATTTTCCGAAATTATTGAAAAGAATCCACAAGACATAATCCTCAAAGCTGTTAAAGGTATGTTGCCAAAAAATAAGCTTTCTAATTCAATGATATCCAAGTTAAAAGTATACAAAGGTGAAAATCACCCCCATATTGGACAAAATCCACATAAAATAGATCTATAAAATGGAAAATAATACTATTTACGCAACTGGAAGAAGAAAAACATCAACTGCAAGAGTTTATCTTTCTAAAGGAAAGGGAAACATATTAGTAAATGATCTACCTTTAGAAGAATACTTTGGAAGGGAAGTTGCTAAAATATTAGTAAAACAACCCTTGGTTTTACTAAATTGTATGGAAAAATTTGACATTAAAGCTAAAGTTTCAGGTGGCGGCTCCTTCGGACAAGCTGGCGCTATAAGACATGGTATAGCAAGAGCTCTTGAAAAATACGATTCTGAAAATAGACCATCTTTGAAATCAGCTGGATATTTAACAAGAGATTCTAGAAAATCAGAAAGAAAGAAAATAGGTTTAGTAAAAGCAAGGAAGTCAAAACAATTTAGCAAAAGATAATTTTATGGTTCAACCATCCTCTCCTCCAAACCCAGGAAGAAGAAAGTTCTTATCATACGCCACTAGCTTTTTAGGTCTAATTGGCACCGCCTTTGTTGCCGTTCCATTTCTTAGCGCTTTCAAACCTAGTGCAAGGGCAGAAGCTGCAGGAGCACCCGTTCAAGTTGATATATCAACGATAAATTCTGGTGAAATGATGGTAGTAGAATGGAGGGGTAAACCAGTATTTGTTCTTAAAATTTCTAATGATTCTATAAAGTTGCTCAGTCAAATTGATGCCAAGCTCGCTGATCCAACTTTAGAAACACCATTTCAACCGGAGTATGCAAAAAATGCTTTTAGATCACGAAAAGAAGGTATTGCCGTTATAACTGGAGTTTGTTCGCATCTAGGCTGCTCGCCAAAATACTATCCTGAAGCAGGCTCAACAGATTTTGACCCTGATTGGCAAGGAGGATTTTTCTGTCCTTGTCATGGATCTAAATTTGACCTTTTAGGCAGAGTTTATGCCGGAGTTCCCGCTCCTACGAATATGGAAGTACCGCCTCACTACTTTTCGAAAGATAACATTCTTATAATTGGTTCCGATGGAGTATCGTAATGGCAGCAAATGAAAAAAAATCTGGAGTAGTAAATTGGTTTGATACTAGATTTCCAATAACAGACTTACTAGAAAGACATTTATCAAAATATCCTGCTCCAACAAACCTGAACTTTTGGTATTTGTTTGGATTTCTTATGATTGTTGTCTTAGCAATGCAAATCCTAACTGGTTTGTGGCTAATGATGAATTACACAAATACCGCGGAAGAAGCATTTTCTTCGGTTGAATATATTATGCGGGATGTAGAATATGGGTGGTTGTTGAGATACATGCATGCCGCAGGAGCATCAGCTTTTTTTGCTTTGATATATCTTCATATGTTCAGAGGCATGATGTATGGCTCTTATAGAAAACCTAGAGAATTAATTTGGGTAGGTGGTTGGTTCACCTATGTTTTACTATGCGCGGAAGGCTTCACAGGATACGTTCTTCCTTGGGGTCAAATGTCATTTTGGGCAGCTCAAGTAATAATATCTCTATTGGGTTCTATTCCTATAGTTGGCGAAGACCTAGCAACTTGGATAAGAGGTGATTACTTAATATCTGGAATCACCTTATCAAGATTATTCGCTTTTCATGTTGTTTTACTTCCTATTATGATAATTGCAGTAGTTTTCTTTCATATTTTAGCCCTTCATGAAATTGGCTCTAATAATCCAGATGGAATTGATATCAAAAAACATGTGGATAAAGACGGAGTACCATTAGATTCAAAACCTTTTTATCCTTATGACATAACGCATGATATTTATGCTCTCGGTGTATTCTTAATAATTTTTTGCAGCGTAGTGTTCTTTTTCCCTGAAGGAGGAGGGTATGTTCTTGAATATGTCAATTTTGAACCTGCCAACCCTCTTTCAACTCCTGCGCATATTGTTCCATCTTGGTACTTCACACCTTTTTATGCAATGTTGAGAGCAGTCGATTTTGCGTTATTTGGATTTACAGCTAAATTTTTAGGCTTTGTAACTATGGCCGCAGGTATAGCTATTTTTGCAGCTCTGCCTTGGCTTGATAGAAGCCCAGTTAAGTCTATTAGATATAAAGGAATTTTAAGTAAATCTTTCCTTGCTGGCTTTGTTATTAGTTTTTTCGTGCTTGGTTATTTGGGCGCTGTTCCTCCTTCTGATTTAAAGAATCTTTTAGCTAAAGTATTTACGGTCGTTTATTTTTCTTACTTCTTATTGATGCCTATTTACACAAGAATCGAAAAATGTAAGCCTGTTCCGGAGAGAGCTCCTGGATACTAAGAATGAAATCTTTTCTTATTGTCTTATTATTTTCTAGCTTTTCTTACAGTGCTGGAGGAGACCTAAATTGTGGGTCTATAGAATGCGATGACTTTTCTGCTAATACTTATGATTTAGCATCTTTGCAGTCTGGTCTAACAACTTATATGAATAATTGTTATGGTTGCCATTCTTTAAAATATTCAAGATATAACCGCATAGCTAAGGACCTAAAAATACCGCTTGAAATTTATCAAGAAAATTTAATTTTCGACGGCTCAAAGCCTGGAGAGTTGATGAACATAAGCTTGAACGAAAAGGATGCTATTGAATGGATTGGCGCTAAACCTCCTGACCTGACCCTGGAAGCAAGAATAAGAAAACCTGCATGGATCTATACTTATTTAAGAAAGTATTACCCCGATAGTTCTAGACCTTATGGAGTCAATAATGAAGTTTATCAAAACGTTTCTATGCCAAACGTTTTGGAAGACATGCAAGCAAATCTTTCAGTAGCCGAATTTGATAAAGTAATTTACGATCTTACTAACTTTTTAGTATATGTTGCCGATCCTAGTGCCAATACAAGAAAAAGAATTGGCGTTTATGTACTACTTTTTCTGCTATTATTTACTTCTTTCGCATACTTAACTTACAGAGAATTCAAAAAAGAGCTTAAATAAAAATGAGTTTACTCAACAATCGCTCTTCAATGGTTCTATTTCAAAATGAAATGGGACACCGAAGTCAAAAAATTAGAATGGTCCTTTCCGAAAAAGGTATAGCTTGTGACTTTGAAAGTTTAAATCCTGATGATATTCCTTCCGAAATTTTAGAAGTCAATCCTTCAGGCAATCTTCCATTATTGATAGATAGAGAATTGTCTTTATATCATTCAGGTTTAATTGTTGAATATTTGGATGAAAGGTTCCCTCATCCACCGTTATTGCCTGTTTATCCAGTTGCTAGAGCGCAAACTAGACTAATCTTGCATAGGCTTGAAGCGGATTGGTGCATGCCAATGGATATAATCGAAGAAGAATCTGTTAGTAAAAATGAAAAAAATAAAAGTAAAAAAGCGCTGGAAAAAAATCTAAATAATTCCCTTTCTCTTTTCAATAATCAGACTTTTTTTAGAAGTGATGAATTAACTGTTTTAGACACAGTTATAATGCCCGTTCTTTTTAGATTGTCTTATTATGGAATTAAAGTACCTTCTACTAAAGCTGCAAAACCTTTAAATGAGTACATGGAGCGCATGAGAGAACATAAGAGCTTCAGTGATAGTATTTCAGAATCTGAAAAAGAATTACTAATTTAGGTTTTGTACTAAATTACCTTCTTCGAATGAAATATTGATAGGACTAATTTTTACTTCATTCTCTTTATATTTATATTCTCCCAGAAGACCAAAATAACCATTGCCATAGTTTAGAAAGTTTATTAAATCAAACCCAAGTGAATAATTAATTTTTGATTCAGGTGAATAAGAGAAAAAGTCTTTTGATCCTAAGTTAATTTTATTTACCAAAATAGGATATTCCAAACCAAAAGTTCCCTCAAGGTCACTAGGTGCTGAAGTTTCCTTCCAAACATCATAGTGATTTGGCAAATTGTATATATCTAAGTCAAACAAAAGATTGTATTTAAAAGCTGGAATTATTCTATTTGCAATATCTGAACTGGAGCTAACAATAACTTTCTTAACGTCTTTTCTAGATCTAGATATAAACTTGAGATCTTTATTGATTAATCTTTGAAGATTATTTTTTCTGTTTTCACTGTTTTTTATATCAAAAACTTTTGCTATTTCGTTTTCAAAATCATTTGTTCCGTCAATTAACAAAAAAGCATTTGTATCATAAAAACTATTATTATTTTCTAAATTTGTTACTAGTTTTTCTATTTCGTCTATATTTTTAGAAATAAATAAATAATCATCATTTTCAAATATTTTATCCAAAAATAATTCTTCAAAATAGTTTTGATTATCTAGACTAACAAAGTTATTTTTAGGATAGATTATGTTACCGTTTAGATAAACCAATAATATATCTGAATTAAAATCACTTAAACAACTTGAATCAACATTAAGATCATCGTCCGAAAATACAATTATTTTGAATGAAAGAGAGTCAACTTCCTCACATAAACTTGATGGGGATATTTTTTTAAAAGATATTTCTTTTTTATTGTTATTTAAAGATTTTTGAAAAAAAAATGAAGTTGTTACGCCCTCTAGAAATTTCTTAGTTTTATTTGACGAATCACTAAAATATATAATTTTAAAATCCTTTTTTTGATTAGCCGCCGATATATTTCTAAGCATTTTCTTGCTTACATCATTGGGTTCGCTATTGTCATAAAAATTTGAAATTCTAGGATTGCTAGTTGAAGCACAGCAAGATAGGATTAATAAAATCAATATTATTGAAATTATTCTTTTTGGAGTCTTACTATTCATAAATCAGGAACATTATATTTGGTTGCAACTCCAATTGGTAATTTAAGAGATTTATCTTTTAGAGCATTAGATATTTTAAACGAAGTAGATTTAATCCTTTGTGAGGATACGAGAAAGTCACGTATTTTATTTAATGAATTTAATATTATGACTAAGTACGATTCTCTTCACGAATTTACAAGTTTCAAAAATATTGAAAAATATGTTTCTTTTCTTGAAGAAGGGAATTCTATAGCCTTAATTTCAGATGCTGGGACGCCCTTGATTTCTGATCCTGGATTTGAGATTGTAAAGATAGCAAAAGAAAAAAATATTTTTGTTAATCCTTTGCCCGGTCCGAGTTCAGTTATCTCTGCTCTTGTCGGATCCGGTTTAAAAATAGATAAATTCATTTTTGAAGGATTTCCTCCTAGAAAAAAACAAGAATTAGAAAATTATCTGAAATATTATCTTTACGAAGATAGAACAGTTGTTTTATTTGAGTCGCCTAGAAGAATAAAAAAATTAGTTCAAAGTGTTACAGAGATTTTAGGAAAAGATAGAAATGTCGCTTTGGCAAAAGAAATTTCTAAACCGCATCAAAAATTTATAAGCGGATCTTCACAAAGTCTTTTGGATCAAATCAAAAAAGATAATAATTTAGAAAAAGGTGAAATTGTTTTTTTAATTGAAGGAACAAAAGAAAAGTCGTCTATAGAAGATGCTGAAGTTGAGATTCTTGTAGAAAGCTTGAAAGATCATTTGCCTTTGAGAAAAATTTCCAAAATTATTTCTAAAATTTCAAAACAAACTTCCAAAGAAATTTACGACACATTTAAAAAAAAATAATATAATCACATCGAGCTGACCGAGCGATCGCTGGTTTTAAAACTAGAGGAAAGTCCGGGCTCCATAGGACAAGGCGCCAGGTAACTCCTGGGAACAATGAAAGTTGTTACGGCTAGTGCAGCAGAAAGCAAACCGCCTTTTTTAAGGTAAGGGTGAAAAGGTGAGGTAAGAGCTCACCGTGTATTTGGAAACAAATATAGCTAGGTAAACCCCGCCTGGAGCAAGACTAAATAGAGATTCGTTAATGTTGTCCGCATTGAATCTGGGTAAGTTGCTAGAGGTTTATGGCGACATAAACTCAAGATGAATGGTTGCTTAAAACAGAACCCGGCTTATGGGTCAGCTCTCAAAGAAACGTTAAATTAGTCCTTTTAAAACTTCAAAAGTGTGTAAAAGTGTGTAAAAATAGTACGAAGTGTGACAAAGGGACTAAAATATGGCTGGAATTTACGGTTTAAGCAGTCTCGTCTTAGATAATAAGGGGAGAATTGCGATGCCTGCTAAATATAAAGAGCAACTCAAAGAGTTAGCTGCTGGTTCTCTTATTGTCACTAAGGATCCTCAATATCCTTCATTACTAATCTATCCAGGAAATCTTTGGAAAGAGATATCAAACTCATTTGAAAAACTTTCAGGCCTTAATCCCAAGTTAAGAGCTTTACAATGGAATTTTTTAGGAAATGCTCACCAGATAGATTTTGAAGTATCTGAAAGAATGAACATTTTATTCCCTCAAAGTTTAAGAGAATATGCCCACTTAAAAGAAAAACAAAAAGTAATTTTAATAGGAATGGGTCAAAAGTTTGAACTTTGGAGCGAAAAGAATTGGAAGGTTAAAGAATCAGGAAAGGAAATTAAAGGCGAAAGAATTGACATTGAACTTCCGGAAGAAGTAAGGAGGATACCGTTCTAATGTTTTCTCATGCTCCTGTAATGATTAACGAAAGCATTGATTCTCTCATGCTCAATAAATCTGGAGCTTATCTAGACTGTACTTTTGGATTAGGAGGGCACTCTAAAGAAATCCTTAAAAGACTCAATTCTGATGGCACCTTAAATTCAATTGATCAAGATCAAACGGTGATCAAATACGCTAAAAAAATTCAAGATTCTAGATTTAAATTTCAGTATTCAAAATTTTCTGAGATCGGTGAATTATTTCTCAATAAAAAATTCGATGGAATTCTTTTCGACTTAGGAGTTTCCTCTTTGCAATTAGATGATGCAACAAGAGGCTTTAGTTTTCAAAAAAATGGAAAATTAGATATGAGAATGGATCAAACGAATAAGGTTTCTGCATTAGATTGGATTAATAATGCAAAAGAAAAAGAAATAGCGAATATATTTTATTATTTAGGAGAAGAGAGAAAATCCAGACTATTTGCCAAAAGGATTATAGAAAAAAGAAAAAACGAATTAATTGAATCCACAGAAGAACTTGCTGAAATTGCTTTTGCTGGTAAAAAATATGGAAATCCAAAGAAACATCCTGCGACAAATATTTTTAGAGCTATTAGAATTTTTATAAATAACGAACTTGAGGAAATTAAAAAGGCTTTATTAGCTTCCATCGATCTTCTTCAAGATAAAGGAAGGCTTGTTGTTATTTCTTTTCATTCAATGGAAGACAGAATTGTTAAAAATTTCTTAAAAGGGAAGCTCGAAAATATTGAATTTGAAAATTCAATAAAAATTATTGGAAAAATAATTAAACCTACTCAGGAAGAAATTAATCTTAATCCAAGATCTAGAAGTGCTGTACTGAGAGTCGGAGAAAAAACAAATGCTTAGTTTGTCTTATAAATATTTATTAATTTCCTTTCTTGGGTTTGCTATTACTATTTTATGTATTTTTAAAATAAATAATGTTCATGAACTAAGGTCATTGAATACAAGCTTGGATAATGAAAAATCAAAACAAATAATCTTAGAGTCTAAGTTCATAGAATTGAACAATAAACTTCTTTATAAGAAATCTTTTTTAGAAGCTAATAAAAAATCTCAAATTAATCTAGCAATGATTAAGCCAAAAAAAATTGAGATCCTAATTCCAAGAGAAACAAATGAAAATTAAGAATACTGTAATACTTCTTATCCTATATTTAGTTTTATCTGCTTTTTCTAAAAATGATGAAAATATAATGAAAAATTGTCATTTTCTATTGAACAAAGAATCCTGCCTATCTCAAAATGGAGAATTCTTTAAAAATAAAGGAGCCGTTAAGTCTAACTTTGTAAATTTATTTGGAAATGAGGAAGACTCACTTATTTTAATTGATAATTTTTATGAAATTCAAAAAGGAATTCTACCCCATAGCTTGGTAATAAAATCTATTAGCAAAAGCAGATCAGGAAATATAAATGTTTTTTTAAAAGAAAATCAACAAATTAGACTGCAGCACCATAAGCTTAAGGAACAACTTTCACATTTAAATTTATTTTTGACATCCAAAAAATCGAAAAAATTAATGAATAATTTTCAATCTATAGATCTTAGATACAAAGATAAGATCGCTATTAAACATTTCTAATGGCTGCAAATAATTATCACAATATAAAAATTGGAATTGATATAGGGACATCTAAAGTTGTTTGTTTGATCGCAGAATCATCTCCAGATGGAATCAATGTCATCGGCTTAGGCTCGCATCCTTCAAGAGGTTTAAGAGATGGAGTTGTTGTTGATATTGAGGCTACAGTGAACGCTATCAGACAAGCTACGGAAAGAGCTGAAATGATGTCAGGCATTGCAGTAAATAAGGCTTACGTAGGTATCTCTGGTGGAAGTTCTTGTGGTCTTAATTCAGAAGGAGCTGTTCAGATTAGAGATAGAAAAGTCAAAGCTAGCGATGTGGATAAAGTTATAAATTCAGCAGGAGCTCAGAGCATATCTGAAGGACATAAAATGCTACACATACTTCCAAGAGATTTCTTGATAGATCAGCAAAGCGGCATTAAGGAACCATTAGGGATGGCTGGAGTGAGGTTAGAGGCTAAAGTACACCTAGTTACCTGTAGTAAGAATGCAGCAGAAAACATTGACTCATGTATGAGGGCATGTGGAATTTCTGTAGAAAACTATATTTTAGAGCAGTTAGCATCTAGTTATTCTGTCTTGACAGAAGACGAAAAAAAATTAGGAGTTTGCTTAATTGATCTTGGAGGAGGAACTTCTGACGTAGCAATTTTTATGGATGGATCTATAAGTCATACTGTCAATATTCCTGTAGGAGGAGATCATGTTA
>CABZES010000011.1 GCA_902524805.1 uncultured SAR86 cluster bacterium | reverse complement strand
TTACTTACGATTGCTCCATCGCCGATCCAAACGTTATCTTCTAAAGTAACTTGTTTGGACTGACCAACTGGAAGTGCTCGATCATAAATGCCATGCCAATCTGAATCAGAAATATAGGCGCTATTTGCAAACATGCAAGAATTTCCTATCTTAATTTTTGTAGCTGCAGAAACTCTTACCCCGGGGCTGAATAAACAAAAATCTCCGATCTCTATTTTTCCATCATGTTTGTCAGCATTCCAAGTCGTTAGATGAATATGAGAATCTGGAGCAGTAATAAAAGTTGCAAAATCTCCAACCGATATACCTTCTCCATTGACATGAAGATATTTAACTCCCAATACTAAAGGACCGACGCCCAATTTATCAAATTGAGGAGAAATTACATTTTTTATATATTTTTGATCAAGCCACCAATGAATGCGCTTTAACCAAAAGGGGCGATTATCTCTTCTAATTTTTTATCTCCAAGATAGTTTCAAGTAGTATCATACCCTACCTTTATGAAAGAGATCGAAGATAAAAATTCAGAAATAATTGCAGATACTTCAAATAAAATTAGTTTTGAAATCAAAACTTTTGCCAGTTTAGTAATTCCAATTTATTTTTCACAACTTGCAGCTCATGCTACAGGAGTCATATCTGCTTTGATGACAGGAAGCTACAACACTTTGGATCAAGCTGCAGTTGCAACAGGAAATATGTTGTTTTGGCCGGTATTTTTTGGTCTAGGCGGTTCTTTGTTCATCGTCACTGCTTTTGTAGCTCAATTTTACGGAGCAAAAAGAAATGCTGAAATTGGTCCACTCTTAAAACAAGCCTTTTGGTTGTGCATCCCTTTAATAATATTGGTAACTATGTATTTGAGTTATATCGGCCAAATATTGGATTTTTTTGGCACTCCCAAAGAAGTTCAAAAAATTACTAAAGGTTATCTTTACGGATTAATGATAGGAACACCTGCGTTATTTTTATTTCAACCCCTTAAGTCATTTAGCGAGGGAATAACAAGACCGCTTCCAGTGACAATCATAAATATAGGGATGGTAACTTTAAGCGCGATATTGAATTATGGATTTATTTTTGGGAATTTTGGTCTGCCTGAGCTTGGTGGAGCAGGATGCGGAATATCTTTTGCTATTTCCTCTTGGAGTGCCCTGTTGGCTCTAGTCATTTATATTTACTTTTCTAAACCTTATCAATCCGCAAACTTGTTTACTAAATTTGAAAAACCTAATTTAGAAAAAATAACAGAAATTTTTAAGTTAGGTTTTCCAATTGGAGCATGTATTTTTGTTGAATTTGGTCTTTTTAGTGGCAGTGGTCTTTTACTTAGTAATTTAGGTGAACAGACAATCGCTGCTCATTCGATAGCCATGCAAGTTACAACCGTTACTTTTATGTTGCCATTATCCGTTGGTTTAGCTGCAGCGGTAAGAACTGGAAATTTATTAGGTGCAGGAGATTTTATTGGTGCTAGATATTCTTCTTTTTTTGCAATTATCGTTGCAGTATCTTTGGCATCTTTTAATTTTCTTGCTTTGATTTTTTATGGAGATTATTTCGCTTCGTTTTTTAATGCCGACAGATCTATAGTTGCTCTATCAAGTTCTTTATTGTTTATTGCCGCATTTATGCAGCTATCCGATGGAATTAGTTTTACTGGTCAAGGAGCTCTAAGGGGTTATAAAGATACCTTGGCTCCAATGTATATCATGATCTTAGCTTTTTGGTTCTTCGGCTTGCCAATTGGGTACTCGCTAGGATTAACTGATGTTTTCCTCCCTGCGTTGGGCGCTTATGGCATGTGGATTGGGATGTGTTGTGGAGTAATTTTAGCTTCTATATTAGTTTTTTTTAGGCTTGATAAAACCACAAAAAAAGCTATTGGAGATAAAAACTTTAAAGTCTTTTAAATCAAAAATAACTTAAAATATCACTCATGAAAGTTGTAGTTGTTAGTGGCGGTTTTGACCCTATCCATTCTGGTCACATTGCTTATTTTAAATCTGCTAAAAAGCTCGGCGAAAAACTCATTGTTGCTCTTAATAGTGATGCCTGGCTTATAAAAAAGAAAGAGAAATTCTTTATGCCTTTCGAAGAACGCAAAATAATTGTGGAAAATTTGTCTATGGTCGACGAAGTTATTAATTTTGAGGATGACGAAGCTGGGAGCGCCTCTCAAGCATTAGAAAAAATAAAAGAGCTTCATCCAAATGATGAAATTATTTTTTGCAACGGTGGAGATCGAACTAAAGAAAATATCCCTGAAATGCAAGTTAGTAACATAAGGTTCGAGTTCAGCGTTGGAGGAGAAGATAAAAAGAATTCTTCTAGTTGGATTTTAAAAAACTTTCAATACGAGAAAGAAGAAAGAGTTTGGGGAGAATTTTATAATTTGTTTTCTAATGATTTTTTAAAGTTAAAAGAATTAATTATTGCTCCTGGAAAAGGGATGAGCTTTCAAAGACATTTCCTAAGAAACGAAATATGGTTTATCAGCAAAGGTAAGTGCTCAGTAAATTTTAGCAAAAAGGATCCTGATAATTTTGAAGAAATTTCTCTCAATACTGAGGATACCTTTCATGTACAAAAAGAATCTTGGCATCAAATCTTTAATCCTTTTGATATACCTTGCCACGTAATAGAAATTCAATATGGAGAAGAAACTACTGAAGAAGATATAGAACGTCTTAGATACTTTAAAAATGAAGATTGATGCTACTGGTCTGATTTGTCCTGAACCAATTATGCTTCTTCATAAGGCTATTCATGAATCCAAGTCAGGAGAGGTCGTTGAGCTAATAGCAACTGACCCAGTTGCCAAAAAAGATGTAGAAAAGTTTTGCGAATTCCTTGATCATCGATTAATTTCTTTCGAAGAGAAGAAAGATCAGATGATTTTTAAAGTTCAAAAAAAATAGACTTAGATTGCATTGTAATAAACATCCGTCCCCAAAGTTTTTAAGTCAGGATATTCATCTTCAAGAAACTTCATAAGTCCTGTCCACCATTCGGAGCCCATCATTTCATCCATATACTTACCGTAGGCTTCGTATGAATCAAATTCAACTGAGTAATAAACTTCTTCTACGTCTCCGCCAGCGCTAGCTCTCCAAAGTCTGGGGTTTTTGGCTCCCATCGACTCATGAATTGGTCCAGCTTGTTTGGAACCTTCAACAATTTTCTCTAATCCCGCGGGAGATCCTTCCCACGTTGTAACTACTTGAATAAGCATTTATGCCTCCTTAAAAATAATTAAAATTTAGTCCTGTATTAAAATTAAAAATCTTCAATCTCGTTGATTTCTTAGTTTTTCTAAACTTAATTTATCTTTTAAGCTCATTAAATAAGCTGCACCTGCGAGAATTAATACAGCAGTAGCCTCGGCTATTATTATTAATGCATCCATGTCTTTATTTTGCATAACAATTAACCTACAAAGAGCAGTTATGGCAATGATAATAGGCAAGGTGACTGGAATTCTTTTAGAGCTATAAAAAGCTGCAACCATGGCAAGAATTTCAGTAAATATAAAAAGCATAAATAAATCTGCCAATACAATTTCTTGTAACAAATACATTTGATACAGATATTGCAAAGAAGCTATGCAAGTTGCTATCCCAATGATTACTAATAAAACCTTTTCACTAGCCGCTGTAAGCCAATGAACACCATCAACGGATTTTTTTTCCTCTCCCATCATTAAATTATCATCAAAATTGCTCTTTTAATCTAGTTAAAAATTAAATTTAATCTAAAATTAAATTATGGATTCAGAGAAAATAAAAATATGGGGCTCCAAGACCGCAAGAAGTCTGCGTCCTATATGGATGGCAGAAGAACTTGAAATCGAATATGAACTTTTACCAATCGGCCCAAGAACTGGTGAAACTTTATCAGAGGAATATACCAAGCTTAATCCTAAACAAAAAATTCCTTTCATGGAGCATGGTGACTTTCAGCTTTCAGAAAGCTTAGCTATTTGCAAATATTTACAAAATACCTTCCCATCCAATAATTTATTTATTCCTCAAACACCGAAAGATTTAGCCAAAGAAGATGAATGGTGTAGTTTTATTTATGGTGAGTTAGATGAAACTTGTCTTTACATTATTAGAAGACATCATGATTTGTCTGATATCTATGGGGCAGCACCCAATGTTGTGAAATCATGTCGAGAATACTTGGAAAGACAATTTCGAGTTATTGAGCCTTATTTAGAAAAAAAAGAATCAGTTCTAGATCAAGGTTTTGGTCTAGCCGATATATTCTTAATGTCTTGTCTAGATTGGGCGATCTATCATGAATTCAAATTACCAAAAAATATTACTATATATAAAGATAAAATATCAGAACGAAGTGCTTTTAAAAAAGCAATGGAGATAAACTTTCAAAGTTAAACTATATGGGTCCACTTGAAGGAGTAAAAGTTTTAGATTTGACTGGCATGGTTTCAGGACCGGTCGGAGCAATGATGCTTGCTGATCAAGGTGCAGAAGTAATCAAAGTAGAGCCTATAACTGGAGAGTTGGTTCGCCATATGGCTGCGCCTCATAATGGAGTGAACCCAGTTTTCTTCTCTTGTAACCGCGGTAAAAAATCAATTGCCTTAAATCTTAAGTCCGAGGAAGGCAAAGAAATTTTATTCAAGTTAGCTGCTGAAGCAGATGTCTTTATGCAAAATTTCCGTCCTGGCGCAGTGGACCGAATGGGCATAGGAGAAAAAACCATCAGAGAGATAAACAAAAAAATAATTTATGTCTCTATCAGCGGCTTCGGCAACAAGGGGCCTTATGCCAACTCGAGAGTTTATGATCCAGTCATTCAAGCCCTTTCTGGAGCAACTGACATTCAAGCTGATAGGGAAACTCAGACGCCCAAAATGTTTCGAATTATCATTGCCGACAAAGTCACCGCCCTTACCTCGGCTCAAGCTGTATCTTCCGCTTTGTATGCCCGAGAAAAAAATGATGTAGGTCAGCATATAGAATTATCTATGCTCGATAGTATGTTGTCTTTTTTTTGGCCGGAAGGGATGGCAGGCATTGTTTATGCTGAAAACGAAATAGATATCCGTAAACTACAAGGTACCCAGGATCTTATTTATAAAGCTAAGGATAGATACATCACTGCAGGCGCGGTATCAGATGCTGAGTGGGAAGGAATGTGCAAGGCGTTAAATAGAGAGGATTTAATAGACGATGAAAGATTTGCAACCCCGTCTGGACGAGTATCAAATGCTCAGGTAAGGAAAGAAATTACAGGTGAAGAAATTTCAAAGTGGAACGGTGAAGAAATCCTAACTCGTCTGCAACAAGAAGGCGTGCCTAGCGCACCCTTGCTTGATCGTATGGAATTATTAGGCAATGAACAAATCATTTCTAACGATTCAATATTACGAACTGATTACGAAGGATTTGGCGAGGTCAGACAAGCAAATCCTGCAGCTCGATTTAGTGAAACGCCCAGTAAGATATCTAGGCCAGCACCAAAATTAGGTGAGCATACCCTCGAAATCCTTTCATCCATTGAATATAGTGACAAAGAAAAAGAAAGATTAATTAAAGAAGGTGTGGTTTCAATCGGTTAAGAGAATTTAAGGTGAAGTGCTTTAATATTTTAATTTTATTTTTTATCATCTCGGGCTGTTCAACTCCTAAATATGTTTATCAGGATATTAATAATGTTGAATTAACTAGTGCAAAAAACGAATTATTAGGTTCTATAAAAGAAAGGCAATCAAACGAAATATCTCTTGATGAGGCAAAGATAAGAATAGAAGAAATCTATACAACTTTGCTACCGTACGCAAAGAAAATTTGTTTGAGTTTATCAGAAGGTCAAAATTGTAATTATTGGAGAACTCAAATTTTAGACCATGATGTGGAAAATGCTTATTTATCTGGAGAAGGTTCAATGCAAACAATTTCATTTACAAAAAAAATGATTTCTATTTCTAAAAATGATGACGAAATAGCTTTAATAATGGCACATGAAATGTCTCACGCTATATTGAATCATCTCCAAGAGGACAGAATGAATGCTCTAGGCGGTCAACTTTTAGGAACTATAGCAGGTGCAGCTATTGGATATGGGATTGGAATGGAAACAGGTGATCCAAATTGGGTAGACATCTTTGGTAATACTGGAGCAGAAGTCGGTAATTACATAGGAAGAATTAATTTTTCACCCTCTCAAGAACTTGAAGCAGACAGAATAGGTTTAGAAATTTTTTTGAATTCTGGTTATGATTTTCAAAAAGGAAAAAATATTCTTTTATATCTATCTGATGGATATTCATTTGAAACTCCATATGGTTCTACTCATCCTGTTGGTCCCGAAAGAATAGCTCATTTCAATAGAGCTTATGAAGACTATAAAAACAGAAATTTTGGTGAAACCTATAAAGAGCTTAAGTTAGAAGATTTGAAGAAGGAACAAAAAATGTTTACTAGACAAGGCGGAGAATTAAGAAGAACTAGTTTCTACAAAAAGGGAGATAAAATTGAGACTGTAAAAAAAGAAAAATGTATTAAACGTAAAAATGGAGAACTAAAAGTTTCAAGATGCAAAAAATAAATTTTAATATTAGCGGCGGATTTGACAATCAAGTTGGTAAATAGGAATGTTATTTTTGCCAGTAAGAAATAGTTTTAATGCGGTATATTTGTTTGAAAATAATCATATTCAGCATATTTTACTCTTGAGTCATTTTTAATTTCTGATAAAACTTTTTCAACATTCTCAAATGAAATAGCCTTGTAGGCTACCCCAAAGCCAAAATCACTTTTGCTTTCTAAGCCGTAATCAGATGCAAAAGTTTGTTTATCAACATCTTCCTTAAAGGCAACAATAATACTTCCATCAGTTACTCTATATTCGGAATTTGGAAATTTAATAAGCTTGAGGGGTATAGTTTTTTCTTCCGATAAATTTGAAATATTTGCTTTTCGGGTTTCTTTTACTTCTAAAATATATTTATAAGGACCGAGACTTTTAAGACTAGGATCTTTATACAAATCATCTTTATCTAATATGACAAAGGAATCTTTTAACAGGATAGGTTCGTTAGAAAAATTATTTTCTTTAGATTCAGTTTGGGTATTTTGTTCTATAAAGAGAACTTCGACTGTCTTTACTGCATAAAGATTAGCTGTAAAAAAAATAATAAGAAAAGATAAAATCTTAATGGCCATAAACTTTTATACTCCAATTATCAAGTGTACCTCCTACACCATCGTCAGTGTAGTCAGTGATGATTAAAGTCCAATCCCCTGAAATACTTTCACCGTAAAACGAACTTATGCCCATATCGAAATCATTATTTGATGGATTGGAAGTTTTCAAGGTGAAAGGTTGTAATACAGTTACAGTAGTTCCATCAGGAGATTTAAGTTCAACACTTATTTCTTCTGGATCTGCATGATCAAACCCAAGGCTCAGCTTAATGAACTCGACGAAATTTGATGATCCTGCTGGTGCAGATAAAGTTATTTTTTTTGCCGTAAATATTGTTCTTTGATTGCTAGTAATAGTTCCACCAATGCTTGTTTGTGTTCCAGACGTGTTTACAAATGTTCCTAGACTTCCAAGCACATATGCCTCAGCAAGAGTAATAGCAGATTGAACATTAATTTTGCCAAACCCATACCAGGGATGATGCTTGAACCCAGCTGCATTGGTAGTCCACTTATATAAATCGACAGATTCGTAAGTCTTAGATCTCAAATTATCAATTTGAGTAGCTGAAGAAGCTAAAATATGTTTGATATCTCGCCAAGTTAGATTTGTATTTGCTTCTAAAATTAAAGCAATAGCTCCTGAAACCGACGGTGCCGCAGATGAAGTTCCATTGAAATTTTGCATGTAATCGCAATTTGAATCCCCATTAATTACTGAAGAAGATTGGTTATAGCCTTTATCACAACCCATCAAATCAGTTGTCATCATTGCGGGATAAGTCGATCCAAATTCACCCCCATATCCAGATATCCATGCGCTTGTTCCTGGAGTGGAATAAGAAGACTTTAGATCGAATGCATTTAATGCTGTGACGCCGATTAAATAGGGCTCTGTAAGATCATCGTCATAACTTGAATCGTAACAACTATATTCATAAGGCGTGTTTGACAACGAAACTCCTGTAGGAGAACAATGTCCAAGGGTACGAGAAAAAAAGCTATTTCCTGTAGATCGTACATACAAAAAGCCTTTATTACTTCTCCCATTCGTCACTCCATTTATATAAGCATCTAAAAAAAGACTGAACAAACCTGCAGTATTAAAACTATCAGAATCTCCGGCTCCATAGCTTTGATTCATAATATCTACAACATCTGTATCGCAACCACCTGGGGTTGCTCCGTAAGCATCAAGATAAGTACTTAAAGTTTGATAAGCTAATATATTGTGACCTACTAAATTTGCCTTGGGAGCTATTCCTCTGCCCCCTTTATCATTCCAACCTGAAGCTGCAGCAATTCCTGCAACAGAAGTCCCATGATCTCCGCCGCTTGATGCTGGTGTTGGATCGTCATCGTTGTTTAAAAAATCACATGATTTACCAGCGAGGTGATTGTCAGCTATGTCTTCGTGTGCAATTTCCAAGCCTGAATCTTGAATTGCAATAGTGACACCACTACCGGTTTTTCCAGAATTTATAACTGCATCGACGTTCATATCGGCTCCAGCTGTCCCTGTATTTGAGGCAAAATTTGTTTGCCCTGTATTTTTCAAATGCCAAGAGTGTTGATAAAACGGATCCGTTTTTAAATTTATAGTAAATGGAATATCTGAGATATCTAATCCATCACTCAGTCTTATTTTTATTGTATCTGTTGCAACTGAAGAATTGTTAGTTGATGCGCTTACCGTATAAGTAATATAAGTTCCGCTTATTGCGGCAGTGCCATAAGATCCATTTTCAACTATCGAATAAGTTATTGCGTCTCCTTCGTCATCGGAAGCATTCATTGCGACAGTCTTTGTAGCAGAAGAAGATACCGTTGGTAGTAAATTAATAGAAGCGGTTAGATTTGCCATTACCGGAGCGTCGTTTACATCTAAAACATTTACTATAATAGAGTCAGTTACCGAAGGATTTGTGCCATCAGATGCAGTAACATCAAAAGAATAACTATTTTTTACTTCATAATTTGGCGCAGTATTAAAAGTTAAAGCCCCAAGAGAAGAAATCGAAAAAGCTGCAGCATCGGTTCCAGACAGAGAGTAATTAAGAGCACCGCCATCAGCATCAGTTGCCAAAGAAGAAGTAACGGTAGTCGTATTTTCATTTATTGCAAAGGAATTAGTCGGAATCACAGGGCTATTATCATTTAAGTTAATAAGTTGAACGATTGCGTTATAAGATCTTTCCGATGTGCCATCGGTGGCTGTTATGGTTATGGAAAAGGAATTTTTGGATTCATAATCTTGAGCTTCTTTGAAAGACAAAACTCCTGCTGAGGTGTAATTGAAGTAACTGGCATCGGTTCCGCTTAGAGAAGTTGTTATAAGTTCTGCAGCTGAATCAACATCTGAAAAAAGTATGGTTTTAATCGCGGTTTGATTTTCATTGACTGTGATTGGCAAAGCAATTCCTATTTCAGGTGCGTCGTTAACAGGAGTAATTATTATATTTACTGAACCAACTTTTGTTTGACCGTTTTGAGTCAGAGAATAAGAAAATGTCTCGGTTCCATTAAAATTTGCGTTTGGCGTATAAACGATTTTGTTATCAACTAAAGAAGATGAGCCATTCACTGGCGCCAAATCAGGACTAAAAGTAAAAGGATAAGACGACATAAAATCATCATTGGCTAAAACATCAATTGTCGAAGCAGTATCCTCATTAATAGTAAATGTATCTGCGCCAATTTCTAGGCTGGGAACCAATTGGCTAGCGTCATAGGATAATCCATTAAAAGTGCTTGATGTAATCACAAGATTGAAAATATCATTTTTAAATTTATCGAAGTAGGATGCGTTACTTTGCGTACCAGAAACAATTTCATCAGGTAGTGTTTCATTTGCCCATTTTAATAATCTATTAGTTAGATCATCAGATTTATACTGAATCAAGGAAAGAGCATTTGACACTGCAATACTTATATCGCTTTTATTATTTATTTGAACGCTTTGCTTTATCTCTAGATCTGTTAAAAGTTGTTCCAAAAAGACAGTTTCATCAATTTTTATTGCTTGACCTAAATCATTCTGAGCTAATCTGCTTGCAATAGTTTCAAAAAAAATATGTGTATCAAGTTCATAGTTGTTAAATCCTTTTCGAGCATTAGTAATACTTCTTAATATTTTGGCTAAAACGGATAATTTATTAGCGGCTTGATAGTATTTGCTGTTTTTATTGGTTGCTGGATGAACAAATTCATATGAACTTGAAAATCCAAGTATTTTATTTAGATCGCTGCTAGCACTAAGATAAGTTGCAATTGAAGATAAAGGGGTTATCAAGTTTGTATTTGAAATATCAGCAACCTTTTTTACGAAAACCAACTCGGTATCAGCAATTCCTGTATCTAAATCAGTTCCTCCGACAGAGACCAAGAACCCCGATGGCAAACCATTTTCATAATATAAAGAAAATTCACCTCTATCATTGGTGGTTGCTGATTTTTCTCCTGCGTCAAGAATATAATTTGCATTTGTGTCTATAAAAACTGAAGCACCTGAAATATATCCGTCTTGAACAGATCCAGAGATTGTCACAGGGCCTGGGTTGTTTGTTGTGCCTGAACTGCTTCCTCCCCCTCCACATCCAAAAAGAATGATTGAGAGAGTTATTACCCCTAACCTAATCATTTTTAAATTTTACAAGTAATGTTAATTATCATTCAATGGTCGGGACGGCAGGATTTGAACCTGCGACCACTTGACCCCCAGTCAAGTGCGCTACCAGGCTGCGCTACGCCCCGAATGATTTGAAAGCTTTAAGAATAGTTTCTCTAGTAGACGCCGGATCAATAACGGCATCCATTTCCAAGTGAGCTGCTGCCTCAGTGGCTTTGCCTACTTCGTACATGCGAGCAACTAATTTATCAAAAAGTGCTTTTTTCTTTTCCTCAGTTTCTTCAGCTTCTAATTCTTTTTTAAACCCGAGTTTTACATACCCTTCTAAACCCATACCGCCAAATTCGCCATTTGGCCAAGAGGCTGAATAAATAGGATCAATAAAACTGCCCCCCATCATCGCCATGGCTCCTAAACCATAGCCTCTTCTTAAAATTATTCCAACTAAAGGAGTTTTTATTCTGGCCCCGTGCTTGAATAATTCTCCCATTCTTCTAAAAGCACCCTCTTTTTCACTATCTGGGCCAACCATAAAACCAGGGGTATCGACAAAAGAAATCATTGGTAAGCCATGCGCACTGCAAATTTCAATAAATCTAGCTGCCTTGTCTGCCGCGGAAGAATCAATTGCGCCACCGAGTTGTTGACAGTCATTGGCTAGGACAGCAAACGGTCTTCCTTCAATTCTTATAAAACCAGTGATGACACTGCGACCAAAGATTTTTTTCATTTCTAAAAAGGAATTTTCGTCAGCAATCGTATTTAGGATATCTCTCACTGGAAAACCTTTTCGGCGATCTTCAGGGATCATAGTTCTTAATGGAATCTGATCTTTTTCTTCCCAATTTTTTTTCAAGCCTTGAAAATAGGACAATAATTTTTTGGTGATTACCGTAGCTTCAGCTTCGTCTTCAGCAAGAAAATCTAGATGCCCATTTTCGTAATGCATCTCAGCAGGGCCGATTTCTTTTGGATCAAAAGTTCCAAGGCCACCGCCTTCAATCATGGCTGGTCCTGCCATACCTATCCAAGATTTCTTAGTAGAAATACAAAAATCTGCAGCGCCATAAAGTGCGGCATTGCCAGCAAAACAATATCCATTGTTTACAGCAATTTTTAAAGAATGGCCGGTTAGCTTTGCCCAACTGGTAAAAGAAGTAATATTTAAACCAGCAATTTGAGTCGAAACATCAGTATCAGCTGGTCTGCCACCACCGCCTTCTGCATACATAATCACCGGTAGTTTTGATTTTTCTGCCAACTCGCACATGCGATCCAGCTTTTTGTGATGAAAAAAGCCTTGGGTTCCAGCAAGTACTGAAAAGTCATTAATTATCACGACTGCTTGAGATGATGCTTCACCCACTTCTTCTTTGTTTATATTGCAAAGACCGGTAATAATGCCATCAGCTGCAGTCTCGGTTTGTAACTCATCGTAATCTCTGCGACTTCTTTGTGCAGCAACAGCCAATTGACCATATTCATTAAAAGAATCAGGATCAACTAAATCTTCTAAATTCTCTCTTGCAGTTCTGTAGCCTTTATCATGACGTTTCTTTCTAGCTGCATCTCGTTCGTCGTCTAAGGTTTTACTTAGTCGACGATTGAGTTCAGTTAATTTTGAATTATCGTCCTCTGACATTGTTTTATTCTTTTAAATCACTATCAATTAAAACTGCGATAAATAACGCCGTATCAGTCCCATTATTAACCCAAGCATGATTGGTGCCTCTTTGGACGACGACATCAAATGGTTTTAGGTCTACTTCCTCTTCGTCCAGAAGCAAAGTCACATCCCCTTTTAATAAAATAATATAGTCAATTGTATTAGTTTTATGCATTGCAGGATGCCTAGTGGTATCAACTTGGTGATGGGCTGCACCCATTTTTTCAAACGCTTCTGCAGTTGCCGCCTTTATCAAATCCGCCGGCACACCTTCGGGAGTTGGATTTATTTGAAAGTATCTAAATTTTGTACCTCCATCTGGTGGTGAAAGCAAAACCTCACTATCTGCTCGATCGATATCGTCCAAAGTGTTTATTTGATCGCCATCGGTATTCCATAACTCATACAAACCTCCCTCATTTTCACTTAAAGATCTTGCTGGCGGACCATCAATAGTAATGACGGATTTACCCTCAGCATTATGTCCCGTTATTATTCTTCTCATTTCTTTCTCCTTTGAAGTTAAAGTATTTTTAAAATTTCTTTTAGTTCTTTAATAATTTTAAAGTCTACCGAATCTATTTTTTTATCTTTTTTTAATCTTTCTTGTGCGCCCTTGATTGTCATCTTTTCCTGCTTTAGTAAATTTTTAACTTTTACCAAATTAATAATATCTTTTTGTTGAAACATTCGTCTATTGCCAATTCGTTTTATTGAAAAAGATTTTGCAAATTCTTGTTCCCAATATCTAATAGTATGAGTTTCAATATCCAAAATATTTGAGACCTCTTGAATAGAAAAATATTTTTTATTTGGTATTTCGCCTAAATCAAAATCCATAAACTACAGACTTTTTCTTAGCTTTCTTCCTGCTTTGAAGCTGACTACATTTCTTTCAGATATAGTGTGCGCTTCTCCAGTCCGAGGATTTCTTCCTGGTCGACTTTTTTTATGACTAACTGAAAAATTTCCTAATCCAGGCAACTTTACTTCTTCACCTTTCTCTAAAGCTAAAGTGATTTCTTCAAAAAAAGTTTCAACTACCTGTAAACAGTCTTTTTTAGGCAAGCCCATTTTTTTATGCAAATAATCAACTAATTTTGCTTTGGTTAAAGACATTTTAACTTCTCAATTTAGCTCCAAATTTAGTTTTCGAGCTTTTAATTATTTTTTCGACTGCTGAATCAATATAATTATCTTCCAAAGTTCCTTTGTTAGATTGCCAGGTAAGTCTGAAAGCAAGGCTTTTTTGATTTTTCTGCAACTCTCCTCCTTTAAATAAATCAAATAATTTGATGTCTATCAAGTCTTTTCCTGCACACTTTGAAATTTCTTCAAACAGCTTTATGTAATCTGTGTGCTCAGACACAATAAAGGCTAAATCTCTTTGAGTAGAGGGAAACTTAGAAGGCTCAACAAGTTTTAATTTTTTTGAATTGAATAATTCATTTGTCTCAAATTCAAAATAAAAGAAAGCTTTTTTAAAATTTATTTTTTTTAATATAAGTGGATGAACCTTTCCAAAACATCCTATTTTCTTATTAGCTTTGAAGATATCCGCCGAAATTTTAGGATGTAGTAAATTTGAATCGGACTTTTCAAGTGATACATCTTCAACATTTGAAAATTTAGCGATGTTTAAAACAAGCTCTTTAAGAGAATAAAAATCAAACGAATTAGATCGATTCCAGCTTTTTTTTTCTTGGTCGAATATTAATCCAGCCAGATAACTAGACTCTTTGATAGTGTTGCTTCTAGAAAAAACTTTACCTTCTTCAAATATTTTTAAATAATCATTTCCTCTTTTTGCATTTGAAATAAGATTAGTAATTAACCCAGAAAATAAGCTAGTTCTCATAGAGTTTAAATTTTCAGTAATTGGGTTTTGAATCTTAATAATATTTTTGGAAAGCTCTAATTTATTCTGCAAATCATCGTCAACAAAAGAATAATTAATTACTTCTTGGAAATTCTTATTTGTAAGAAACTTTTTAAGTTCCAATACTTTTGAGTAATCAGTTTTTGAAAATTTTTGCTGAGAACTTTTTAATTCTCTAGTTGGCAGGTTGTCATACCCAACTAATCTAGCTATTTCTTCAACAAGATCTTCTTGTATTTCTAAATCAAACCTATGACTTGGGGTTAAAAGTTTAATTGAATCAGGTTTTACAGCAAGAATTTGAATGTCTAAATGTTTTAAAACTTGCTTTACTTTGTTGATTGATAACTGAGTACCTAACTTTTCATTCAAGAAATTAATTGAAAGATTTATTTTCTTTTGTTTTGGAAGGTACTTATTAGAAATTATTTCTTTTACTTTAGTACAACTTCCGCCCAAATATTTAATTATCAAGGAGCTGGCCATCTCCAAAGCTTTGAGTTGTAAATTAAAATCTACACCTCTCTCAAATCTTTGAGAAGCATCAGTTTGAATACCAAATATTCTAGCTTTACCTCTAATAAATTTTGGAGCAAAAAAGGCAGATTCCAATACCACTTCCGAAGTATCTAATTCAACTGATGAGTCTTTGCTTCCCATTATTCCAGCAAAAGCAATAGGTCCTTTTGCATCAGCAATTAAAAGACAATCTTTCGATAAAGAAATTTTTTGATCATCTAATAGTTTTATCTTTTCACTATTTTTAGCAAATCTAACTTTTATATCTCCTGAAATTCTATTCTTATCAAAGGCATGCATTGGCTGACCAATATCAAGCATTACATAATTAAGAATATCTACTACTGGATTTATTAAATTAATTCCTGCTGACTCAAGGCGTGAATTGATTTGCTTAGGTAACTCTTTAGCTTTTCCTTTGGAATTTGTTAAAGACAAATTAGATATTTCTAAGTAACTATATTTTGGACAAGCTTCTTTAGCCTGCACTAAAACCCTAGTTTTAGAATTGCCTTGCGTTTTTAATGAAAATTTTTCTTTTTTTAAAACAATTTGATCTGATGCGGCAATTTCTCTAGCTACTCCAAACGCACTAAAACAATCGCCGCGGTTTGGAGTAAGATCAATGTCTATGCAGTAATCATTTTGAAGTTTAGCGATGGAATCAACTTCTAGACCAAGCATTGTTAATTGATCGCCTAACACATCAATATTTTTCTTCTTACCTAATTTTTCTTCCAAATGGGATTTTAAAATCTTCATTTTATGATTGGGAGATTAGTCTTAAATCATTTTCAAACAACAAACGCATGTCATCCATCTGGTAATCAAGTTTGGTCATTCTCTCAATTCCCAAACCAAAAGCAAAGCCAGAATATTTTTTTGGATCCACGCCTGCCTCTATTAAAACGTTTGGGTGCACCATGCCGCATCCCATAATTTCCAACCATCCCTTTTTATCCATGATGTCTACCTCTGCAGAAGGTTCGGTGAAAGGAAAATAAGATGGTCTAAATCTAACCTTAAGTTTTTTACCAAAAAAATAATTTAAAAAGTCAGTCAGCTCCTGCTTTAAATTGCCAAAATTTACTTTTTCATCTATCAATAAGCCTTCGATCTGATGGAACATTGGGGTATGAGTTTGATCTGCATCGCTTCTATAGACTTTTCCTGGACAGATAATCTTCAATGGCGCCTTACTTTTAAGAATTGACCTTATTTGAACAGGAGAAGTATGTGTTCTTAATAAAGTCTCTGCACCAACATAAAAAGTATCGTGCATATCTCTCGCGGGGTGATCTTTGGGGATATTTAAGGCATCGAAATTAAAATATTCCGATTCTATTTCTGGTCCGTCTTCAATGGAATAGCCCCGAGAGAGAAAATATTGGCAAATTTTATCAATGGTTTTTGTTATCGGATGCAAATTTCCAAGGTTCCCAGATTCGACAGGCAAAGATATATCAATTGATTCCTTTTCTAGGATTGCATTGATTTCTTGTTGTTCTATTTCCTTTGATAGGGCTTTACTTTGCTCTTCAAAAAATACCCTTAGAAGGTTAATTGCCTTTCCAACTTTAGGTCGTTCCGATTGAGACAGTTTTCCTAAATCTTTGGACAGTAAAGAAATTTTGCCTTTCTTGCCTAAATATTTAATTTTTAGGTCTTGAAGATCTTTTGAATTTGATGCTTTATTTAAATCTTTAGATAGTTGCTTCTTAAGCTGTGGCAAGTCCATAGCATATATTATGCTGCATTTTCTTTAACTAATGCGACCAAATCTGCAAATCCTTTTTCATCTTCCGCTGCCATATCTGCTAAAGCTTTTCGGTCTAACTCAATATTTGCTTTCTTCAACGCATTCATAAAAACACTATATGAAAGACCATTTGCTCTGACCGCAGCATTGATTCTGACAATCCATAAAGAGCGAAAAGTTCTTTTTTTCACTCTTCTGTCTCTATAAGCATATTGTCCAGCTCTAGTGACGGCTTGTTTAGCAACTTTAAAAGTTCTGCTTCTTGCCCCTCTATACCCCTTAGCCAGTTTTAAAGTTTTTTTATGACGAGCTTTGGCTGTAACGCCTCTCTTTACTCTAGACATCTTAAGACTTCTCCTTGAACATTCTTTTGACTAGCTTTTCATCTCCAGCAGCTAGCGCAGCAGTACCCCTGAGTTGACGTTTCGACTTCGTCGACATTTTAGTCAATATGTGGCTTTTGTTTGCGTGCTTCCTCTTTAATCCAGATCCAGTTTTTTTGAATCTTTTGGCAGCGCCACTATGTACTTTAATTTTAGGCATTTTAATTCTTCTTTTTTAACGGGCTTAATAACATTACTAATTGTCTTCCTTCAGAAACCGGTTCTTGTTCTACTCCAGCAATTTCGTTGAGATCGGATTCTACTCTTTTTAGCAAGTTTAGGCCTATTTCTTTATGAGCTAACTCTCTTCCTCTAAATCTCATGGTAATTTTTGTTTTATCGCCTTCTTTAAGAAACTTAATTATGTTCCTCATTTTAATTTGATAATCATTTTCATCAGTACCTGGACGAAATTTAATTTCTTTTAGTTGTGTCTTTTTAGTTTTTTTCTTTGAAGCTGCTTTTTGTTTTTTTTGGTCAAATAAATGTTTTCCATAATCCATTAACTTACAAACTGGCGTTTTAGGATCATCATTCATTTGAACTAAATCTAAACTTGCAGATTTGGCTTGATCAAGAGCATCGTTAATTTCCACAACTCCAAGTTGTTGACCATCTTCTGAGATGAGTCTTACCTTAGTTGCTTTAATGAATTGATTTATTTGGTGCTTATTCTTTTTTTCGTAAGCTTTTCTTGGCTGAGCCATAAATTAGACTAAAGTCCACACAGTAATGTTCAATCAAACCTCCTTTGATTTAATATTCTTATCCAAAAGTTTCGAAAAATCTTCTAGAGTTAAACTCCCCAAGTCTTCACCTTTTCGCGCTCTAACAGAAACAGTATTATTTTCTATCTCCTTATCGCCCACTACTAACTGAAAAGGGATTCTTTGCATGGAGTGATCGCGGATTTTATAAGTGATTTTCTCATTCCTCAAGTCTAATTTTACTCTAAACCCCTTAGATTTAAGTTTTTTGGCAATTTCTTTAGTATTTTTGGCGTGTTTATCAGAAATATTCATTATTACGGCCTGAATTGGAGATAACCACAAAGGAAAGTTTCCATCGTATTCTTCGATAAGAATTCCTATAAATCTTTCGAAGGAACCTAAAATTGCTCTATGCATCATTACTGGACGATGTCTTTCTCCATCTTCGCCTACAAAGTTAGCTTCCAATCTTTCTGGTAAATTAAAATCAGCTTGAAAAGTTCCACACTGCCATTCTCTATCCAGTGCATCAGTTAAAACAAAATCTAATTTTGGACCATAAAATGCCCCATCCCCCTCAGAAACTTCGTAAGGAAGGTTTAATTTTTTTATCGCATTTTCCAAAGCCAATTCAGCCTTGTCCCAAACTTTATCAGATCCAACCCTCACCTCCGGTCGAGTGGATAATTTTATGTCATATTTCTTGAAACCTAAATCACTATAAATTTCAGAAAGCAGATTGATAAAATTCTTCGCTTCTTCCTCAATTTGATCTTCTGTACAAAATACATGACCATCATCTTGAGTCATTTGTCTAACTCTCATCAAGCCATGAAGAGTTCCTGAGGCTTCATATCGGTGGCATGAACCAAATTCAGCCAATCTAATCGGCAAATCTCTATAAGATTTTATTCCCTGATTATAAACTTGCACGTGACATGGACAATTCATTGGTTTCAAAGCATTCACTCTCTTTTCATTAGCGTGCTCTTCATCAATTTCAGTGATAAACATATTTTCTCGATATTTATCCCAATGGCCTGATTTTTCCCAAAGTTTCCTATCTACCACTTGTGGAGTCTTTATTTCCTGGTAGCCAGCTTTGATTTGCTTGTCTCTAATATAATCCTCAATAATTCTAAAAATTGTCCAACCTTTTGGGTGCCAAAATACCATTCCTGGCGCTTCTTCTTGAAAATGGAAAAGATCATATTTTTGACCCAATTTCCTATGATCTCTTTTCGAGGCTTCTTCTATATTATTTAAGTATTTCTTTAACTCTTTTTCGCTGTTCCATGCTGTTCCATAAACTCTTTGCAACATTTTATTTTTTGAATCACCCCTCCAATAAGCTCCTGCAACATGAGTTAACTTTAAAGCTTTTATATGATTCATTGAGTTCACATGTGGTCCTCTACACATATCTATATATTCTTCGTGATAATAAAGTCCGACAGTCTCCTCATCTTTGATTTCTTTTAATATTTCTAATTTGTAAAGTTCTTGTCTTTCTTTAAAAATTTTTACCGCTTCCTTTTTCGGAACAACTTTTTTTACCACTCGATATTTAGTATTAGCTAAATCCTTCATTCTTTTTTCTATCTTCTCTAAATCTTCTTGAGAAATGGAATGATCTAAATCAATATCGTAATAAAAACCATTTTCGATGATTGGGCCAATTGCCATTTTTGCTTTTGGAAAAATCTGCTTCAAAGCATGGCCGAACAAATGCGCACAGCTGTGTCTGATAATTTCAATACCTTCTTGATCTTGATCTCTAATAATTTCAACCGAACAGTCACTATCTAATAAGTCGACGGCATCGACTAAATTTCCGTCAACTTTTCCGGCTACGGTTACCTTTGCTAAGCTAGCACCAATAGATTTGGATAAATCTTCTACGGAAATAGGATTTTCAAAGGATCTAATTGATTTGTCAGGAAGAGTTATATTTATCATTTTCGTGACCTATACGAACGGCCATTAAACATTATAACTTATTCATCATGGAGATAAAAAGGAACTTTCCCAAGTTTTATCATCTTTTTTAACGTATTTTTGTCTTTGATGAGTTCTAAAATCCCCTTCTTTCCATAGCTCGATAGATTTGGGTTTTACCAAGTAAAGACCGCAGTGCTCTGGTCTAGATGGATTTTCATTATTTAACTCAAATTGTTCAGTCAAATCATCTATTTCTTTTTGTAAAATTTCATAAGAATCGATTTTCTCACTTTGTTGAGAAACTATCGCTGCAACTCTAGATTTTAACGGTCGTGAATTAAAATATTCATCGGATTTTTCTGCGGATAGTTTTTCTGCCTCTCCTTCTATCCTTATTTGCTCTTGGAGTTCTCTCCACCAAAAATTAACTGCTATATATTTATTGCTAACTAGGTCTTTTCCTTTTTTTACTATTAAAATTTGTATAAAAGACTAACCCGTCATCGTTTATTTTTTTTAATAGAACCATCCTTGAACTCGGCAAATTCTTTGCACTGACTGTTGCAATGTTCATTGCATTCCAGTCTGTTAAATTTAAATTTTCAGATTTTTTTAGTATTTCTGCGACCTTTGCTAAGGGCTCGGTCTTAATGTTTTCCTCAATGATCAATTTATTTTCTTAAAACCCAATAATCTAAGGAAAAATATTTTCCAGGACCAAAAACCAAAATTACCAAAAGCATTAATATATAAGTGACGGACATCTCTATCCCATTTGCATCAGCGTTCCAGCCATTAGGCAAATGATAATAAGCCGCTACTAACATAGTGAAAATTAATGGAATAGCAATCCATCTTGAAAACAAACCAACTAAGAGCAAGAGTGCTCCACCAGCTTCAGCCAATACTGCAAGCCAACCAAAAAAATGAGGTAAGATAAAATTAAGGTTGTCTTGTCCTCCAGGGCCCAAAAAACCTGCAAATCTATCAATGTTAGGTAACCCGTCCTCCCATTTAATTTTTCTGAATCCAGCAAACCAAAAAACATAAGCTAAATAAAGTCTGAAAGATAACAAGACTAAAAAATCGAAAGCGTTAAGATTTAGTAATCTTTGATTAAAAGTTTTCAAAAAATTCATTACTCAAAATATCACTTTTTATGTTTTTTTTCCAACTCCTCATAAGCTTCTTGTATTTCGATAAACTTAATTTTTGCTTTTTCAATTAATTCCTCTGGTAACCCCTTGGATATCAACATATCCGGATGAAATTCCTTTCTTTTCTTTAAATATATCTTTCTAATTTCTAAAAAGCTCATATTTTTATCCACACCCAATACTTGATAATGATCTGTAATGTTAGAAACATATTTTTCGTAGAGATCTTTGAAAGTATTTAATGGAAGATTGAAAATATTTGGGACCTTTTTAAGAATTTTTTCTTCGGCCGGGTGTAATTCACCATCTGCCATAGCTAATTCAAATAGCAATTCGTAAAAGATTAATAAAGAATTGGGGCTTTGTTTAAGAAGTGAATAGAGTTGCTTAGCATAAGCCTCAAAAGAAACATTATCATCTTTGGCTTTTTGAAAGATATTGATTGCAAAATTCCTTTGCTCTTTATCTAAATTAAATTTAGTAGAAATAAATTCTTCTATTTTACTAACTTCTTCTTTGCTTACTACTCCGTCAGCCTTAGAAATCTTAGCAAAACAGGCAAAAAGAGCAGCAAAGAATGCTACCTGATGGTCAAAATTATTTGGATTTCTTCTGCGCGTCCTATTTTCTGACATTCTAGAGCCAACCACACTTCCAACCAGTGCTCCAATAGGGCCTAACAAGGTAAATCCTACAAATCCTCCGACTATGCCACCAAATAAACTCATAAATGTATTTAAATTATAAAAAAAATTTGTTTCAATGTTATCTTAAACATAAATATTTTTATGGGGGAAATAAAAATATGTTACCTGCAGTCGATTACTTAATAGTTCCAGATAAAGGTGATCCTTATTTGGAAGGTCATAAGTGCAATGTTTGTGAGGCAATTTTCTTGGGTGAAAGAACAGTTTGCTCAAAGTGTTTTGCCAGAGATAAGATGTCAAAAGTTAAATTAAGCAATAATGGCACCCTTTACTCTTATTCTATCGTATACAGATCATTTCCAGGGATTGACGTTCCTTATATATCTGCTCTTGTTGATTTGGAGGATGGCGGAACGGTTAAAGGCAACTTAATAAATGTTGAACCAGATCCAGATAATGTTGATTTTGGTATGAAAGTTAAAGTTGTCTATGGAGATGCTTTAGGTAGAAAAGATAAGGATGGGAATTCTTATATGAGTTATTTTTTTGAACCTGCATAGGTTTTAATTTAGAAAGGAGAAAAATTATGAGTGATGTATATGTTTTAGGAGTGGACATGATTAAGTTTGGAAGATTTCCAGGCCGAACTGTTCCTAATATTGGTGCTGAGGCTGCTTTAATGGCCTTAGATGATGCAGGCCTAACTATAAAAGATATGCAAGCAATGTATTGTGGAAATCTTGGTCAGGCAAATGCTATGGTCGGACAAAGAATTCTTCAAGAGATTGGCCAAACAGGGATTCCAGTTGTTAATTGTGCAAATGCTTGTGCTACTGGAGCCACAGCTTTCAGAGAAGCTTGGATGTCAATAAAAGCTGAAATGTATGATGTTGTTCTAGCAGTTGGTGTTGAACAAATGGGGAAAGGTCTTTTAGGTGGCGCTGGCGGAGGCGACGGAATTCCTAAAGAAGGACTGCTTGGCTCTGGAACTATGCCTTGTGTTTTTGCAGAAGCAGGTATGGAACACTCTAGCAAGTACGGAACTACTTTTGAGCAGTTTGCAAAAATTTCAGTTAAAAATCATCATCACTCAACTTTAAATCCTAAAGCTATGTATCAAATTGAAACTCCTTTGGACGATGTAATGAATGCTGAGATGATTTCATACCCAAATACGAAATTGATGTGTTCTGTTAATGTCGATGGTTCTGCAGCGGCCGTTTTAGTATCTGAAAAAAAAGCAAAAGAGCTTGGGATGCAGCGAGCAATTAAAGTCCGAGCATCTGCTCTAGCAAGTGATCCTTACACAGATAGAGATTTAGTTATGCCTGATGTCAATGCTTGTACAAGACTTGCAGCTGCAGATGCATATGAACAAGCCGGTCTTGGAGCTGAAGATATTAACCTTGTTGAATTGCATGATTGTTTTGCAACAGCTGAAATGCTCCATTATGAAAATCTAGGTTTGTGTAAAGATGGAGAAGCAGGAATGATGATTGATGAAGGACATGTCGAGTTAGGAGGAAAAATTCCAGTTAATGTCTCTGGAGGTCTTCTTTCTAAAGGTCATCCTTTAGGTGCTACAGGAATAGCAAATATATATGAAGTGTGTTCTCACTTAAGAGGAGAAGCTGGAAAGAGACAAGTAGATGGAGCTAGAATAGGAATGACTCATGTAATTGGTCTTGGAACAGCTTGTGCAATCCATATCCTAGAAAAATCTTAATCTTGTTAATTGGAATAACTGGAGATACGCATAACAATTTAAAAAATATTTCAAAAATATGTGAAATATTTAATTCTTTACATGTAGATCTTGTAATACATACCGGAGATATAACTCTTCCAAAATCCCTAAGAGCTTTTAAAGATCTTAACACAAAGATTATTGGAGTTTACGGGAACAATGATCAAGAAGAAAAAAAGGATTTAATTAAAACAGCAACTGAATTTGATTGTTTTTTTCATGAAGAGCCTTATTTTTTTAAAATAAGTGATGTCTCCTTCACTATAATTCATCATCCAGAATTAATTGACCATGAAATGTTAAAAGTTTCAGATGTAATTATTCATGGACATACTCATAAATACAGAGAGGAAATATTAAAAGAAACACTTATTTTCAATCCTGGAGAATGTGCCGGCTTGTTAAAAGGAAAAAATAAGGTAGGTCTAATTAGTACAGAAAGTTTAAAAACTGAAGTTATTAATTTTTAATTTTAAAATTATAGAAGAATACATTAATGATAACTTTTAAAGACATTGAACTTGAAACAAATGATATTTCCTTTAGGCCCACATTAATAACAGAAGCTTGTGCAAAAGTTGTTGATTTTAAAGAAAAAAAAATACTTGATCTTGGTTGTGGTATTGGTCCTTTAGCAATTTATTTTGCTTTAAATGGCGCAAAAGAAGTGACTGCATCTGATATTTATGACGAACATATAAAATTAACATCTTTAAATGCTAAAAAAAATAAAGCAAATATAAAAATAGTCAAATCTAATTTATTTGAGAATATTTCTGAAGAGTTTGAAGTTATTTGTTGTGATGTTTCAGGAGTTGAAAAAAAAATTGCTGAGATTACTGGCTGGTTTCCTGAAGGAGTTCCAAAAGCAGATGATTCTGGAGCTAATTTAATAATTAGAGTTATCCAAGACTCCTTAAACTTCCTTAAAAATAATGGTGAATTGTTTATATGTGCTACTTCTTTCTCGGATATAGCTAAAATAGAGAAAACTATGGAAGAGAATTATGAAAATTCTTGGGAGAAACTATACGTTGAAAAAGTACCTTTCTCTAAGAGACTAAAAGGAAATATAGATCTACTCAGTTTTAACGATCACATAGTTGAAATAGAAAATAATTTTTTTTGGCAAATCTTTATTTATAAACTAAAAAAATGAGTTAAATTATTTTCTTTCAAATTTTTTTCGATAAAAATATACTAAAAAACTAAATAACTGAAGAATAAAAATTGATGTTAGAAGAGGTCTGAGTAACCTACTAATTCCATTAAATTCGATAATAGAAAGTTCTAAAAATAAAATAGAGAAAATTGGAGCCAGATCATAGCTCTCAGGCTTAACGAACCATACTGCTCCAAAAAAACCAAATAAAACCGGAGTAAAAAAATAAACTAAGAATTTATTTTTTATTGTTTTAATAAAAAAATAACAAATTGCAATTAAGAGTAAATAATAAAAAAGCCAAAAAAAAGTCATAATTCTATAAATTTTAAAAATTCTTTTGCAGAAGATTTATCTTTGAATAATCTTAAAATTTCATCGGGCTCTTCTTTTTTATTTTTAATTTTTTTTGTTATCGTCTTTAAAAACTTGTCCTCAAAAATATAGGATGGTGGCAAGTTTTTTTCACTCGCATACTTCTCTCTCCAAAGGAAAATATCTCTTTCTTCTTTTGAAGCTTTTTTAAGTTTTTTTAATCTGGAAATATAAAGTTCTTGATTTCCAAGCAAAGTCTCCTTCTTAAACTCTGAAATTACCTCTTTTTCTTTTTTAAGCTTTTTTAAATTTTTTAATTGCTTCTCATATATAGGTATTAGAAAGTTTACATCGTCAGCAGCATACTCAAGCTGTTGATGAGTTAAAGGTCTTTTTAACCAATTAGAATTAGTTTCTGATTTATCTAATTTATAACCAAAGTATTTAGCAACTATAAAGCCATAATTTTTAATTTCACCGCCATTAATAAACTTTTCTGCAATCTGGATATCGAAGCAATTATTTAATTTTATATTTAGGTTGGTGTTTAAAACCGTCGTATCGCTTCTTGAGGAATGCATAATAATTGTCTTGGCTTTATCTTTTAAGATATTATTTAAAAATCCTAATTTTTTAAATTTCAAGCAGTCAATTAAGAGTATTTTAGAACTAGTAGATATCTGTAATAACGATAATTCAGGAAAATAGGTATTTCTCCAATTAAACTCTGTATCTATACCAATATATTTTTCTTTTTCTAATGATTCTTTTATAAATTCTTCGTTTTCATCAGATTCAACAAGATATATTGTTTTTTTATTTTTTAGGTTGTAGCCTAGTTTTTTTAAAATGCCTATCAAAACTACCTAGTCTTTAAATAATTATTTATTTTAGTTTTCATTACAGGATCCTTCATTGCAAATTCTAAATTGGCTAAGATATATTCAGTATTATCTCCACAATCAAATATGTCGCCATCCAAAGGAAAAGCATTTACTTTTTCTCCATCTCTAATGTAATTCTGTATTGCATCGGTTAACTGAATTTCATTAGACTTATCTGGCTTAGCTTTTAAAAGATATTTAAAAAAATTATTATTAAATATATATCTCCCCGCTGCATATAAATTAGAAGGGGCTTCTTTTATAGAAGGCTTTTCAATAATTTTTTCAACCAATCCAAGCCCAGGTAATTTTAAATTCTTTTTTATTTTAGCAATACCGTATTTTGAAATATCTGCTTTTTTAGCTTTAGCGAGAAGAATGGAAGAAATCTCTCCCCTTTCAAAATTTAATCTCATTGCTTTAAGCGAATCTCCAGCATTTCCATTATCCTTACTTATCAGCATGTCCGGCAATATAACGGCAAAGGGTTCTTTGCCTATTAATCTTTTAGCACAAAGAATCGCGTGCCCCAAGCCTTTAGCCTCTCCTTGTCTAATACTTTGTATAGATATATTTAATTTTGAGATATCTCTAATTTCTTTCAACATTCCTCTTTTCACTCTTTTTTCCAAAGTTGCCTCTAATTCAAAGCTTTTATCAAAATGATTTTCAATAGCATTCTTACTTGAATGTGTAACCAAAATAATTTCTTTAAATCCAGCATCTAAAACTTCTTCAACTATATATTGAATGATAGGTTTATTAAGAACTGGGAGCATTTCTTTAGGAATTGCCTTCGTCGCCGGAAGAAATCTGGTTCCTAAGCCGGCCACCGGGATGATCACTTTTTTTAACTTTTTCATGTTTTTGAAATAATAGGTATTTATTAATAGTTAGTTACTAATACCAAAGAACTTTAAAACAGTATTATGAATTTTAGAGACATGACTCCCCTCAGAGGGGGCGATATTTAATAGACCATCAGAGAAGTATGCGAATCCTTTACTTTGATGTTCGCCATTTTTGATTGCTACGAAGGTAACTAATTCATTTAATAGCATTTCATTTTTAGGGTAAGAAATTTTTGTTTTTTTCGTAATTTCTGAAGGATAGGTTAAGACGACAAAAATATCTTTCCCCCTATTATCTATTGTTTCAAATAGCTTAATTTTATCATCAACAAAAATTTTTGATAACTTTTGCTCTGCAATTGACGCATGTTCAGTAGTATCGAATGAAATTAAAAAATCTCTTGTCATTCTGGGCAAGACATTGGCGAATTCGATACCCACCTTTTCTAAAAAAGATGCATGATCTTTGAGACGATAGTAATACTTTAAATCTTCATAAGGCTTTTGAGATAATCCTGTAGCAACAATTAATTCCGCATTAGGAATACTCAGAAGATCCAATAACATTTCATCATAGACTTTAAGCATTTCAAAAAAAGGATCTTCTTCTTTTTTTATATAAGATGAAGGGTTTTTTAACTCAGTTGAATCAACAAAAGGTGAATTAAAAAAATAATGATGTTGTATATGTGCGCCTGCATTGAGAAACAATGTAGAAAAATTTGGATTTTTTCTCTTTAATAAAGTTTTATGGATTTCATATAAGAACATATCTAAAAAAAGTGCTTTTCTCCAAGATTTTCCCAGTGATCTTATTGCAAATTTTATCATTGGCAAAAAACGAGATGGTTCTACGAGAGCAATGAAAGCAAAGCTCAAATTAAATATAGTTTTAAGTGTTAGCTTTGATTGCGAATTGTCGTTTACAGCTTGTACCAGCGAATCAGTAATACTTTTACTAAAGAAACTGCTATCACTTGGAGTTTTGGTCCAAGGGTCGGGTATAAAATATGCCGGATTCTTAAGCTTATTAGAAGCATTCATCGGACATACGGCTCCAACAGAAAAACCTGCTTTTTCAACCTGTTCAAAAAATTGTTCTTCTGAAGAATTGACAAAATCGCCTAGCCTAAATATTTTATGTTCTTTGTAGGTTTTACCAGTATGGATAGAAGGCCATTGAACCCAGGGTTCTAGATATTTGTACTCTGACTCAGATGAAGTACCTACAATACCCTCATCGATTAGATTTTTAAAACCAGGTAACACCGCTCCTTTTTGAATGTAAAAATTAACTACATCAAAATTTATTTCGTTTAGCTCAATAAAAATCAATTTCATATTTTATTACTCAATAATTTATTTTAAAAAATATCATTTCTTACAAAGCTTCAATAGCTCTAACTAGTAATTTTGCACTTGATTCTCTGAGATAATTATTTTGAAGAAGCGATATATTATATTCTCTGTCTAGGTAGGAAAAATGCGATTCTTTCAAAAGATTAAAAGATTCGTAAAAACTTTTACTTGATCCTAGTTCAAATATTTCTACTCCATAAAATTTAGAAAATATTTCTCTTGCAGGTCCTTTAGGAAGTCCAAGCAGAACTTTTCTTCCACTTGCAATATACTCGAAAACCTTTGTTGGAACTGCAGTTCTATAAGATAGACCAATTTGTGCAAAAAAAATATCTACATTTTCCATATGTTTACGAATTTCATTAGGAGGTACAAATCCCATAAAGATGACGTTTTCTATATTTTCATTAGAACATTTTTTCTTAAGATCTTGCAATTTTGTCCCGTCTCCAATTATTTTAATTTCAAGTTCGGGTATTTTTCTTGAAAAATCTATTAGCTTATCAATTTCTTGAGCAATTCCGACGTTTCCAATATATGCTAATTGTGTAAGTTTACTTTTTGGTTGAAATTTTATAGATTTCATCTCGTCTAATTTAGCCTTTGAGATACCATTTGAAACAACAATTGAAGATCGGCCTGAAATCAATTTTATTTGTTCATATTCTGAAATATTTGTTACTGAAATTATTTCTGAGTATCTTGCTGCAAAAGAAAATAACTTAGCTATTACTAAACTAATAATTTTAGAAAAAAATCCTTTATTAAAATATGTCCAAACTGCATCTCTTATGTCTAATGCTATTAGATTCTTCTTAGAACTAAAAAACAATGGTATTAAAAGTAATATTGAGGGGACTGTAACAATTGTTATATCAAATTTATTATTTCTAGTTTTCGAAAATAACTTAAAAGCCAAAATAAGTTCATAAAAGGCCCTTATAAAAAAACTTTTTTTATTTACAATTTTAAATTTTATATTTGTTACTCTTAGTGAGTCATTAACTAAGTAAGAGTTTGAGAAATCTTTTGAACAACAGAAAATCTCTACATAATCAACTTTTGGGCTTTTAATTAACTCATCTGAAAAAACCTTGATTCTATTGGCTGTAGCCTTCCCATCAGGAAAGGGAAACGAAGTTACTATAGAAATTTTCATTTTTTAGAATTGCTTGTCTCTGAAAAGACTTTTTTATTTAAAATATAATATATTTTGCATAAATTTTATTTCTAAAAATTTAGCTTAAATCCCAAGTAAAACATACTTCTACTGATCTACCTATGAAATTTATAGATAAGACTTTGTTGCCTACGACCAAACCAAACTCAGGATAATATTCAGAATCAGAAAGAGAGCATCTAAGTCCGTCTAAATTACTTTGCATCAAAAAAGTTGATCCACTCACTAAGAGAATATTTTTTTTTAGACTAATCTCAAGCTCTGGATGAAAGTAAAAATGTGACGTTGCACTCTTAAATCTTCCAGAAATAAAATCTCTTACAATAAGAGTATTTTCATCAAAATCTATGTTGCGAGAATGATTACACTTTTTTAAAGCACCCTTATATCCATCATGCTCACCCGATAACAATATTCTATTATTTGAGTTTATTTCAAATGATTTTTCACTGATGCGAGCTCTATTTGCGACCCTAAAATTATCCCAGACTTGAGATGAATCTTTTCCATCAATTTCAACAGTATTATGAGATTTTGTTTTACGTTGATTTAGTCTAGATTCGCTCATTCCATATTGAGATGTGCCTGAATTCACAAATACGCGTTCATTACCTAAAGATAATTCAAAAGATAACGTATCCGCATGCGCATGAGATGGAATATAATCTGGACCAATATTTGAGACATCAAAAATTAGTTTATTTCCAGGCGTGATAGCACAAATGTATCCACTGCTAGAATTATTAATTATTTGGGTCTTGCTGTAGTCAATAGAACTTATTTCAAATCCTAATTTCGTAGCGTAATTTTCTAGTATTTCTTTTGATGGAGCAATCCCATCAACCGAATCATTAAAAAATGATACGCAACCATCCGGGTGCATCATTACCTCCATGAAATCAAGCATTTTAGGTATATATTTTTTAAAAAGAGATGTTAATTGGCTAGATATTTGCTCCTCGTAGGCCTTGCTGAGATTATACATATCTAACATATCAACCAGCATCAAAGAATGATACATAGGGCTTAGTTCAAAATTGGCACCATCCTCAAGAATCTGTTCAGGAATTTGATTAACTAACCCTTTTTCGGCAATTCTTAACCAGCGTTTATTATTGTAAATTAAGCCAGCAAATAGTAATGCCTTTAGATTTGAGAAATAGTGATTGCCCAAGAGATGCTTTTCTAAATTATTAGAAAGAAAACTTGCTTGTATGAAAACGCTATTTGACAATTTCTCATCTAGCTTGAGTCCTCCAAGCCAAGCTTTTAAGATGTTAACAATCCGCAAAGAAGTTGGATATGACTCCCAACCGTTTTTAAATCCTACTGGATTTTCATCAATCCATTGATTCAATAATTGAATATGAAATTGATTTTTCTTGTGCGCGTTTTTAGAAAGAAGGTCTTCAAAATAATGTAAGTTATAAACCCAAAGCTTATTAGGAAATTCTATATTCCAGTCTTCAGGTAGATTAAGTTTTTTAGAATAGTTTAAGAAACATGCTACATATTGACTATCAATTTTGTCATCATAAAGAAGAAAATGACTCCATCCTTTTGGACGATTTAGCTTTGCGCCGAGATATATTTCGGTAGCTTTTAGTTTTATTATTTTTCGCTTTAACCTAAAATAAATTTGATTCCACTTCAGATATTTAAGAGTATTAAATAAGAGTAATAATTTTTTCATTCCGCACAGTCAAATATTTTTAGACTGATTTTATAGTCTATCTTCTCAACATTTCTGCAATATCAATAGAAACTCTTGCTATCTCGAAAATTTCATTTTGAGGAATAGGAATTTCACCTCCATTTCTTAAGCAATCCATAAAAGTATTAATACAGTTTTTTTGTCCCTTATCTTGAGACCAAAGATTCATTTTACTGAAACCTTTCCAACCATACCCTCGTAATTTGAGAAAATTATCTAGTTGAAGCACGGCATCATCACAAAAAACTTCAATACGTTCTTTGGAGAAAGTCTTTCCTCCATTTGCAAAATAATGAATAGAGCCAATGGAGCCGTCCTCAAAAGTGATTGATATGATAGCCTTATCTTCGGTTATCTCTAAGAAATCATTATCCCCCATTTTTAGGGCGCTAAAAGATTTAATTTTTGAACCTGCTAAAAACCTCATCAAATCAATATAATGACAAGCTTCTCCAATAATTCGACCGCCTCCAATCTCAATGTTTTGAGTCCAGTGTTTCTTAGATATTTCTCCTACGTTCATTGTCATAATAAAAGTTTTTGGCAAAGGCTTAGCATCTAGAAGACTTTTAATTTTCTGAATATGTGGCGAAAAACGTCTGTTATAACCCACCATTACCATAGTCTTCGACTTTTTCTGAAAAGCCTCAATTTCATCAATTTCTTCATGAGTGAGAGCTAATGGTTTTTCAACAAAAATATGCTTACCTTTTTCTAAAGCTTTTAGAGTTTGACTCGCATGAAGATTATGTTGAGTTGCAATAACTACACAATCAACTGAATCATCAAGAGCCTGCTCGATTTCAGTGGAAGCTGCAAAAAATCCATTTTTCCTTCCGCTATGAACAGCGCTAAAACCTGAGCTGGTCACTAAAGATGTTAAATTAGCACCTGCTTTTTTAAAAGCCGGAATAAGAGTCCTTGACGCATAGTTACCGCCGCCGAGAAATGCAATATTACCTTCTTGAGTTTTATTAATTTTATCAGTAATTTTGACTGTATTTTTTGTCAATGATTTTAATGAGGTATTTTGATAATCAAGTAAAATACCTAATGATGATTTATCATCTAGCTTTTCATAAGCTGCTACAGCATCGTTTATTTCAAATCTATGACTTATTAAAGGCTTAACATTAATGGATCCTGAGGCCATAAGATCAAGTACTGCCTCAAAATTACGTTGCTCTGTCCAGCGAACAAACCCAAAAGGATAATCTATCCCTTCATATTCGTAATCAGCTTCGTATCGACCTGGTCCGTAAGAGCAGGAAACTTGAAAAGTGAGTTCTTTCTCATAGAAACTAGACCTGTTAAGTTCAAGACCAACTACACCGACCAATATAATTCTACCTCTTTTTCGACACATATATGCCGCTTGATCTACAATATCATTACTTTTTGAGCTTGCCGTTATAATCACAGCATCTACTCCCCTTTTACGTGAAAACGAACTAGCTATTGTTAGTGGATTTTGATTTTTTGATAAATCTACAATCTCGGCACCAAACTGCCTTGCAAGATCGCATTTTTTTGAATCATAGTCGATTCCTAAAACTCTACAGCCATTAGCTATTAAAATTTGGACTGTAATTAATCCGATCAAACCAAGTCCAGTCACTACGACTGTTTCTCCAATAGTTGGATTTGCAAGACGAACTCCTTGCATGGCAATGGCTCCCAAAACCGTAAATGAAGCTGATTCATCATCCACCCGATCGGGAATAAAAGCTGTGAGATTTTTAGGAACTCGAACCACCTCAGCATGATAACCATTTGAAACAACACGAATATCTTTTTCAAATCCAGTATTGCTACCATCTATAACTTTTCCAACATTACAATATCCAAGAGGAAAGGGTTGATCAAGCTTTGATTTAACAGCATCGTAAGTTGCGGTAAATCCATCAGTTTTGAACTTGTCTAAAACCATTCTTACCTTATCTGGCTGAGAGCGCGCTCTATCAATCCACCCCGATTTAGCAAAATCGACCAACATACGCTCAGTTCCAATTGAGATCAGCGATTTTGTAGTTTGAATAATAATATGTCCTTTCATTTTTTTTGGAGAAGGAACTTCTTCTAAAAATGTTTCGCCATTAGAAAGATTTTGCATAACCTGTTTCATAATTACCTAATCGACTAAATAATTCATAAATTTCTCAACAGTTCTAATAAGTCTTTCTGTTTGAGATCTAGAGCCAATTGTTATTCGAACATATCCCGGTAACAATGAATCACGATTTCTTATATAAATACCTTCAGCTTTGAGAGCTTTGCATAATTCAAAAGGTGAAGAAGCCTTAAAAAGGACAAAATTACCCTCGCTTGGAAAAAATTCCACATCAGTATTTATACACCAGTCCTGAAACATTTTTCTAGAAAAAACAACCTCATCGATCCAACTCTTAACTAAATCAAAATTTTCCATCGCAAAAATACCCAATTTTTGGCTCATCATAGAAACATTTTTTCCATTTCTAATTTTATTCATAGTTTGAATAAGTGGTATAGGAGCACACATATAACCTAATCTTAATCCTGCCATTCCAAATGCTTTCGAAAATGATCTCAAAATAACAACATTAGAATACTTTTCTGCAAGAGGTGCAGATGATAATATTTTTGTAAACTCAATATATGCTTCATCGATAACAAATATTGTTTGTGGAAACTTTATAGCTAGCTTTTCGATTATCTCTGATGTGACTGCATAGCCACAAGGATTATTAGGGTTAGCAAGATAAAACATTTTTAATTCACCATGAGATTCGATTTCATTGGCAACAAGTTCATAATCTAAAATAAATGGCTCTTCTAAAACTAATTTAGATAAATCTGCTCCCATTTGATTTACATAGACAAAGAAATTTTCATATGTTGGACAAATAGCCATTACTTTGTCTCCTACATTTAGATACGAGCGACAAAGAGTATCCAAACCAACATCTGAACCAGGGAATGTCAGAATAAAATTAGGTCTAACATTGATAAAGTTTGAAATTGCTTCTATTAGATCTATAGAAAGGCAATCTGGATACCAAGCAATTAAATTTGATTTGCCGATAATCTTTTTCAATTCTTTCTGATAAAAAGTCAAGTCGGAAGGTGCCTCATTCCAATCAATTTTCAAAATATCTGGTGGAGCATCATCGGACCAAACATCTTGAGGTGTTATAGAGTAAGCATCTAATTTTTCAACATAGATGTTGGGTTTAATCACACTTCCACTCCTCAAATGAATTAAAATTCGACGGAGAAGAGTCTCCATCTCTTGAAAAGTAATATTGGATCAACTTTAAACTACGTTTTATGTAAAACGGTATCAGAGGTACAAAATATTGATAAAACTTGCTGATTTGAAACTTTCTTACTCTGCGACCCTTTTTGCTTAGCATCTTATTATCAATAAGCAGTTCTAAATCAGCCTGTTGGGCTGCCTTCAAAATTTCTTTTGAATTTCCAATCTTAAAAGTAGAAGAATTATTTATTCTTGTTGCGCACAATCCAACTTGACATCCTCGATGAGAATCAGAAGATGAAACCATACGAAGAGAATATTTTTTGGATATTCGAATTATTTCTGATGTGTATTTTGAAGAGCTCCAACCTCCGTTTACTAGCTCAATAAAATCAAATTTATCAATAAATCTATCCTCATTATATAGAGACATATATCCTGAAACAGGCTTCCAAGGATGTGGCATTAGTACTAGTCCATTTTGTCTCTTAATTTCATGAATAATATCCTCTCTAGAGCTTCCATACTCAAATTCGTCGGTAACAAATAATCCTATTATATGAGCACCATTATTAGTTGTGTACTCTCTACCAGGAATAAGCTCTACGCCATTTTTTTTGAAAGTTTCATAGTTTAATTTACAAATTTCATCATGCTCTGTGATAGCAATAGCATTAATTTTTCTTATCTTGCAAGCATTGATAATTTCTTTTTCACTTGAGAAACCATCATAAGAATAGGAACTATGATTATGAAGATCAACCAACATATTTTACCTTCTGAATAAAAGCGGAAAATTTCCCTTGAATAGTATTTAAAAAGTGAGGATGAATGGGACATTTAATTGAAAGATTTGTTTTGGAAGAAAGGTCACTAATTATTTTAGCGCACAGTTCCAATCTCTTTTCATCAAATATATTTCCATGAAATTCAACCATAATAATCAACTCCCCTGCAATCTCTTGAACTAATTGAAATTTTCGAATTCCTGAAAAATTTGCAAAATAAGTGTATAAATTTATTGGAGAAGCAAGAGATCCATCTGACATAATGAGGTAATCATCCCTTCTACCCCTTATAGAGTCAATCGTTAAAGAAGAACGCTCACAAGAACATTTCTTCCAAAAACCAATAGCTAGATCTCCAGTGTCATACCTTAATAATGGCATTGAGTAATTATGTAAATTTGTGGCTATTATTTTAAAGACATCTTTTTCACTAGAAGGCAAAAGTTCGACTAAACCATATTCCCAATTAATGTGCATTCCATTGTGTTTCTCACACTCGTGGAACATACAAGTTATTTCCGCTTGTCCATAATGATCAAAGAGCTCAATATTAAAAGCTTCATGTAAGTTTTCTCTCAAATTAACAGGTATTACCTCAGAAGCGGAAAAAGCGGCCTTTAAACTAGGTAACTTCCAGCCATTTCGAATAGCATGCTCTGCAATTAGGTTGAGTGCACTGGGATAGCCTCGAAGAAATTTAGGCTTCCATTTCTTTAAATAATCAGCATAAAAGTGAATATCAGCCTCACTCAAGTCATATACTGAAAAATAACTCCAATTCCGAATTCTATCTTTCTTAATTAATGCTTGTCCAGATTGAGGAGCATAAGATCTGAAAATAGCCATTTTGTCTCTAAAATTATAGCCAGCATTTTTCCACTGCCTCCATATAATACCTTGCTCAAATACCCACTGATTAAAGCTTGTGTATGAGGTCATTGGCTCTCCCATAGTACCTGAGGTAGAAAATCTTAAAGATTTTCTATAAGCTTCTGAAATACAAAAACTGCTATGATTATTTTGTACTTCTTCCTTTTGCAAAATCGGTAATTTTTGTAACTCTTTTAATGGCTTCTTAGAAGCTAAATCTAATTCATGTATTTTAAAAACAGAGTTGTACCAAGGAATATTTTTATAGGAATGAATGAGTAGATCAGATAGCCATTTGGCCTGCCAATGTTTAATTTCATCATTTGAAAAATGTTCAGATTTTTTTAAAAATCTTTCATACTTATAAATTCCCTTGATGGTAAGGAATGCATCATGAAATTGGAACATTTTTAAACTTTTCAAAGGGAATGATTATTTGAAATTTTTAATTAATTCAATTGTAACATTTAAAAGTTTAAAGAAAAAAATATGACTTTGTTTTTTTCTACCATTCGGTATCACCATATCTTGATTCCAGTCGTGCTTGTCTAACTTTGTCAACGCCTGGATTGAGATAGCTATAATAAGGATAATACATAGAATAACCTGGCAGTCCGTCATCGTTTGGTTTAGTTAATGGTAGCCATGTAAAAATGCAACTTGCTAAAAACACTAGAGAAAACATTATATTTCTAATAGCAAAATTTTGTTTTTTAAAAAATAAAATAAGGAGAGTAGCGCCATATGCAATTACAAAAATAATAAAATAATTTGTAAGCCTCTCAGCATATGGAAGCGAAATTATCCTTATCAAATAAATAGAACTTATTAAACCGCAGAAAACGTAAAAAATTCTTGGAGGTATATGCTCAGAAATAGAATGCCGCCTAATGTATCCATACAGTGCAATTATTAATGGGAAAACTATCTTACAAATGTAGAGTAAATATCCAAAAATTGTCATTGATCCATCTAAGGCATATGATTCGAAATTAATATCTGCGATAACTGAATATAAAGTAGATATTCTTATCAATGGATCTTCAAAATATGCAATTGTTAAGATAATAGCTGACATAATAAAAATAAACCCTTTTATGCCTAAATTAAGCCTTAAGAAAAAATATATAAGTATCGTAAAGATTGCAAACTTATGAAAAAGAAGAGAAGCGAGACAAAGAACAAGAGAAAGATTTTTTCGATTTTCATAAACAGTGATAGCTCCTAGAAATAAAGAAATTGCAAGAGCTTCACGAAGAATTTCAACACTAAAATAATGATAAAAGGCAATAAAGAAAAAAAGTGTTGACGAGGCAACATAGCTAGTATTTTTTTTTAAAAAAAAATATACAGAAAAAACAGAAACAAAAGCTACGAAAATTTGAAGATATAGATAATGCCCTAAATATTTAGCAATGGAACATATTAAAAGCCATCCCGGCTGATACATACTATTTATAAGATAATTACCATCAATTTCTAAAATACTTACTGCACTGTTATTAATAAAAAACTCATAATAATAAGCATCAGAGCCCAATCTATACCTTAAGCCTGCTACAAGCGCCAGAATTAAATAAGTAAAAAAAATATGATATTTGTAAAAACCTCTTGGAGAACCATTTAGTTCATATTTGTAAATGATAAAAAGTAAATATGTAATAATAGAAATATATATCAAAGGCTTATTCTCTATTGTTCAGTAAAAAATTTTTTTGTATCATTTTCTAATCGATAAATATCAAAGTCTTTAAATTCATTTAGTCCCAATTTCTAACTGACAGAAAAAATCTTGGCTTAAAAGAAAACATTATTAAAAAATTAAACAATAGAAAGGCTAGCGTAGTTCCTAAAACAATTCCATAAGTACCAAAAATTTTTACGAATAAGATATTGGCTAAGACAGAAAATACACTCATTATTATATATGCAAGGTTTTCTTTTCTATAATATTTAGAATTATTTAATACAACTGCCAGAAATTGTGCTCTTTGAAAAAGTATAAATGCAGGACCATACAACAATATGAAAAACATAGTTTTTTCATAGCCTGAGCCTAAAGAAAGATTTATCAAAATGTATACTAAAAGAGAAACTAACATGTAACCAGCTAATGTAATAAGAATATAAAAAGGCAAATAAATTTTTAGTACTTTTCTTAAGTTGGAAATTCTATGTTTACCTGAACTCCTAAAAATTAGTCTCGGGTATAAGGCTCTGACGAAGTATGTCATTATTGTTAAACTCATAAATGCCTTGAAAGCAAGCGAGTGAGCTCCAATATCTGACATATCAATTGAGTTAATTCTAAGAATAAGATTATATGCTTGATTGGCTAACAAAATACTGAAGGAGGTTACTGCTGCAAGTAAGCTAAAACGAATGAGTTCAGAATATTTTTTTAAATTTATTTTTTCAATTTTAGGCCTATCTTTAAAGAATAAAACACTGATTACAAAAATAGCAAAACTAACATGAAGGATTAAATAAATTTCAAAATATGACTCTATATCTTTGAAATTTGTGGCCACAAAAAGAAAACTGCATAATTTTAAAAGGAGAATACTAATTTCATTTACGATTAATTTTCCATACACAACTAAAATTTTGTCAGTAAATTCAAATATCGTTTCAGATACAACCCACAAAAGCAAAATGTAAGTCCCATTTTTCATTCCAGAAAAACTGTTTATCCAATCTCCAGCGCCAAACAGGAAAGCAAAATATGAAACAATTGCTCCTAAAAATATACAAAAAAATCTAAAAGATAATACTGTGTATAGTGAGTTTGTCCGGGCGAAGAATTTTTGTCCGTGATTAAGAACTGTTCCGCTATGCCATGCAACTAATGCCACTATGAATACCTGCGCAATCGATAATAAAATTGCTAATGATCCAAATTCAGCTGCATCTAGATAAATTACTAGCAAAAGAATAATCGACTGAGAAAATGCCGAACTGAGAAGCTTAGGTAAAGCAAAAAAAACTATTCTTTTTTTAAATAGTTGGTTTATGTAATTGAAATCTGAAGTTATAGACATTTTATTAAATTTAAAAAGATTAATTCGACTCGAGATAATTATTTAATTTTTTTTAGTCATTGTTTTAAAAAAATTTATTTCATAAAATTTTAAAATTATTCTTTTGATTTATTAAAATAACTTATCAGGTTGACTATAAAAAATACAATATGGCATGCCACACGGTAAGATATTTTATTGAATCTAGATGATGAGATATCATTATTAACCCACAAAATCTGACTATGAGAAATTCTCATTTTTCTCTTTTCGACATAAACGGATAGAAGTAATTCATGCATATACCCAAAGACCCTTATTTGGTGAATAGGATAATCCTTAGGTTTTATTTTATCCTGCATGGCAAACAAGATATCAAAAACCCAATCACAATAATGTTTAAAATCATCCCATTTCATAATAAACATATTATGGCCTGCAAGAAAATTCCGATCATAAACTACAGATAAATAGGAATCGTAATATGCGGGATGAAAGTTTTTGATGTATTCTTCTAATAGTTCAAAATCTTCTTTATTATAATTCTTTTTTATAATACTGTTTATATTCCAAGCATATGTATACGGAACAGGAAGTAAAATATCGTGAGAGTGAAATATTTCATCTAATTGGCTATAGTCAATAGATTGGATTGCTTTTTTAGCCCTTTTTGCAGAAGTGAGAACTAATGGCGACGATTTTTCCGTGAAATTAAAAAATCTTCGATAGCTACACAATCCGATATACTTTACCTTCTCAATATTTTTCCATGCCCAATAAAGCCCTGTGATTTCAGACCAATACTTATTTTCAATGCTTATATTTTCTCCTAAGTTATCTCCCTGCATAGGCAAATTTATGTCAGACTCAGCCTTACCGCATTGTATTTCAAAAAAAGGAGAGAAGTTGGTATTTACCAAAACGTCTTTATGATACAAACATAGTATTTTTAAATTTTTTGAAAACACTTTTATAACTTTAGAAATGATTATATAAGAGAATCTGTTAGACTAACCATTTAGTAAGTCAAAGATTTTTTTATAAGTAAAAATCGTATTTTTTGAAAACTTCAATCTATATTTATTATAATTTTTAATCATAGTTTTTTGCTTTTCTTTAATCTCAATATCACTTAGGAGAGATAATTGAACTAGCTTATCAAATAATGCTTTTGAGCTACCGGCTTTAAATAGGTCATATTTTGAGAGAAGTTCATTATTCTGAAACATTGAAATATCAGAACAAACTGGAATAGATCCCTGCGATAAAACTGAACTAGGGATGCCGCTATTGGTTCCTTTTGTGTATGGAAGAATAACAAAATCATGATGCCTAATAATAGATACATATTCAGCATCGCTTAAATATTTATCAATCAAAGTAAAATTTTTTCCTTGTATTTCGCTAAATTTAAATTTTGAATCAATAGGTATTTTAGACGCAACTGTTAAATGCAGATTTTTTGGAACGCCAAGCTTCCATGCATCAATTAAAACCTCTAAGCCCTTTTCTAATCGAGCATGTCCAACAAATAAAATCTTTTTCTTGAAATCTGGAATGAGATCGATCTTAGCGACCTTTGTTAATTGAAAATGTTTCAAATCCATAATAGGGAAATCATGACTAATTATTTTTGAAGGATTGATTTTATAAAAATTTACCAAATCCTCTTTCGAATTTTTATTGTGTATAAGAAGGTAATCAGCAAGAGCATAAAATTTTGTTCTTTTATTTGATTCCTTTTCTAAGTCAGAATAAAAAGTATGAAATGGCATTACGTCATGACAAGTAATAATTATCAATGTTCTTTTTGATAAATTTACCAACTTCAAAAATAAATACTCTATATAAAAGTTTGATGTCATAGAATAATTAATGATTCTAGGTCTATTGAAAAACACAATAATCAAGCTATAACTTAGACTTAACATCAACTCAAACATTCGAGTGTAGAGTCTTAATTTTGAAAATTTACGAAAGTAATTTTTACCTACTAATTCTGTAAATTGATAAAATATTTTTCTTCCATAATTGAATGGAAAATAATAATTAACAATACAAATTTGGTTAAAATCTTGCTTTAAAGTTTCATATATTTCATCTAAATACATGCCTGCTGTTCCAGCTGACCCGGGGCAAATATGGACGATGTCAATCCTTTTCAAAGTAATGAATAAGTTTTATAAAGCATTTTGCGAAAACAACTTGCATACGGGATACTTATATCTTTAAAAAAAACAGCTTTTGGTAACTCGATTACTTTTTTATATTTACAAATATTTTCAGTTAATGAAAAATTAGATTCAAGATGCGATAAAGACTTAAGTAAACACTCTTCCGGATTTTTTTTTATCAAGTTCATAGCATTATCTATAGATGGATTTTTTTGCTCATAAAGTGGTAAGCAATATAAGTTATCTCCTACGTTTCCAGCTTTCTGCTCGAAAACAAGGCCTGCGCATAAAGGATCATCAAAGGACCGAAAATCTGGGCTTGCAAGTGCGACAATAGTAGGAAGACCGCAAACAGTTAGTTCTGCCATCGAAGTTCCCATAGCATATCCAACATCATATTTACTGAGTATTTTTTTAAGGTCAGGCAAATTAATTTTTCCCAATATTTTTACTTTGTCGTGAGCTTTACTTTTAGATATATATTTTGCAATAACACTTTCATTCCCGTATCCAATAATGTCAAATGTAAATCCGCTTTGGCTTGAAACAAAATCAATCATTGCTTTTATTGCAGGTATTTTAAAATCAACAATTCGTCCAAGCCAGACTATACTAATATTTTCGCGATAATCGGAACTAGACGGCATCTTAAAGTCCATTTCAAAATGCTCATAAAACGGTAATGGAATTATATCCTCATGTTTTAAATTAATGCCCGTATCAAAGTTTACTCTTTTTAAAGTATTAAAGTTCATAGGTATTAAAGAACCACTTTCAGCTAGTTGATTTAAAATTTTAAAATTCAGAGCAATATTTTGGTTTTCACTAAAATATGAACGATTAAAAATCATTGAAGTTAATTTATTAAGTATAGTTTGTCCTAAATAGAGATGATCTAATGGGTGAAGAAGAAGATGAGTAACTCTTGTTTTTTTAAGCCCTCTTTTTTTTACATAATCGGATACAATATGTAGGTCGCGCATACAAAAAGTAACTATGTTTTGCTGATGGCTTTTTGGAGAAAAAATTGGGTCTAACCAGCTTAACAAGTTGCTTCTTTCCCTAAAATTCATGTAACTATAATTGTAACTTTCATTATATGAATGACACTTTATATTTTTATTTTGTTTGTAATCCAGTTCCCTTTTTATGTAACTATCATGGCTAGTTATTACTTCAACTCCATCGGTCGTAAAAGCATCTACAAGTCTAAGTAAAAGCGTCTCGCCTCCGCCAAGGTAATCATTAAAATTTACAAAAAAATTCTTGTAAGACATTTTTAACCCTTAAAGCTATTGCAAGCTGATATAACTTTTTTAATTTCTCTATCGGTCATTACAGGAGATATCGGTAAGCTTATTACTGAATTATGAATTGATTCAGTTATAGGTAGCTCTTGAGAGAAGAAATTTAAATAAGCTAGCTGAAGATGGGGTGGAATGGGATAATGGATTAAAAGCCCAATTTTGCTTTTTTTAAAGTGTTCAATAAATAATTCCCTATTTTCAATTCTAATTACAAATAGATGCCATACATGTGAGTGCTCATTTTCTGAAAATGGAAGTTGAATTAAAGAGTTTTTTATTTCTGATAAATATTTTGAAGCAATATCTCTCCTCTTAAATAATTCCTGATCCAAATACTTTAATTTTACAGACAACATAGCAGCTTGAATTTCGTCTAATCGGCTATTAACGCCACGATAAGTATTTTCATATTTTTTCTCAGAACCATAATTACCCATAGCTCTGATGACCGTTGCAAGCTCAAGATCATTTGTAGTTACAGCCCCTCCATCGCCAAGAGCTCCTAAATTTTTACCTGGATAAAAGCTAAAAGCAGCAGCATCGCCCCAAGCACCACACTTCTTTGACTGAATTTGAGAACCATGCGATTGCGCACAATCTTCTAAAATCAATAGATCATTTGATTCTGCAATATTCTTTATCTCAATCATCGGTGATATTTGACCATACAAGTGAACGGGAAGTATTACCTTTGTTTTGCTCGTAAGAGAAGCTAAAATATTCTTAGTAGTTAAGTTAAATGTGTCAGTATCAGGCTCAACTAATACAGGAACGAGATTATTCTCAGTAATTGCTAATATAGAAGCTATATAGGTGTTTGCCTGAACAATTACTTCATCACCTTCTTTTAACTTACCTAAATGTTTCCAAGCTCTTAAAGTCAATGATAAAGCATCATAGCCATTTGCAACTCCTATACAATTATTAACACCGCAATATTCTGCAAAATCTTTTTCAAATTTCGAAACATGTTTTCCAAGAACAAACCAACCTGAATCAATGACCTCTCTACATGCATCGATAAGCTCTTTGCGGTATTGTTTGTTTATTTTTTTTAAGTCAAGAAAAGGAATCATATTTTTAGAAATAATTTTATGTCTTTAAAAGTTAATATTAAGGTAAATTACAATTATCAATGATTTTTTCTTACAAATCTAAAAGGAAAGAACTCATTTAATACAACTTAAGAATTCCTCATAACTTCGAATATATTCAGATTCATCATAAAAATCACTGGCAAGAACCAAGAGAATACAATCGTCGCTAAAATTATTCATCTCATGCCATAACATTGGTGGAAGATCTAAGCCAATGATAGGAGAATTCATAATGATATTTTCTCTAACAACTCCGTTATCCAAAATTATATTACAGCTACCTGAGACACAAACGGCAACTTGGTGAAGAGATCTATGAGCATGACATCCTCTAACGACACCTTTCTTTGTATCAAAAATAAAATAAGCTCTTTTAACTTTAAACGGAACTCCCAATGAACTATCCATAGCTACAAGCGAGCCCCTTTCATCACCCATTAGTGAAAATTCAATTAGCCTAGATAATTCCATATTCTTTTTTGATAATTTATCCAAATTACTGGCCTTGCTCAATATAATTGATGATATTTTTTAATTCTAATTCCCAATTTGATGGAAAAATTCCGAATTCCTTAGCTATCTTTTGACAATTCAATTTAGAATTTTTTGGTCTTTCGACCGCCGTAGAAAAGTTTGCGGAAGTCACAGGAATAAGATTTGGAGCTTTTTTAATTAAATCAAGTTTTTCTGCCGATAAAAAAATTTTCTGAGCGAATTGATACCAATTAACATAAGGTTTTCCAGAAAAATTGTACAAACCCCATTTTATTTCGGTTC
>CABZES010000010.1 GCA_902524805.1 uncultured SAR86 cluster bacterium | reverse complement strand
ATCATCTACACATATAGATGAACCCGATTTAGTTGAATATTCATAACCTAAATTTTTTAATTTATCTGCAAAAATTACTGTTGCCTTCAGGCCACTATATCTATAGGAAGTATTTATTAAATCTGATACCACTTTACTTGTAAGAGTTTTATTTATTTGATCGAAAGAAATGCCTTTTGGCACTACTTCCCATAAAATTGATCTACCAACCGTGGTATCGATGAGTTCTTTTTCTCCTTCTTCGTTTTCTATTCTTACTTTAACTTTTGCTTGAAGGTCCACATTATTTGTATTGTAAGCTCGCAATACTTCATCACAATCAGCAAATATTGAGCCTTCTCCTTTAGAGTTTATTTTTGATCTAGTCATATAGTAGAGACCCAAGACAACATCTTGTGAAGGATCGATTATTGGTTTTCCGTTTGAAGGTGACAAAATATTATTACTGGCCATCATTAAGGCTCTACACTCAAGTTGAGATTCTAAAGTTAGAGGCACATGAACAGCCATTTGATCTCCGTCGAAATCTGCGTTGTAAGCTTTACATACAAGAGGATGAAGCTGTATAGCTTTACCTTCAATTAAAATTGGTTCAAAAGCTTGAATACCAAGTCTGTGAAGAGTCGGGGCTCTATTTAATAGAATTGGATGCTCTCTTATGACATCAGCCAAGATATCCCACACAACTGGCTCTTCCCTTTCTACCATTCGTTTAGCGCCCTTTATTGTATTAGCTAGCTCCATATTTTGGAGTTTTCCAAAAACAAAAGGCTTGAATAATTCAAGGGCCATTTTTTTTGGTAACCCGCACTGATGGAGTTTAAGTGTTGGACCAACCACAATTACGGAACGCCCAGAATAATCAACTCTTTTCCCTAAAAGATTTTGTCTAAATCTTCCTTGTTTGCCTTTAATCATATCTGACAACGATTTAAGAGGTCTTTTATTAGAACCTGTTATTGCTCTTCCTCTTCTTCCATTATCTAAAAGAGCATCTACAGATTCCTGCAACATTCTTTTTTCATTTCTAACTATTATTTCTGGCGCACTAAGTTCAAGTAGTCTTTTCAATCTGTTATTTCTATTTATGACCCTTCTGTATAAATCATTTAAATCTGAAGTAGCAAATCTTCCTCCCTCAAGAGGAACAAGAGGTCTTAAATCTGGCGGTAAAACCGGTAATACATCTAATATCATCCATTCGGGTTTGTTTGTAGAGTTTACAAAGCCTTTCAAGATTTTTAATCTTTTAGAAAGTTTCTTTATTTTGGCTTCACTGTTAGTTCCTTCTATTTGACTTATAACTTCAGCTATTTCTTCTTCTAAATTCATTTCTGAAAGAAGAATTTTTACTGATTCTGCGCCCATTCCGGCTTCAAATTCTTCGCCATAATTTTCAAGAGCTTCGTAATATTCTTCTTCATCTAATATTTGCCCTTTTTCCAGATCGGTCATTCCGGGTTCAGTAACGACGAATGATTCAAAATACAGAATTCTTTCTATTTCTCTCAAAGTCATATCTAGAAGTAAGGAAATTCGAGAAGGAAGTGATTTTAGAAACCATATATGGGCAACAGGAGCTGCCAATTCTATATGACCCATTCTTTCTCTTCTTACTTTGGCTAAGGTGACCTCTACTCCGCATTTTTCACAGACAACACCACGATGCTTCATTCTCTTGTATTTTCCACAAATACATTCGTAGTCTTTTACTGGACCAAATATTTTTGCACAGAATAAACCGTCTCTTTCTGGCTTAAAAGTACGATAGTTTATCGTTTCAGGTTTTTTTACCTCTCCAAAAGACCATGATCTAACTTGCTGAGGCGAAGCCAAACCAGCTTTTATTGAGTTAAAATTGCTTTCAGCATCTTGATTAAAAAGTTTTAATAAATCTTTCATAAGTTAATCAACCTCTTCAAAGTCTATGTCTATTCCTAAGGATCTTATTTCTTTAGTTAAAACGTTATATGATTCTGGGATTCCAGCTTCCATTTCGTAATTACCATCAACAATATTTTTATATACTTTAGTCCTTCCAGGAACATCGTCAGACTTAACTGTTAACATTTCTTGTAAAGTATTTGCCGCTCCGTATGCTTCTAAAGCCCAAACTTCCATTTCTCCTAACCTCTGACCTCCGAATTGAGCTTTACCGCCCAATGGTTGCTGTGTGACAAGGCTGTATGAACCTGTTGACCTTGCATGCATTTTATCTTCGATTAAGTGATTAAGTTTCAATATATACATGTACCCAATAGTGACAGGTCTTTCAAAAGCATCTCCAGTTCTCCCATCATAAAGAGTTGTTTGACCAGACAGAGGCAGGTCAGCTAGTTCAAGCATGCTTTTGATTTCTTTTTCAGAAGCTCCATCAAATACAGGTGTAGCCATAGGAACTCCTGATTTTAAATTTTCACAAAGCTCTTTAAACTCCTTATCACTGAGTTTGGATAAATCTTCCGGTCTTCCAGTAGCAGAGTAAACTTTATCTACAAATTTCTTTGTTTCTGCAAAATTTGATGCATTATTAACTAATTGACCTATTTTTTTACCAAGTTCTTTTGATGCCCAACCTAAATGAGTTTCCATCAGTTGTCCAACATTCATCCTTGAGGGAACTCCAAGAGGATTTAATACAATATCAACGGGTTCGCCATTTTCATCAAAAGGCATATCCTCTACCGGCATAATTACTGAGATGACTCCTTTGTTTCCGTGCCTTCCTGCGAGTTTATCTCCAGGTTGAATTCTTCTCTTAATAGAAAGATAAACTTTTATTACTTGTTGAACGCCAGGCGGCAAATCATCGCCTGATACTATTTTTTTCTTTTTGTCCTCAAATCTAGACTTCAGAACGTTCTCGTAAGACTTTAATTTATCTTTAGCTTCTTTTATCGAATCATTTAAGGACTCATCCTCCATTCTTAATTTAAACCATTCAGAGGGAGCTAAATTAGATAAAAATTCTTCATCGAGAGTGTCTCCTTTTGAAAGTCCTCTTCCACTAATGACTTTCTTCCCTAGCAACTCTGATTTCAAAGAGTTTAGAGTTGCTGATGAGACGATTTCGTACTCTTGATCAATGTCTTTTTGTATTTCAGATAAAGAAACAGACTCTATAACACTTGCTCTAGAATTTTTTTCTAAACCTTCTCTGGTAAATATCTGAACATCAATAACTGTTCCATCAGCTCCAGAAGGTACTCTCAAAGAGGTGTCTTTTACATCAGAAGCTTTTTCACCAAAAATAGCTCTCAAAAGCTTTTCTTCAGGAGAAAGTTGAGTTTCTCCTTTCGGTGTAACTTTTCCAACTAAAATATCTCCAGCATTTACTTCTGCACCGATATGAACTATTCCGCATTCATCTAATTTAGATAAGGCAGAATCTCCTACGTTTGGAATATCACCAGTTATTTCATCTGGTCCTAGTTTTGTATCTCTAGAAGTACAAGTTAGTTCTTGAATATGAACACTTGTTAACTTATCTTCTTGAACCAACCTGTCAGAAATTAAAATTGAATCTTCGTAGTTATATCCATGCCAAGGCATGAAAGCGATTTTAATATTTTGGCCTAAAGCAAGTTCTCCTAAGTCAATAGAAGAACCGTCGGCAAGGATGTCGCCTTTAGAAACTTTATCTCCCTCTTTAACAATTGGTCTTTGATTTATGCATGTATTTTGATTAGATCTTGTATATTTTACTAAATTATAAATATCTACTGCTGAGCCAGATCCGCTAATATCTTTTAAATTTTTTCTGACAACGACTTTTCCAGAATCTACTTTTTCAATAGTTCCTGCATTTCGTGCAATTACACAATCCCCAGAATATCTAGCAACAGTTCTTTCCATACCTGTTCCTACTAGAGGCGTTTCAGTAGATAAAGTTGGAACAGCTTGTCTCATCATATTTGAGCCCATTAGAGCTCTGTTTGCATCATCATGCTCTAGAAAAGGAATTAATGCTGCAGCAATAGACACAACTTGTTGTGGAGATACATCCATCAAATCCACCCTTGAAGGATTCATCAACTCAAATTCATTTCTATATCTAACAGGAACAAGCTCTTCTATGAATTTATTATTTTTATCTATCTTTGCGCTAGCTTGAGCAATAACAAACTCTCCTTCTTCAATGGCAGAAATAAATTTTATATCTTCTGTTACTTTCCCGTTCTTAACCTCTCTATATGGCGTTTCAAGAAAACCGTACTCATTAACTCTAGAGTAAACAGAAAGAGAATTTATTAATCCAATATTGGGTCCTTCTGGAGTTTCAATTGGACAAACTCTTCCATAATGAGTTGGATGAACATCTCTAACTTCAAATCCTGCTCTTTCTCTTGTAAGACCTCCGGGACCAAGAGCAGAAACTCTTCTCTTATGTGTCACCTCTGAAAGAGGGTTATTTTGATCCATAAATTGTGAAAGTTGGCTTGAACCGAAAAACTCATTTATAGCTGCAGTTACTGGTTTAGCGTTTATTAAATCTGATGGTCCAAAACCTTCAGTTTCTGCAACGTTCAGTCTTTCTCTTACAGCTCTTTCCACTCTCAGGAGACCAACTCTTACTTGATTAGCAACCATCTCTCCAACAGATCTAATTCTCCTATTTCCTAAGTGGTCAATGTCATCGCAATTTTGTTTGCCATTTCTGATATCTACAAGAGTTTTCATTACTTCGAGTATGTCTTCCTTACATAAAACTCCATCTCCAACAAGCTCTTCTTTTGCGAGCCTCTTATTAAATTTCATTCTTCCTACTGCGGATAAGTCATATTTTTCAGGATTAAAGAATAAATTTTCAAAAAGTAAAGTTGCAGCCTCTTTTGTGGGTGGCTCTCCTGGACGCATCATCCTGTATATTTCTGCTAAAGCTTCTAGATTAGTCGCGGTTGTATCAGCTCTTAATGTGTCAGAAATATATGGTCCAGATTCCAATTCATTAATATAAAGAACACTAATTACTTTTATTTTTGCTTCTTCCATCGCAGCCAAAAGCTCTTCATCGATTAAAGAATTACAATTAAATAAAATTTCTCCTGAGCTTTCGTCAATGAAGTCTTTCGCAAGAGCCAAACCATATAAGGCCTCTCTAGGCAATTCCAGTGTTTTTATTTTGTTAGAATCTATTTGTCTAATATGTCTTGCAGTAATTCTTTTTCCTTGCTCAATGATTAGGCTTTTGTCTTTAGCAAGAATATCAACTGGAGCAAGCCTTCCTACAAGTTTTTGAGAATTTACAGATAAAGTGTAATGACCATTCTTGTTGAAGGTGTATGATTCGTTTTCATAAAAAGTGTCTAAAATTTCTTGAGGAGTTAGGCCTAAAGATTTTAAAAGTATAGATGCATACAATTTTCTTCTTCGATCAATTCTTATGTAGACAAGGTCTTTATGGTCAAATTCAAAGTCTAACCAGGATCCTCTGTAAGGGATGACTCTGGAAGAATAAAGCAGCTTACCAGAGGAGTGTGTTTTTCCCTTGTCATGATCAAAAATTAGTCCTGGAGATCTATGAAGTTGTGAAACTACTACTCTTTCCGTTCCATTAATGACAAATGTTCCATGTTCTGTCATTAAGGGCATTGTGCCCATATAAACTCTTTCGTCTTTAGCGCTTTTGAGGTTTTCCTCGCCTGTGGATTTATCGATGAAAGTTATTCGACACCAAATGTTTAACGGTGCTTCATAAGTTCTCCCTCTTGGAAGACATTCAAACACGTCAAATTCGGGTTCTCCTAGCTCATACCCTAAGTAATCAATTTTGGCATTACCAGATACACTAACGATTGGAAAAATAGATTTAAAAACATGCTCTAGTCCTTGGTCTAGTCTTTTGTCTTTATTAGTGGCACTTTGCAGAAAATGCTTATACGAATTTGTTTGAACTTCAAGAATGTCCGGTAGAGACATAACGCTTGAAATTTTTTCAAAACTTTTTCTAATTCTTTTTTTCTCTGCAAAGGAATAATTTTCAGCCATAAATACTCTTAGTTTATTTTAATTATTTAAGTTCTACTGTCGCGCCAGCTTCTTCTAATTGAGATTTAGCAGTTTCTGCCTCCTCTTTGTTAGCTCCTTCTTTGACAGATGCCGGAGCACCGTCAACGATTGCTTTTGCTTCTTTTAAGCCAAGTCCGGTAATAGTTCTGACTGCTTTTATAACATCAATCTTTTTATCACCAACATCAGCTAAGAAAATTTCAAACTCGCTTTGTTCTTCTGCAGCTTCAGCTTCGCCTCCAGCTGCTGGAGCAGCAGCAGCAGCAACAGGCGCTGCAGCAGTAACTCCAAACTTTTCCTCCATGAGCTTTACTAGATCTACGACGTCCATAACACTCATTTCTGAAATAGCATCTAAAATTTCTTCTTTTGATAAAGCCATTTTTAACTCCTATTCAATTCAAACTTAAGATTTACTTTCGCTATATCCTGCTAAAGCTCTAACAAAACTCGAAGGCACTTCATTTAGAGTGCCTGCTAATTTTTGAACGGGAGCGTTTAACAAACCAAGCACCATAGATATAGCTTCTTCTTTCGAAGGAAGAGAAGCCAAACTATTTAACTCTTGAGCCGACAGAAAACCTTCGCCAATTGACAAACCTTTAACTTCAAAGGATTCTTCGTTTGCAGAAAAATCTTTAATGAGTTTTGCTGCACTTTGATAATCTTCTAAAGAAAAAGCCAATAATGTAGGACCTGTAAGCACTTCATTTAAAGAATCAAATTTCGTATTCTCTAATGCTTTTTTAGCTAAAGTATTTTTGATGATTTTAATATGGACAGACTGCCCTTTAGCATCTCTTCTAAAGTTTGTTAATTTAGGAACATCTGTTCCTCTATAATCAACAGCAATAGCAGAAAATGCCTGTTCAGCAATTTGCTTTAATGCATCTACTTGTACTTTCTTTTCGTCTAAGTTCGACATTTATTAATCTCTCTAAAAATGAGAAATAAAAAAACCTTAGCTAAACCGAAGTTTGTGCTAAGAACCATCTGCGCAGGAAATTAAGTTTAATAATTTAAACCCCTACGGTCTTCGACATTGCAATAGAATCGCAATAGCCCAAAATTCTTTTAAAACCAAATACATGTACTCTAAAAACTTAAAGAAGCCATATCTAGTTCTAACCCCTTGCCCATGGTGGACGAAATGGAAACCTTCGAAATGTAAACTCCTTTCGCAGAAGGAGGTTTGGCCTTTTTAACATCAGTTAAAAAGGTTACTAAATTTTCTTCTAATTGTTTCTCTGTATATCCAACCTGACCAATTCGAGAATGTATTATACCTTGCTTATCTGATTTATACCTAATTTGTCCTGCTTTAGAATTTTTTACTGCACTAGAAACATCTTTCGTTACAGTTTCTGATTTAGGATTAGGCATTAAACCTTTTGGACCTAAAATTTGTCCCAAAGGACTAACAACTCTCATGGTTTCTGGAGTAGCAATAATTACATCAAAATCTAAATTTCCTTTTTTCATATCTTCAGCAAGATCTTCCATACCAACAACATCGGCCCCAGCGTCTTTAGCCGCTTTTGCTTCATCACCCTCTGCAAAAACCGCAACTTTATAAGTTTTTCCGTTTCCATGGGGTAAATTAGTAGCTCCTCTCACGGCCTGATCGGTTTTAACCGGATCTATACCAAGATTTACTGCAACATCGATTGCTTCCACAAATTTTTTTGAAGCTTCATCTGAAATGATCTTGACGGCTTCATCGATAGAAAACTTTTTATCTTTTAAATCCATTTTTAACTTACCTCTATACCCATGCTTCTAGCACTTCCTTCAATAATTTTTACAGCGGCATCTATATCAGTTGCATTTAAATCTTTCATTTTTGCAGTAGCAATTTCTTCTAATTGAGCTCTTGTAACTTTTCCAACTTTTTCTGAGTTAGGAGTTCCGCTTCCTTTACTTAGGCCTGCTGCTTTTTTCAATAGAACACTTGCAGGAGTAGTTTTAACAATAAAATCAAAGCTTCTGTCTTCGTAGACTGTTATCACAACTGGAACAGGAAGATTTTTCTCTAACTCGTTAGTTTGAGAATTAAATGCATTACAAAAATCCATCAAATTAACACCATGTTGCCCCAAAGCAGGTCCAACAGGAGGACTAGGTGAAGCAGCGCCTGCAGGTACTTGAAGTTTAATATAAGTAATTATTTCTTTATTTTTTGCCATTAGCTTCTTTCAATTTGAGTAAAATCTAATTCTACTGGTGTAGAACGTCCGAAAATCATCACCGCAACTTTAACCTTGCTTTTATCTTGATCGATTTCTTCAACGACTCCACTAAAGTCGTTAAAAGGTCCATCTATAACTCTTATCATTTCTCCTGGTTCAAAAGTAGTAATTTGGGCGCTAGGCTGAACTCCTTCTTCTTGTTGTTGAAGAATCTTATTTGCTTCAGCTTCTGAAATAGGTTTAGGATTATTTTTAGTCCCTCCTATAAAACCCAAAACTCTGGGTGTTTCCTTTACTAAATGCCAAGTTTCATCATTCATTTCCATTTGAACTAAAACATATCCAGGAAAAAATTTCTTTTCAGTAATTTTTTCTTTTCCGGCCTTCATTTCTGTAATTGTTTGAGTAGGAACTTCTATTCCTCCGAAAAAATCATTTAAATTTTCTCTTTCAATTCTTTCCAATAACTGCTCTTTGGCTTTATTTTCATATCCAGAATAAGAGTTAACTACATACCAAGATTTAGACATAAATTATCCTAAAATTGCTTTCATTGTTAATGAAAATAATGAGTCTAACCCCCAAAGAATTAATGAGGCGGCTATAACAGCTGCGGCAACTATGAAGGTAGTTTGAGTAGTTTCAGATCTATTTGGCCAGACAACTTTTCTCACTTCAACAAATGATTGAGTTATTAGTGAAAAAGCCTGACTGCCAAATTCAGTAAATCTTAGTACCAAAAGAGATGCAGATAAAATGATTAAAACACCAATCACTCTATACAATAATCCAATATAACTGTAGAAAGAGTTGCCCCAGACTGCTAAGAAAATTAAAGCCAAACCAAGGACCCAAAGAATCTTACTTTGAATATTAAATGATTTTGAACTTTGTTGTGCCATAGATAAATCCTTCAAACTTTGGCAGGCCAGGAGGGAATCGAACCCCCAACCTGCGGTTTTGGAGACCGCCGCTCTACCAATTGAGCTACTGGCCTACTCTATAATTTTTGAAACTACTCCAGCTCCAACTGTTCTTCCGCCTTCTCTGATAGCAAATTTCATACCGTCTTCCATAGCAACAGGTGAAATTAGTTCCACTGTTACAGCAATATCGTCTCCAGGCATAACCATTTCAACTCCATCAGGAAGAGTTACCTCTCCTGTAACGTCAGTAGTTCTGACATAAAATTGTGGTCTGTACCCTTTAAAGAAAGGAGTGTGTCTTCCACCTTCTTCCTTGCTTAAGACATAAACTTGAGCTTCAAACTTTGTATGAGGTTTTATAGATCCAGGAGCTGAAAGTACTTGACCTCTTTCAACGTCTTCTCTTTTAGTTCCTCTTAAAAGAACTCCTACATTTTCACCGGCTCTTCCTTGATCCAATAATTTTCTAAACATCTCGACACCTGTACAAACAGTTTTTTCAGTATCTTTGATTCCAACAATTTCCATTTCATCGTTTACATTCACCATCCCTCTTTCGATTCTTCCGGTGACTACCGTTCCTCTACCTTGAATAGAAAAAATATCTTCAATAGGCATTAAAAAGGCTTATCTGTTTCTCTTGTAGGCTCAGGGATATAAGAATCTATTGACTCAACTAGTTTTTTGACTGACTCAACTCCATGATCTGAAGTATCTCCTTCTAAAGCTTTTAAAGCTGAACCAACTATTACAGGAGTGTCAGCTCCTGGAAAATCATATTCTGTTAATAGCTCTCTTATTTCTTCTTCAACAAGCATAATGAGCTCTTCGTCATCAACTTGGTCTGCTTTATTAAGATAAACCACAATAAAAGGTACACCCACTTGTCTTGCTAAAAGAATGTGTTCCCTAGTTTGTGGCATTGGGCCATCTGCACAATTAACAACAAGAATAGCTCCATCCATTTGAGCTGCACCAGTAATCATATTTTTAATGTAATCAGCGTGTCCTGGACAATCTACGTGAGCGTAATGTCTTGCTGGAGAATCATATTCAACGTGGGAAGTCGCAATTGTAATACCTCTTTCTCTTTCTTCAGGAGCATTATCAATACCATCAAATGCTACAGCTTCTCCAGATCCATATGCTTCAGCACAAACCTTAGTCAGAGCTGCCGTAAGCGTGGTTTTACCATGGTCAACATGGCCAATAGTTCCCACATTTAAGTGAGGTTTCGTTCTTTCAAATTTTTCCTTAGACATTTAATCTTCCTCTTTAATTTGTACAGTATTTTTTAAACCTTTGGAGCTCATAACCGGATTTGAACCGGTGACCTCTTCCTTACCAAGGAAGTGCTCTACCGACTGAGCTATATGAGCATTCCCAAGTTAAGAACATTGAATATAAGGTAAAAAAAATTGTTCAATGAACAGTAACCCTAGACCCAAAACTCCGTTCGCGTTTATACTCAATTCTGAGAATAAATGCAACAAAATTATAGTTATATTATTGAGAAACTATTTCACATCCTGGTGGAGGGGGCAGGATTCGAACCTGCGAAGCCGAAGCGGCTGATTTACAGTCAGCTGGGTTTGACCGCTCCCCAACCCCTCCTATCGGGATGGGTATTCTCTTGCTACATATGAAAGATGTCAATCAAAAGAGGCTAAATCAAGAAAAAATTGTCTCTCTTTTGAATCTTAATAAAAATCTAAAGGTGAATTTAGAAATTTTTAATCAAATTGATTCAACAAATTCTTATTTGCTTAAGAAAGAACAGAGCGTTAATACATTCAACATTTGTATTGCCGAAATGCAAACAAAGGGAAAAGGAAGGTCTGGAAAAGTTTGGGAAAGCCCCAAAAATAATAATATTTATTTATCCATTGGGACTCTTTTAAATGAAGATTTATCTGAGCTAGATGGTTTTAGTATTCTAATTGCACTAAATGTATGCAGGGCTTTAAAAAATATTTATAAGATAAGAGCGAAAGTTAAATGGCCAAACGATTTATATTTGAAAGGGAAAAAATTTGGAGGAATTTTAATAGAAACTAAAGTCGTTAATAACAAACTATCTCTTGTGATTGGTATTGGGCTAAATGTTTTTATGACAAGTAATGAATTTATCAATCAAGAGTGGACATCTCTCCATATTGAAAATCCGTTACTCAAGATTAATAGAGATTTGTTGATTTCAGAAATTATCTCTGAAATATTAAAAGACTTGCCTATTTTTTTAAAAAAAGGTTTTAAATTTTATAAAAAAGATTTTGAGAAATTAAATATTTTGAAAAATAAAAAAGTTACAGTTTCTAATTATTCCTCAAGTAATTGCATCGCTCTAGACGTTAATGATGACGGCTCTTTAAATTTACTCGTTGATGAGATAAAAAAGAAAGTCTCCTCTGGAGAAGTTTCTTTAAAGATACAAAAATAAATATATAATCACATCGTTGCTGGCGTAGCTCAGTTGGTAGAGCTCCTGATTTGTAATCAGGCGGTCGTTGGTTCAAATCCAATCGCCAGCTCCGTTTTTATTTATGAAACCTATAGAAAAATGGCATGAAATAGTTGAGTCAGGAGAATCTGAAAAACTTTCGGATCTTATCGATAATGACTGTGTCTTTTTTTCCCCTGTAGTATTTTCTCCTCAAGAAGGAAAAGAATTAACAATCAAATATCTTTCTGCAGCGGCTCTGGTTTTTGGCGATGAGTCTTTCAAATATACAAAAGAAATAATAAATGAAAACAATGCTTGTTTAGAATTTGAATTAGAGCTTGATGGAATAAAAATTAATGGTGTTGATTTAATTTCATGGAATGAAAAGAACAAAATTAATGAATTTAAAGTTTTGATAAGGCCTCTAAAAGGTGTTCAACTCATTCATCAATTAATGGGTGGAACTTTAGACAAGATCTAATCTAATTACCTTTTCCATTCTCTAATAATTTCTGCATCTTCTGCATCAATTTTTTTTCCTTTTTTATTTTTAATTTTATTTTTGTTGGATAAAAACCAAACAATTCCGCCAAAAAAATACGGCCAAAAAAATAATAAAAAAGCTAATAAAATATTCCAATCCCAAACAAAAGTAGCTCCAATGATTCCTAATACTGGTCCTAATAAAGGAGTAAATGTTATAAAAAGGGAAATAATAAAAAGAATTCCTTCTAAGAAAGTATTATTAATCATTAAGATTAATTTTAATGCGTCAGCTACAGCTGAAATTTGAAAAATGGAAATTGTTATATAAAAAAATCCAGAAAGTAATAGTAAAGTGCTTATTTTTCTCAACTTAAATCCAACTTTTCTTCAGAAATTAAAACGCCATTTTCATCGGCATAAACCCAGTTTCCATTAGAAATACGAATATCTCCAATTCTAATATCCTCACGCAAAGAACCTTTATCTAATTTTTCACTTTTCTTGGGAACCGCTCCGATGGCTAGAATTCCCATATCGATGGTTTTTAAAATTTCTATATCTCTTACGCAGCCATTTATAATTACCCCTGCCCAATCATTTTTAAAAGCTGATTCAGCTATCATGTCTCCTAAAAGCGCTACTTTAAAACTTGCTTGTCCATCAACCACCAAAACTCTTTTATTTCCAGGTTCATCTAGAATCTTTTTTATTTTTGAATTATCTTCGGGACAAATCGCAGTAACTATCTCTCCAAAAAAAAATTTACTTGCGCCAAAATTCCTAAATTGGATATTTATAAATTTTAACTCTGGAAATTTGTCACTGATATCAGGTGTACTATTCATTATAAAGCTATAAATTATTTACCAAGTAGAATACATTTGATTAATAAATTTATTTATAAAATTATACTCATTATAAATGCCAAATAAAGAACTCTTAACAGGACAAGTAAAGCTTAATAAATCAGGCAAAGGTATTTTTGAGGTTTCTCAAGAAGAAAATTATTTCTTGCCAAAAAGAGAAATGTTTAAGGTTTTTCCAAACGATATTGTTAAGTGTTCAATAACTTTTAAAGATAGAGCTAAAATAGTTGAAGTCGTTAAGAGGAACACGAAAAATGTTAAAGGAATATTAAAATATTCAAATAAAAGGTATTTTCTTAATTCAATTGATTCTTCTTATCATTTTGACATTTTGATCGAGTCCAAGATATCTGATTCAAAAAAGGTAGGAGATATTTTTGAGGCGAAAATAGTTAAACAACCCAGTTTAAAATACAGACCAACAGCAAGAATAATTTCTTCTAAACAAATATCAGATCCTTTCGAAGAAGCTTTTGAAGTTGCCATAGAAGGATCTGATATTCAGCTAAATTGGCCAAAACCAGTTATTTCTGAAACTAATAGAATAGATAGCTCTTTTAAAGACTTAAATAAAAATATACGAAAGGATTTACGGAATCTTCCTTTTGTAACCATCGACGGAAAATCTGCAAAAGATTTTGATGATGCTCTTTTTGCAAAACCAAATGGTTCGGGTTTTTCCCTTTTTGTAGCGATTGCTGATGTTGCAGAATATGTAAAGTTTGATTCTGCTTTGGATTTGGAAGCGATAAACAGAGGAACTTCCATTTATTTTAGAAGAAAAGTTATTCCAATGTTGCCGGAAAAAATTTCAAATGATCTCTGCTCTTTAAAACCAGATGAGGATAAGTTAACACTCACATGTGAAATGCAATTAAATAGAAATGGCGAGATAGATGATTTCAAATTTTATAATTCAGTTGTCAAATCTAAAGCAAGACTCACATACGAAAAATTGGGAAAGTACTTTGAAAAAGAAAAACCTCATATGCTCATTGAAGTTGCCGAAAGCTTAAAATCTTTAGAAAAAATTTATAGATTGCTAGCTGCAAATAGATCAAAAAGACAAGCAATAGACTTTGATTTGCCTGAATATTATCCTCTGTCTGATAAAGACAAAAAAATTAAAAGTTTCCTTCCGTTGGAAAGAAATCATTCGCATCAACTTGTTGAAGAATGTATGATTCTTGCGAATGTTTGCGCCGCTCAGTTAATAGACAAATCAAAAATTCCATCTATATATAGATCTCACGAAAAACCAGATCCTCTCAAAATTTTAAATTTAAAAAATTTTCTTACGAGTAGGCAAATTAAAAATAATATGGATTCCTACAAAGTAAGGGAAAATTTAATTTCTTGGATGAAGGCTGCAAAAAGAAAAAAATCTTCGGAAATAATTAACTCACAGATTCTAAGAAGCATGTCTCTCGCTAAGTATGATCCAAAGATTACATCACACTTTGCCCTATCGTTAGATAAATATACACACTTTACTTCTCCTATAAGACGTTACGCTGATTTAGTTGTACATAGATGCATCAAAACTTTGATAACACAAAATATAGACTCAAAAAATTCTAAAAAGACTTTTATCAAGAATAGTTCGTTTCCTTATTCATCAAATTCTGTTTCTGATATTGCTGAAGATATTTCTATTAAAGATAGAAATGCTGAAAAAATAAGTAGAAAAGAAACTAAATTTCTGCAGTGCAAATGTGCTGAAAATTATTTAGGTCAAACTTTTGATGGCATCATAGTATCTGCTTTTGAATTTGGGATTTTTATAAAAATATTAGAATTAAATATTGAGGGCTTTGTTCATGTCAGCAAATTAAGTAAAAAAGATTACCTGGTTTTTGATGAATCCTCCATATCTATGAAATCAACGAAAAATAAAAGAAGTTTTCATATTGGTGATAGTTTAAAAATAAAAATTGATTCAGTAGAGTCTTTTAAAGGAAGAGTAAATTTATCGATGAGTTAATTATGAGTAGATTATTAAGTACCAAAGATATCAATTTTATAAAAACTCTTTTAGAGAATGAGCCAAAAAAAATTAAAAAAATTAAGATAAAAGATACTTCTGAAGACTCTAGAATCTTAAATATTATTTCTCTTTCAAAGAGAAATAACGTAGAAATAATTTTTGAAGGCATTGAAAGAATAGAAGCATTTTTTCATCCAAGGGAAATGGAAGATATTAATTTTTTAGAAAAAAATATTTTACTTAAGCAATCTCCTTTAATAGTAATCTTAGATCATATAAAAGATCCACAGAATTTTGGATCTATTTTAAGGACTTCTTTAGGCGCAAGCGTTGATGCAATAATTATTCCTAAAGATAGAGCCTGTCATTTAACACCGACGGTTAGAAAAGTTTCAAAAGCTGCATCGGAGATTATTCCTGTCATTGTCGTTAGCAATCTTCGAAATACAGTAAAGATGCTACAAAGGAATTTCATAGAGATTTATGCTTGTACTGGGCAAGCAGATTTAAGTTTTTTTGAAGTAGATTTTAAAGGCTCAAAAGCTCTAATATTTGGATCTGAAGATAAAGGAATTCAAAAATTTTTAGCTAGTGAAGCTAATGAAAAAATCAAAATTCCTATTGATTCGAGGTTAGAAAGCCTTAACGTCTCTAACGCAACTTCTGTTATTCTATTTGAAGCAAAAAGACAAAGAAATTAAAATAATAACTAGATGTTAGTTCAAAGAACTCTTACAAATCCGATCAAAGCAACGGGAGTTGGCTTACACTCTGGCAGGCAGATAAAGCTGAACTTATTTCCAGCTGAGGAAGACACAGGGATAATTTTCAGAAGAATAGATTTAGACCCCCAAGTAGAAATTAAAGCAATAGTTAATAATGTGGGTGCAACTACTCTAGCAACAACACTTGTACAAGGTGATACCCAAATAGCTACCATTGAGCATTTGATGTCTGCCTTTGCAGGTTTGGGAATAGATAATGTGATTGTGGAAGTTGACGACATGGAAGTGCCCATAATGGATGGTAGTGCAAGTCCATTTGTTTTTTTAATTCAGTCCGCAGGAATTAGACAACAAACTAAACCAAAGAAATTTATAAAAATTAAGGAAGAAATAAAAGTTGAAACGTCAGATGGAGCTTATGCAAAATTGGCTCCTTATGATGGGTTTAAAGTAACTTATACTTTAGTCTATGATGATGAAAAGCAAAAAAAATATAATAGCACTTCAACGGTGGATTTTAATTCAACAACTTTTCTAAAAGAAATTTCTAGAGCAAGAACTTTTGGGTTTATGAGTGACATTGATTATATGAAGAAAAATAAGCTAGCACTTGGTGGAAGCGAAAAAAATGCAGTTGTTATTGGAGAAGACGAAATTTTGAATGAAGATGGACTTAGATCTAGTCAAGAATTAGTGAAACACAAAATATTGGATGTGATCGGAGATTTATATCTTCTCCAATACAATATCGTTGCTGAATTTGAAGGGTACAAGTCAGGACATTCTCTTAATAATTTATTACTTAATAGATTGCTGGAATTACCAGATGCTTGGGAAGTAATATCTTCCGATGGAGATGCTCCTGAGATAAGGTATATTGAGCCAATAATTGATCCTAGTTTGGGATAATTTTTTAAAATCTAATATGTCATTTTTAAGCTTTATATTTGGCAATAAAGATAATAGAGCATTAAAAAATGCCCAGAAATTAGTTGAAGTTATTAACAGTCTTGAAAGTGAATTCGAAACCCTAAGCGACGAAGAACTTAAATCTAAAACAAAAGAATTTAAAAAATTTATATCTAAAGGTGATTCTTTAAATAGTATTTTGCCTCAAGCTTTTGCTGCTGTGAGAGAGGCAAGTAAACGGTCTATTGGTTTGAGACATTATGATTGTCAATTATTAGGAGGAATAGTGCTGAACGAGGGGAAAATTGCTGAAATGGCTACTGGAGAAGGGAAAACTTTAGTCGCTACTCTCCCTTGTTATTTGAATGCCCTTACCGAAAAAAGTACTTTAGTTATTACCGCAAATGAATACTTAGCTAAAAGAGATGCTTTGTGGATGAGTCCAGTTTATGAAAAATTAGGGATGTCCGTAGGTTATGTGCTTTCAGAATTAGACCAAATTTCAAGAAAAGATATCTACTCTAAAGATGTTGTATACGTCACAAATAATGAAATTGGCTTTGATTATTTAAGAGATAACATGATCTTAAAGGAAGAACATCAAGCGATGAGAAATCCTTATTTTGCTGTTGTTGACGAAGTAGATTCCATTTTGATTGATGAAGCAAGAACACCACTAATTATAAGCGGTGTTGCTGAAGATAACTCTTCCTTATACTTAGAGTTAAAAAAAATAGTTCCATCTCTAGAAGAAGAACTTATTGATTCAGAAACAGGAGAAATCGAAAAAAAAGGAGACTACCAAATTGATCTTTCTTCGAATTCAATTGAATTTTCTAATCAAGGGCATGAAAAAATTGAAAAGGCTTTAAAAGAAAGGGAAATCATTTCTTTTACAGACACACTTTATGCCACTGAAAATTTAAAACATCTGGATATGCTCACATCTATTTTGAGAGCAAATCTTCTTTTTCAGAAAAATATAGATTATCTTGTAAGTGATAAGAAAATTGTTCTAGTTGATACAAACTCTGGAAGAGCTATGCCAGGAAGGAGGCTTTCGGGAGGTGTTCATCAAGCACTAGAAATGAAAGAGGGTCTGCAAATTCAAGTTGAAAGCCAAACACTTGCATCAACAACCTTTCAAAATTTTTTTAGATCATTTGAAGTGCTTTCCGGAATGACAGGAACAGCAAAAACTGAGGCAGCAGAATTTGAGGAAATTTATGGCCTCGAGACTTTGGCAATTCCAACTAATCTTCCAATGATTAGATTGGATGGAGAAGATAAGATTTATCTCTCCCTTGAAGAAAAATATAATGCGATTATTGAAAATATTATTGAGGTAAATGAAAAGGGCAACCCCATCTTAGTAGGAACAATTTCTGTAGAAACTTCTGAATTAATTTCTAAAAAACTTAAGGATAAAAAAATAGATCACAGAGTTTTGAATGCTCGTCAAAATGAGCAAGAGGCAGAAATTATTGCTCAAGCAGGAAGATTAGGATCAGTTACTATTGCTACTAACATGGCCGGAAGAGGAACTGATATTGTGCTAGGAGGACTGCCAGAAGACTCTGAAAGCAAAAAGCAGGTCTTGAACATCGGGGGCTTACATGTAATTGGTACGGAAAGACATGAATCAAGAAGAATAGATAATCAGCTTAGGGGTAGATGCGCGCGTCAAGGGGATCCAGGTTCCACGCAGTTTTTTCTTTCTTTAGAAGACCCTTTAATGAAAATTTTTGCTCCAGATAGAATGAAAAATTTAATGAAATCAATTGGCGGAATGCAACCAGGAGAAGCCATAGAACATAGAATGTTGACTAATGCAATTGAAAGGGCTCAGAGGAGAGTTGAAGGTCGTAATTTTGATATTAGAAAGAGAATTCTAGAATTTGATGATGTCTTGAATGAACAAAGAAATGTTATTTATGCACAAAGAAAAGAGATCTTAAATGAAACTAATATTTCTGATCTTATCAGAACTATGAGAGTAGATGTTATGTCTAAACAATTTCAAAAATATTTGCCTGAATACGAGATAGAATCTAATTGGAAGATTGAGGATTTTGAGCAAATTTTAGAAAAGGAATATGATCTTAAGATCGATGTTAAAGCCATATTAAATAATCAAGAACTAGACTTAGAGAAAACTAATCTTGAGCTAATTGACATCCTTGAAAAAAAATATGAAGAGAAGGCAAATGAACACAAAGATATATTTAGTGAAATAGAAAAACAGATAGTCTTGCAAGTTATCGATCAATCTTGGAAAAATCATATCAATTCTCTTGAACAATTGAGACAAAATATAGGATTTAGAAGTTATGCTGGAAAGGATCCTAGATTGGAATACAAAAGAGAATCATTTGAGATGTTTCAAGTCTTACTTGAGGATATTAAATTTGAATCAATTAGATATTTATCAATAGTAACAGTTTCAGCAAATGCAAATACTTTAACTGAACCAGAATCAAAGAAACTAGTTTCTAAACATGCGGATGCTCCTTCATTGTTTGATTCAAAGAATATAGATAGTCCTGAAGTTAGGGAAAAACCTAAAGTTGAAGAGGGAAACAGAAAGTTACGAAGAATGCAGGCCAAGGCAAATAGAAAGAAAAGAAGATGATAAAAGAAATTAATATCGGTTGCGCTTCCACGAACACAAGCTATGGAAGACGTTTAGATACAACTTTAGTTGAGTTGAATTCGAAAGCAAATGTGTCTGCTTTATTTACTTCAAATAAGTTCAAATCTGCTCCAGTACAAATTTGCTTAAATCATATAAAAACTAAGAAGAAAGGAAGAAAAATTCTTGCAATTAATGCCGGTAACGCAAATGCAGCTACAGGAAAAAGAGGAGTTTCAGATACTAAAAAACTCGCAAAAGAAATATCTAATTTATCAGGCGTTCCAATTGACCATATATTACCATTCTCTACTGGCGTGGTTGGGCAGCTCTTGAACATGAAATCTTTATCCCTAGCATTTAACGAATGTTTTAAGAACTTAAATAAAAATTCTTGGAATGATTTTGCGACTTCAATAATGACTACAGATACCAAAAGCAAAATAATCAAATTACCAGTCAAAATAGGCTCAAAAAAATATCATATTGTAGGAGTTGCAAAAGGAGCAGGCATGATAGAACCAAATATGGCTACGACACTAAGCTACGTTTTCACTGATTTAAAAATTCCTGACTCCTTTTTAAAAAAAATGCATAAAAGAATTTGCGATAAGACTTTTAATGCTGTTTCGATAGACGGAGACCAATCACCCAGCGATTCTAGTGTCCTAGTTGCCACTGGTACGAGTGAAATAGACGTTAAGAAAAATATAACAAAAATAGAAAAAGACATATTTTCGGTTTTTCAAAAATTATCTGAAAAGTTAGTTTTAGATGGCGAAGGATCCACTAAACTTTTAAATATTACTGTAAAGGGATTGTCATCTGAGCTTAGTTGTAAAAAAATTGCAATGAAAATTGCAAACTCACCTTTGGTAAAAACTGCAGCTTTTGGTGAAGATCCTAATTGGGGAAGAATAGTTGTAGCTGCAGGAAATGCAGATGTACAAGAATTTGATATAGAAAAATTATCTTTAAAAATTGGAAAATATCCCGTTCTCGTAAAGGGAAATTTGTCCAAAAAGTATAAAGAGAATCAAGGTCAGAAAGAATTTAAAAAAAGAAAAATTAATATAGAATTATCTATTGGTAAATCTAAAAATTCTTTTACAGTTATTGGATCGGATCTTACAAAAGAATATATATCAATAAATAGTGATTACAGAAGTTAAGTTTATAGGTATTACTCCTTTTAATTTAAATAAAAGTTTACTTCCTAAAATAGAAAGGTTCTTTGAAGGCTCTAAGAAAGCTTTAATTATAAGATTAAATGAATCATCTTATTCTGAAAATTTTATCAAAAAAGTCATAAATCTATCTAAAAAAAATCAATCAATAATAATTTTTAATTCTCGTAATCCGGTTGATAATTTTTCAAATATTCACTTAACTTCAAAGGATTTAATGCGTTCAGAGAAAAAAAAGAATAATGGATTTATTTTAGGGGCCTCATGTCATAACCAAGAAGAAATAAATAAAGCCAATGAACTAAAATGTGATTACATCTTAATTTCCCCTGTTCTGATTGATAAAAATAAAAATAAAAAACTTGGTTGGAAAAAATTTAAAGAACTTTCAAAAAGTTTCGAGGGCAAAAGCTTTCCACTTGGAGGTGTTAAAGAAAAAGATTTAGAAAAATCTCTTGCACACAATGGAGCGGGTATTTCTGGAATCAGTTGCTTTTTTTAAAATTTTTCTTGTTCGGGAGTAAGTGGATCAGAAATCTTATTTACTTCACTTAACCAATCTGATAAATCCAACGATTTGCACCTAGAGGAACAGAAAGGTAAGTATTTTTTATCGTTTACGGAAAAACTTTTTTTACAATGCAAGCATTTCATTTTTTTCTTGATAATTCTATATAAGTATTGTGCAAAGAAATTATTTTTTCTCTTAGACTTTCTAATGTGCTGTCATTAGAAACTATATCATTGGCAAGACGAATTTTTTCAGATCTTGGCATTTGAGCTTCAATTATATTTTTGATTTGATCTTCAGGAACGCTATCTCTAATAGAGGCTCTTTCGATTTGAAACTTCTCATCTGCGTCAATTAACAAAGTTCTGGTACATAACTTATTTTGACCAGTTTCGAATAACAACGGAGATACAAGAATTGTGTATAGAGTTTTTGATTCAGCTAATTCGTTGTTGATGATTTCGAAAATTCGGGGATGCAATAATTTTTCTAACCATTCTTTTTTATCTTCTTTATCAAAAATTATTTCTCTAAGTTTTTGTCTGTTTAAGTTTCCATCATTCAAAATAACTTCACTACCAAAGTAATTCTCTATTTCTTTAAGACATGCGGAACCCTTTTCAACTGCTTTTCTAGAAGCTATATCGGCGTCAATAACATCAATATTCAATTCAGAAAAAATATCTGTAACAACGGTTTTACCTGAGCCTATACCGCCTGTAATACCCAAAACAAACATGATGATTAAATATTAACTCGTCGTGGAAACAATTGTAGATTTAATTGGTTTTTTATTAAATTTCCAATACCACTGGGCAAGTTTAATCAACGCCAACCTGATAGTTCTATCAAAGAAAGAGACTTTAGAAATTTCAGATTTAACTTCACAAGTTTGCTTGCCCCTTAATAAGTTTCCCGGAAGGACTCCGGTTGCTGAGCCATTTTCACTTACAATTTGCCCTCTTTTTATTGTTGCAACATATCCTGTAGCATCCTGAATTAAGCGTTTTCCTCCCAAAGGCAAGTCATGAATCATTCTGGGATGACTTACATTTAATTTTTCAAAATCAATAATATTAATATCAGCCAACATGCCAGTTTTAATTTCTCCTCTATCAAAAAGACCAAAGGTTTCTGCTGTATCTTTAGTTTGTTTTCTTACTAACTTCTCAAGTGGAAATTTTTTGCCAGCTTCGCGGTCTCTTGCCCAGTGAGATAGATTAGTTGTGGGCATACTCGCATCGCATATTAATCCACAATGAGCTCCACCGTCACTTCCTCCGGCAACAGAAGATTTTAATCCATATGCTTGTTCAACAAAATTAAGCTTATAATTTTCATATGGTGTGAAAGCTGCATATATTAAATTTGTACCATTATTTTTCATCATTTCGTCGAACATAACTTCAAGCTCTGAAATACCTTTCTTTTGAGAAATTTCTGCAATGCTATCTTCTTTTTTAGGCTCATAATTGGGAGGAGTTCCCAAAACAAATTGAGTTTTATAATTTGTAGTTAGGTTTACCAGAAGCTCTGCATCTTTTTCAATTTCCTCTCTTGTTTTCGTATTATCAGTCTCTGCAAGTTTTTTTTCTATTTCTGCTTCAAGATTAGGCTTTTGACTAAGTAATTTATTTTTAAAATCAGCATCTTTCATAATTTCATATTTTTGGTCATGAGGCAGATGAGCAATTTCTTTATAAGCTGGATATTGCATAAAAGGATTTAAAGAACTTTCAAATCCAAACATTAGACCTACATTTCTTCCTGGAAATTGAGGACGAATATTTTTGCCTTTTAAAAAATGTTCTTCTGAAAATAAAATTGTTTTAACAGCGTCTCCGTTTGTTTGCAAGAAAGTTAATCCACAGTTACTTTTCTTCACATATTCTTTCATCCATGACATTTCTATCTCTTCATCGAGCCAATCGGATGTAATTTCTAGGGTTCCCTCTCCAGCTTTATCGACACCAAAAGCAAGGGCTCTCATTTCTTCAGAGCTAGCTTCAGTCCCGGGCACATATTTTCCATATATATCTCTATGTAAAATAGTTCTCGAAGTACTAAATCCAAGAGCACCCGCATTAATAGCCTCAGTAACAAGTTCTGACATTTTGTTTATTTCAGACTCAGAAGCGTCAACTTGGTTTTGACATCTATCATGCCCCATTACATAACTTCTTAAAGGACCATGACCAATCATAAAACCTAAGTCCATAACAAATTCTTTTTTATCTATTGCATCAAGAAATTGAGGAAACGTTTCCCAATCCCATTCAATACCTTCGTGCAGGGCAGAACCTGGAATATCTTCTACTCCTTCCATTAATTGGATTAAAAAATTTTCTTCTCCAGGTTTAACGGGAGCGAAACCTACTCCGCAATTTCCCATGACTGCTGTTGTCACTCCGTGCCAACTTGAGGGTGTTAAATAAGGATCCCAGCAGACTTGGCCATCATAATGAGTATGAATGTCTACCCAGCCAGGGGTTACTAACTTGCCTTCAGCATCAATTTCTTTTTTTCCTTTGTCTTTTATAGATCCTGAAACTAAAGATATTTTTTCATCATGAATAGCAATATCGCCCGTAAATGGTTTTTCTCCGGAACCATCTACTATAAGTCCGTTTCGTATAACAAGGTCATACATGTCTAAACTCCCCCTTTAATGAATATATTTAATAGGTAATATTAAGAAATATCAAATCTATCAAGATTCATTACTTTATTCCATGCGCTTATGAAGTCTTTAGTAAACTTTTCCTTATTGTCGTCTGTGGCATAAACTTCAACCAACGCCCTTAATTGAGAATTAGATCCAAAAACAAGATCGGCTCTAGACGCCGTTCTTTTTTTCTCGCCTGTGACTCTATCTAAAGCTTCGTATGAATTGCCAGTTCCGTTTGGCTTCCATTGAACTCTCATATCTAAAAGAGTTTTGAAATAGTCATTTGAAAGTTCTTCAGGATTATCAGAAAGCAATCCATAGTTACTTGAAGTTATTCCCAATGAGCGCATTCCACCTAGAAGAACTGTCATTTCTGGTGCAGTTAAACCTAAAAGCTGCGCTTTATCTAACATCATTTCCTCCGCGGAGACGGATAGTCCAGAACGATGATAATTCCTAAAAGCGTCTGAAAGAGGTTCAAGGTACTCGAAAGAATCAGGATCAGTTTGCTCTTGAGATGCATCACCTCTGCCAGGAGTGAATGAAACATCCATTCCAGAAGCTTTTTCGATTCCCACATTTCCTCCTAAAACTATTAAATCAGCAATAGAAGCATCGACGTCTTTCGATATCGATTCATATACATCTAAAACTTTAGAGAGTTGCTCGGGTTTATTGGCTTCCCAATCTTTTTGAGGCGCCAATCGAATTCGAGCCCCATTAGCTCCTCCTCTCATATCTGAACCTCTATAAGTGAAGGCACTTGCCCATGCAGTTTCTACAAGCTCTTGTATAGATAAGCCGCTGGAAAGAATTTTTTCTTTTGCTTTATCAATGTCAAAACTCTTATTACCTTCTGGAACTGGGTCCATCCAAATAAGCTCTTCATCAGGAACTTCAGGACCCATGTATCTAGTTTTAGGACCCATGTCTCTATGGAGAAGCTTAAACCATGCTTTAGCAAATGCATCAGCAAATTCTTCAGGATTTTCGTGAAACCTTTTGGATATTTTCTTGTAACTTGGGTCTTCTCTAAGTGCGATATCCGTCGTAGCCATTATTGTTGGCACTTTTTTTGAAGGATCATGAGCATCAGGAGCCATATCTTCTTCCTTTTGATCTACAGCATACCACTGATGAGCTCCTGCAGGACTTTTACCTAGTTTCCATTCGTACTTAAATAAAAGGTCGAAATAGCCGTTATCCCACTGTGTAGGATTAGCAGTCCAAGCTCCTTCTAGTCCACTGGTAATAGTATCTCCACCCTGTCCAAGTCCAAATTTATTAGCCCAACCAAAACCCATTTGTTCTATAGGAGCACCTTCAGGCTCAACCTGAACTAAATCTGCATCTCCAGCTCCATGACATTTTCCAAAAGTATGACCACCTGCAACTAAAGCGACAGTTTCGTAATCATTCATAGCCATGCGGCCAAATGTCTCTCTTATATCGTGTGCGCTAGCCAAAGGATCAGGATTAGCGTCTGGTCCCTGAGGATTGACATAAATCAAGCCCATTTGAACAGCTGCCAAAGGATTATCTAATTCTCTTTCTCCTTGATAGCGTCTATTTTCTAACCACTCGTCTTCGACTCCCCATAAAATGTCTTCTTCAGGTGCCCATATGTCTGGTCTTCCACCACTAAAACCAAAAGTTTTTCCACCCATTGATTCAATTGCAACATTTCCTGCTAATATCAAAAGGTCGGCCCAACTAATTTTATTACCGTATTTTTCTTTAATTGGCCAAAGAAGTCTTCTAGCTTTGTCTAAGTTTCCGTTATCAGGCCAACTATTCAGCGGCGCAAATCTTTGGGCTCCAGTTCCACCTCCACCCCTTCCGTCGGTGCTTCTATAAGTTCCAGCAGCGTGCCAGGTAAGTCTGATGAAAAAAGGCCCGTAGTGTCCATAATCAGCTGGCCACCAATCTTGTGAATCAGTCATTAAGTCGTTTAAGTCTTTCTTCAAAGCAACATAATCAATTTTTTCAAACTCCGATCTGTAGTCAAAGTCTTCTCCCATTGGGTTAGACTTTTTGTCGTGTTGATGAAGAATATTTAAATTAAGTTGATCAGGCCACCAATCTTGATTGGCTGTTCCGGAAGCGCTGTTCCTAGTCATAGCGCCATGCATTACAGGGCATTTACCCTCAGATTTATCTTCCATTTATAACTCCAAATAAGTAATTTATTTAATCTTAACACCGAATTTATAATTTAATAAATATACTTAAAATGAATTTTATATTCGATTATAATGAACATGAAATGATTACTCTTAAACAAATTAATTACGCCTTAAGTATTCAAAAAAACCTACATTTTAAGAAGGCAGCAGAAGAATGTTTCGTTTCTCCTTCTACATTGAGTAATGCAATTAATGAGATGGAAGCAGATCTAGGTACTCAAATTTTTGAACGAGACAATAAAAAGGTAATAGTTACAAAACCAGGTGAAGAAATATTGAAAAAGGCTAAAGAAATAAAAATTCACATGCAAGATATTTATAACTTAGATAATAAGAATAATTCTGCATTAAATTCTTCGATTTCCATGGGAATCATTCCCACAGTGGGTCCATACTTCTTGCCATTAATTTTGCCTGAATTGAAAAGAAATTTCCCTAACTTGAATTTAAAAATTGTAGAGGGCCAATCAAATCAGTTGGTAACCAAAGTAAAAGATGGTGATCTTGATATGGCAGTTTTGGCCTTGCCCTTTGATGTAAAAGGCTTGTTGGCTATAAAATTCTGGAAAGAAAACCTTTACTTAATTTCTCATAAAGAAGAAATGATTAAAAAAAAGAAAAAGATTAAGGCTAAAAATATTGATTACTCAAATTTATTAGTGCTGGAAGATGGACATTGCCTAAAAAAACATATTGTTTCAGCTTGTAAAATTTCAACCAAAAAAAAGTTTTCTATGGAATCTTCATCGATGGGCACTTTGATTCAGTTAGTTGCAGGTAAAATGGGGAAAACTTTAGTTCCCAAGCTAGCGGTTAAACAATTGATTGAGTCAATACCTTCATTAGTTGAAACAGAACTAGACGAACCTGGTCCACATAGAGAGTTAGCGGTTATTATAAGGCCTACTTATACAGGTCTAAAGCACGTTGAAGAGCTTATCAAAATCTTTAAGAAGAAATTAATAAAAATTTGAAGTGTTTTTAATAATTTGTAGAAATAATTTAATAATTCTTCTTCTTTGCACCTTTTTTGGTCTTGAATCTTTTTCACAAAATGTTTAAATGTCTGAACATGAAAAAATTAGTTTTTCAACTAAGTAAGGTAAATACTCTAATACATTCACTTAGCAGTTTCGGATTGTCAATTGTTTATACAGTTGGTCACATAGTAATAGCTTGGGCTTGTGCCACGATTATTTTTCAAGCTGATTTCTTACTTGCTTCTGCTGATGCGATTATAGAACCCATAATCAATGGCTTTTGGTTTTTCCTCCTTCATAAATATGCTCACAAGCTATTAAAACCTGCATCTCTTGCAGTTGTTTATACAATTGGTCACTTTTTAATTGCTACTTCTTGGAGCTTTATGATAATAGGAGTTTCTTTGAGTTTGGCGGCAGTAGATGCAATTGTCGAACCTATTTTAAATGGCTTCTGGTTTTATGCTTTACTTTATAGTTGGAATAGTCAGCCAAGGCTTGTAACTTAACATTTTAAGTTGTCTCAAGATTTAAATTTTTGACTTAATCTTTTCAAAAAACTCACTTAATTCTGGTTTATTTTCTTTAATTTCTTCAAGAGTTAAACCCTCAAGTTCATGAGGAAAAATAAGCCATTTATCTGTCTTATGAATAAAATAATCAGGCTCATTATCCGTTTCATTTTTATTTGGCTTAAAATAAGGAGTGGCAACTTTAATCTCTGGAGTGTTTTTTTTACATGCTTTATTTAGGTCAATGATTATTTGATGAATTGAGTTTCCCGTATCGTGAACATCATCGACAATTAAGAGCTTATCTTCAGACTCAACTTTATTTATGACATAGTTTAATCCGTATACTTGAACTTTGTCTTTTCGTTCATCAATACCAGAGTAGTAAGATGTTCTTATTGCAATATGGTCTGATTTTACTCCTAGTACGTTTAAAAACTCTTGAACTGCTATCCCAACTGGAGCTCCTCCTCTCCAAACTCCAATTATATAGTTAGGTCTATAACCACTTTCGTAAATATTCCATGCAAGGGTAAAGGAGTCTTTAAGAAGCTCATTAGCACTTATGAATAGCTTTTCCATATTTATTAATAATATATAAAAAAGCTATTTAATGAGGTTTATTAAATTTGATATTTTCAGAAATCTAAACTTATTCGCGTCATTATTTGTCTCGGCGGAATATATTCTATTCCAGTTGCCCCTACTCCAAATACATCTGTCATCGCTGAGTTCATACCGTCTTCATCGCCTATATTGGTTACCATAACATCAAAACCCCAGCCGCTAGAATAATCAACTCCAGCCATGAAATTTAAAATTTCATAACCATCTACAACATCATTTACAGGGTTGTTAACTACCCTCTGAAAGAATTTTCCTCTTTTTACAAATTGTAAAGCTGAGTTGAAAACATTGCCGTCAGAAAGATCCGCAGAATAAATTAAACTAATATCTGCAGTGAATTTAGGCGATTTGGGAAGATCGTTTCCAATTACATCTTCTCTCAAAGCTTCTCTTTCCACTTCTCCTCCAAAAGAATACTGCTGAGCTTTAACATTATCTAAATACAAATATGATTTAGTAACTTCGGTATCTAAGAAACCTAAGTTAGCATCTAAAATTAAGAAATCAGTAAGTGATGCAGTAAATTCAATTTCAAGCCCTTGAACTTCTGATTCTGGTAAATTTACAACTCCACCTCTATATACGTCAGGATCTGTTGCTTGGACTTGAAGGTTATCGTAGGAATAATCGAAAATTGCAACGTTTGCTCTGGCTCGACCATCTAGGAAGTCAGTTTTAAATCCTATTTCCGTAGCATCGACCGTTTCAGATTCAAATGTCGGAAGTACCATTGGATCGACAAGAGCCGCTGATAAGAAACCTTGTCCAATAGACACCATAAAAGCATTTCTTGCAGCATCGCCTTCTTTTGTTCGACCAAAAGTTAAATTAGAACCTCCGGGTTTAAAGCCTCTAGTCTGTGAGAAATAAATCATAGTATCCGAATCTAGATCGTATTCAAACGTTGCTCTCCCAGTTACTTCATTAGTATCGCCAGTCAATAAAGGAGGTTCGTCAGCTCCAAAAAAATTTGAGACAAGCGATTCAAAAATATCTTCTGTATATCTAAAACCTGAAATAAACCTCAAAGAATCGCTGATGCTGTAGGTAGTCTGTCCATAAATGGATTTCGATTCTCTGGTTGGAAAAGCATCAGTAACAAACCCAAAATCTGCTATGTAAGGATCGCCGGTAGCTGTATCAAAACAGTTGGGAGCAGGGAGAGCGTAAACGCTTCCGCATTCGTACTTGATATTATTTTTTGGATCAAAAGGAAAGTTATTCTCATTTTTATCTAAATATTCTCTGATGTGATTTTCAATCTCATGATTCATATAAAAAATACCGAATGCATAATCAAGCTTTCCATCCAAAATAGGTTCGTTCGAAACTAAGTTAATTTCTAAAGTGTCAGTATCAACCTCAGAAGTTTCAGGTAAAAATTCTGCTCTTGTGTAAGAAGAGGAACCTGTATCTAAGCTAATGCCTGGTATGGAAGGAGCTGGTGTTCCGTAGACGTGTCGATCGTTATCTCTCTCTACAAGAATGGAATCACTTTGACTACTTGCCAAAACTTTTAAGTTTGCAAATCCTAAATCCTTTTCATAAATTCCGGCTAAAACGGAAGAAGTTAACGTTAATTTAGACAATGTGTCTTGTCTTAAATTTCTAGCACCGGCAGTAGTATCATCGAGGCCTTTCATAGCTGATCCATTAGTGTCTATATTTGCAAACTGTCCGAAAAATCTCAAAGAAGAAGTATCATCAAGTTCAACGAAAAAATCGTTTCTAACGCTGTAACTATCATCATCGTCTAAATCCTGCCCATTGAATAAATTTGTTGAAAACCCATCTCTTTTAGTTTTAGTAAAAGAAAAGCTCGCGGCAACATTCTCAAAAATAGGACCACTTATATAACTAGAAACTTTATTTAGGTTGTAATCTCCTACCGTGACTGAGCCATAGCTAAAAGATTCGTCTAGTGATGGCACTTTTGTAATTACATTAATTGCTCCACCAGTAGAATTTTGTCCAAATAAGGTTCCTTGAGGGCCTCTTAAAACTTCAATACGATCTATGTTAATAAAGTCAGTTTGAAGAGAGAAAGGCGAGGCAACAAATATACCGTCTATATGATAAGCAACAGATGGAGCAGCAATGGCATTTTGGTTTGTTTCATTTCCAATTCCTCTTATAGAAATGATAGTTTTGTAACCTTCATTTTTAGCCACTGTCACTCCAGGAGCAATTGAGGTTAAGTCAACAATTGAATCTATTCCTTTTGCCTCTATCTCAGTTGAAGTAAGAGCTGTTACAGCTTGTGAAACACCTTGAAGGCCCTCATTTCTTTTTTCTGCAGTAACTATTACATCTTCAAAAAACCCATCGTTTTGTGAGAAACTAAATGGGCTAAAAGTTATACAAATAACTAAAGCCGCTAGATTATTTTTTAAATTTTTCATGATCATAATAATTTTTATTTTGGAAATTCTCCCTTTTTAAATTATGTCATGTTTTTTTCTCCAATATTTCTCCTGATTTTTTTAAATTTTTTAAAAAATGCACCATTTTTAGCCAAAAAAAGTTATTTATTTGTTATAAGAAAGTGCAGATTAAATTAAGTCAAAATCTTAAAATTCTATCCTTTTATATTCTTATAGAAATGTATACTAAAATTGAAAATCAAAATAATGAATAACTTTGTAGAACAATTTTTTAAGCTAAAAGAAAATAATACTAATTTGAGAGGTGAATTATTAGGTGGATTTACTTCTTTCATAACCATGGGATATATTATTTTTGTTAATCCTCAAATAATGTCGCTAACTGGAATGGATCAAGGAGCTGTTTTTGTTGGAACCTGTCTCGCAGCAGCGCTGGCTTGTATTCTTATGGGATTATTTGCAAATTGGCCAGTTGGTCTGGCTCCTGGGATGGGTCTTAATGCATTTTTTACTTTTACAGTAGTTGGCGAAATGGGCTACTCATGGGAAATAGCACTTGGAGCTGTTTTTTTAGCTGGAGTTTTATTTTTCTTAATGAGCATAACAAGATTAAGAAGTTGGATGATTGAAAGCATTCCGTTGAACTTAAGAATTGCCATGGGTTCTGGTGTCGGACTTTTTATCGGATTCATTGGACTTAAAAATGGCGGAATTATTATCAGCAATGATGCAACTTTTTTAAAATTAGGAGATTTTTCAAATATTGAAACATTATTAGCTGCTTTAGGGTTTCTTTTAATTTCTGTTTTGGCAATCAGAAAAATTCCTGGTGCAATTTTATTAGGCGTTCTCGCCATTACGATATCTGCTTTATTATTAAATTTAGTTCAATTCAATGGCTTAATTTCAATGCCGCCGTCGATTGAACCAGTCTTGTTAAAACTGGATATCTTAGGTGCGCTGGATTTGACGATGATTACCATAATCATGTCTTTTTTATTTGTTAATCTTTTTGATACAACAGGAACTCTTTTAGGAGTGGCTGATAGAGCTAATCTAATTAACGAGTCTGGAGATGCAAATAATTTTGATAAAGCTTTGAAAGCAGACAGCAGCGTAAGTTTTTTAGGTTCTCTTTTGGGGTGCTCTCCAGTAACAAGTTACGTGGAAAGTTCTGCAGGTGTAGAGGCAGGCGGAAGGACGGGACTAACAGCTATTTTTATAGGGTTATTTTTTTTATTAGCGATATTTCTCTCTCCACTGGCGCTTATAGTTCCAGCTTACGCTACTGCCGGAGCTCTAATTTATGTGGCTATTTTAATGCTAAGCGGAATGGAGAAATTAAATTGGTCTGATATGGTCGATTTATTGCCTGCGCTAATCATTATTGTGATGATTCCCCTCACCTTCTCCATAGCAGACGGAATTGCTTTGGGATTTTTATCTTACGTCGTTTTAAAAGTGGGTTATGGAGAAATAACTAAAATTTCTTCTGGTGCCTGGTTTCTTACCTTTATATTTATCTCTAAGTTTATTTTTTTGTAAGGAATTGGTGGAGCTACGCGGGATCGAACCGCGGACCTCCTGAATGCAAATCAGGCGCTCTCCCAGCTGAGCTATAGCCCCAAAGCGAAGAATTATATCGTAAAAAACACAAATCTCTTCTATTTTTATTCCTCATGTAAACAGATAAATAACCTAAAATGTAATTCATGCGAATTGCAATAATTGGTTCGGGGATTAGCGGATTATCTGCTGCTTACTTTTTAGGTAAAAATCACGAAGTAACTATTTTTGAAAAGTCGGATAGATTGGGTGGTCATACCCATACTCATCATCTAGAACTAGAAACTTCAATAAAGGTAGATTCAGGTTTTATCGTACTTAATGATAAGAATTATAAAAATTTAATGAAATTTTTTAAAGAAATTGACATTGATTTGCATAAAACAGAGATGTCTTTTTCAGTAAATTCAAAGTTTTTGATTTGGAATTCTAAGGAGTTTTTTAATTTTTCTTTTTTAAAAAATCTAAAAAAAATAAAATTACTGATCGACATTATGAGGTTTAATTATTTAGCTAAAAACTTCAAAAACAAAGAAAGTATAGGCAAGTGGCTGAAAACCTATAATTTTTCTAATCTTTTTATTGAAAGTTATTTGCTTCCCATGACTTCCGCAATTTGGTCTTCCACTTCTAAAGGGATAGCAAACTATCCTGCCGAATCAATGAATAGTTTCTTGAACAACCATGGTTTGTTAAATCTTTACGATCGTCCACAATGGTATTCAGTTTTAGGAGGCAGCAACACTTATGTTGAAAAATTATTGGATTTAAAAATCTTTGATGTAGAGCTTAATTCGAAAGTAAAAATTAACAGATCACATAATAGAATATTCATTTCCAATAAAGAAAAATCAGAGGAATATGATTTACTAATTATGGCAAATCATCCAAATCAAATAGAGGAATGTATTGAGGATTTAAGTGAAAAAGAGAAAAAAGCAATGGATTTAATCAAATACAAAAAAAATCTTACTATTCTGCATGGTGATGAAAGCCTCATGCCAAATGATAAAAATCTCTGGTGTTCTTGGAATGTTTATAAGGATGAAAATTATGAATACGTTACTTACTGGATGAATAATCTTCAAAAAATTAATTCTAATAAAAATATTTTTGTCACTTTAGGAGATTTTCCTAAACCCAATTTAATCTTTAATGAGATGAAATACGAACATCCAGTATTTGATTTTAAAACTTTAGAAGGTCAAAGAGCCTTTGAAAAAATCCAATCTGAAAAAAATACTTATTACACTGGTGCTTATTTAGGTTACGGTTTTCACGAAGATGGCATAAAATCTTCTCAAGTAATCTGCAAGCTTATAAATGACAGAAATATATGAAAAAATATTTTTTTAAAGGCCAAGTCTCGCATAGAAGAGTCAAATCAAAAAAACATGGCTTTGATTACCCCTATCGAAGTATTTTTTTAGAAAATATTTATGATTTTCAAGAAAAAAAGATCAATCATATTAAATCTTCTTTTTTTGATTTTTCTTATTTAAAAAATGATAATTCAAAAAAAATTTTTAATAACTTTCATAAATTTATCAAAGAAAATAATATCTCGGACGAAAATTTAAAAATAAACCTTTTGAAAACTCCTGATTTTTCTTTTCTGAAAACTTTTAATCCCGTGTGTTTTTGGTTTTTGAAAAAAAATGAACATAATTTAATGATGGTAGCTGAAGTGACAAACACATTTCATGAGAAACAAATTTATTACGTCCATGACTCATTAAATATTCTTGATGGAAAAAAATGGATACCAATTCAAAAAAAAATGTACGTTTCGCCCTTTGCTGATAGGCAAGGACTTTATCAATTTAAAATTTCTAGTGAACCTTTTAATATAAAGATCAACGAATTTGATCCAAATGGAGAACTTGAAATACTCTCGAACTTATCTGGTCAAAAAATAAATTTTTCATGGCGAAATAAACCATTAATTTATTTTTCAATATTTATAAATTCTTCCCTAGTTTTGGCCAGAATTCATCTTCAAGCATTATTCCTTTGGTTGAAAAAAGTTAAAGTATTTGCTCATAACGGTAAAGGTTATGTTGACTAATTTTTTTAAAAAATGGCTTGAAAAAAAAATTGTTAATTTAAAATCTGGTTCTTTAACAATCACTTTTCCTAATAAGAATATCCTTCAACTTGGTGAAGGACTCGAAAAAGCAGATTTGGTTATTACTTCTTGGAAAGGGATTTGGCTTTTATTCACTAGAGGCAGTCTTGGTTTCACCGAAGGTTATATCAAAAATTATTGGAAAACTTCTAACTTAATATTTTTGATGGAATTTCTAACTAAAAACTATTCTTCAATAAGCACAGTTGTTGATGGAAAGGTTTTAGGAAGAATCTTCACAAAAATTCAACACCGATTAAATAAAAATTCAATTTCTGGAAGCAAAAAAAATATTGAAGCTCACTACGACTTAGGTAACGATTTTTATTCAATGTGGCTTGATAAAACTATGACTTACTCTTCTGGCTTTTATAAAAATGAAAATGAAACCATCGAACAAGCCCAAAAAGCTAAATACCAGCTAATTCTAGATACCTTAGATCTTCCAGTTGGATCTAGTATTTTAGAAATAGGTTGTGGTTGGGGAGGTTTTTTGGAACATGCTTCGAGCCAAGGATATTTGGTTAAAGGAATAACCATTTCGCCAAGTCAATTTAAATTTGCTCGGGATAGAATAGAAAACTTAGAAATAGTTCCTGATATAGAACTAATAGATTACAGATTGCTTGAAGGGAAGTTTGATGCTGTCGTATCTATCGAAATGTTTGAAGCAGTTGGCTCTGAGTATTGGAATTCATACTTTCAAAAAATTCAAAATGTGCTGAAACCTAATGCTAAAGCTGTCATTCAAACTATAACAATGACCGAAGATTATTTCGAAGGTTATGACAAATGGCCAGATTTTATTCAGACATACATTTTTCCTGGTGGTGAATTAGCATCAGATAAATTATTTAAAGATGAAGCGAGAAAGTTTGATTTAGAAAATATAAAAACTACTAATTTCGCTAAGTCCTATGCCAAAACATTAGAAACTTGGTATGAAAATTTTCAAACTGCTTGGAGTGATATTGAAGAAATGGGATTTGATGCAAAATTTAAAAGAACTTGGGATATGTATCTAGCCTACTGCAGAGGGGGTTTCTTGAATGGCCAATTAGAAGTTTCTCAATACTTGTTGAAGATAAAATGATGAAGCTAGGACTGTGGCTGGCGGAAAAAGGTTTTATTCCTGATTTCCTTCTTAGAATTGCAATAAGAAAACTCAGCTTAACTAGATTGAAAGATAAGTCTTTATTATCTAAAAAATCAAAAATTGCGGCTTCTTTCAAAGAAGGAGCGATAGCTGAAAAAATTCTTGAGGCAAATGAACAGCACTACGAAGTTCCACCATCATTTTTTACTAAGGTCTTGGGCGAGAATTTAAAATATTCTTGTTGTTTATATGAAACACAAAAAGAAACCTTAGCCGAAGCAGAAGAAAAAATGCTTGAGCTTTATCTATCTAGAGCCGAAATATGTGATGGCCAAGATATTTTGGACTTAGGTTGTGGCTGGGGAAGTTTTAGTTTATTTGCTGCAAAGAGATTCCCTAATAATTCTTTTACTTCAATTAGTAATTCTCAAGATCAGATAAATTTTATTAATGCAGAAGCGAAATCAAGAGGCTTAAGCAATATCAACGCTATAAAAGTAGATATAAACGAATTAGATCTTGAAGATAAATTTGATCGAATTGTTTCAATAGAAATGTTTGAGCATATGAGAAATTATGAAAAGCTTCTTTCAAAAGTAGCTAATATGCTTGCAGAAAATGGCAAACTATTTGTACATATTTTCTGTCATAAAAATTATTTGTATCCGTATGAAATTTCTAGCGAAGCCGACTGGATGACTAAATTTTTCTTTTTGGGAGGCATAATGCCATCAAAGGATATCTTTAATTATTTTTCTGACGACATGACTGTCGTGAAAGATTGGAAAGTAAACGGAACTCATTATTCTCTTACTTCAAGAGATTGGCTATCAAATCATTACAAAAATAAAAAAGAAACTTTAACCATGTTCTCTAAACATTACGATGATGCAAATTTATGGTTTCAGAGATGGCGAATTTTTTTTCTTACGGTCGAAGAATTCTTCAAAATTAACGACGGAAATGAATGGTTTGTAAACCATTATCTTTTAGAGAAAAAATAATTTAGGCAGTTTGTCCCGGAGGTCTAGCCCCTTCTATCCCTTCTTTAATTTTGGCCACGACATCAGCTTGATAGACATTTTTGGTATTCATGTAATAAGGGTGTCCAAGAGTAGCTAAATCTTCTGCTTTCTCTAGAGCTTTCTCCATCAAATCAGCTGGAGGTACTATTTCATCTATATATCCTGCTGAAATAGCCTCATGCATCGGATAAACCTCTGCATGGTAAATAGCTTTATAAAAATGTTTTTTATCTAGTCTGTCTTTAACTATTTCCATAATTTGTACTGGGATATCCATGTTGTTTCTCACTTCATTGGCTTGGCATATGAACTTACCTTCAATTCCAATTCGATAGTCACAGCAACAAGCAACGAATATTCCAAGAGCAACCGCGTGTCCTGAAATTGCAGCTACGATAGGTCTTGGAAATGAATAAAGATCTAAAAGAGTATTAAAACCAAGTTTAACCATTTTTTGGGCAGCTTCTGGATCTCCTGAGGCTAAAGTTTTGAGATCAAAACCCGCAGAGAATAGTCCTTCTCTTCCAGTAATGATTAGTGCCCCAGAATCTCTTGGTACTTCCGCTAAACAAGCATTAAGACTTTCCAACATATCCAAAGAAAAGGCATTGGCCTTTCCATCATCTAACTTAATTATCGAGACATCTCCTTTTTTTGTTAACGTTGCTAAATCAGCCATATTTTCTCCTTAATTTATACAAGATCACATGCCTCAGGTGGCATCCAATGAGAATCTTTTCCTTCCCACTTCACACTACAACCAATTGGATTTGTGATGGGAATAGATATTAATGTATTTGAAGTAAGCTCATCAAGAGCTAATTCAAGATTATTGATTTTAATTTTTTTTGAATCTAGTGGAGAATCAACTCCTCTGCCCGTGTAAACAAGTTTTCTTTGATCATCAAAAATAAAGAAATGTGGGGTTTTAAGTGCTCCGTATTTTAATGCAATTTCTTGATAGCTATCATGCAAATAAATCCAAGGAAAATTATTTTCCTCCATTCTTGAAATCATGTTTTCAAAACTGTCTTCCTCGTAAGTATTTTCACTATTAGAATTTATAGCAACAAACTTAACGCCTTTATCCAAAAATTTTTCTGCAGTTATTCTAGTTGTTTCATCTGATCCTGTTACATAGGGGCAATGATTGCAGGTAAAAAAGATAACCAAAATGTCAGAGTTTAAATTATTGAGTGAAACTCTTTCTTTCGAAGTGGATATCAAGTCAAAATCTGGAGCTTTTTCGCCTATATTTAATGTAAATGACATGTTCTAAGGTTAGTTAAGTTTTGATTAAATGCAATAATTTTTTGTTTTTTCTAGCTTTTAAATTAAAATTCCCGAATGGAAACAGTAGGTTCTTTTGATTCATCGATAATCATAACTCTGGCTGTACCAGCTTTTTTTATTCTTATTTTTATAGAATTAATTTATGGTCTGGTTTCAGGTAAGAGCAATTATCGCTTGAATGACACTTTTACAAGCATTAGTTTAGGTTTAATTAGCAGATATATTCCTTTGCTAGGTTTAGGTATCCAAGGAGCCGCTTTTGCTTACGTTGCCCAGTACTACAACTTAAAATTATTTTCTCCTTCCTCTTTATGGGTTTGGATTTTTGCCTTTTTCCTTTATGACTTTTGTTATTACTGGATGCATCGTCTTCATCATGAAGTTAAAGTTTTATGGGCAACTCACGTAGTACATCACCATGGAGAAGAATTCAATTTATCTACAGCCCTTAGACAAACAAGTACAGGGTTTCTCTGGAAATGGATTTTCTATTTGCCTATATTTATAGTTGGTATTCCACCAGAAGTTTTTGTAACCGTTGCTGGTGTAAATCTTGTCTACCAATTTTGGGTTCATACAGAACATATCCCTAAACTTGGATGGTATGAGTACGTTTTTGTCTCGCCATCAAATCATAGAATTCATCATGCCCAAAATAAACACTATGTTGATGCAAACTATGGTGGTGTCTTTATTTTTTGGGATAGGATTTTTGGAACTTATAAAGAAGAAATGAAAGAGCTCAAGCCTATCTATGGAACAGCAAAGCCTCTCAGAAGTTGGAACCCCTTTAAGGCTAATTTTGATATTTTTAGAGAAATGTTACTTGACTCTTCTAGAACAAAGTCATTCAAGGATAAAATTGGTGTTTGGTTCTCAAGGCCAAACTGGCGTCCTGAGGATGTCAAAATTGAATATCCAATAATCAAAAATGATTTAGAGAATTTTGAACCTTACAACCCAGAAGTCAGCTCTCAAGTGAAAATTTATGGATGGATTCAATTGTTATTTCTTCTAGTTATTTCAGGCGTTATAACTTCCACCGTAGGTGCACAAACTTATTTAGAAACTAGTTTATTCGCTTTAATTCTTGTTGCATCTGTCACTATTTCTTTAATGGCATTTGAAAACTTTAGCCTTAAAGTTCTGCCTGAGGTAGCTAAATCAATCATAGTCTTAACAATTATTATTTCTGGAAATGTTTTAAATAACGAGCTTCTTGTGACGCAATTATTGTTATTTCAATCTCTTCTAAATATTGTATTAGTTGCAATTCTCTCAGTCATTCCACAAAAGATTTTTTCAAAGACCAATTTTTGAAAAACTGAACTTTTTTAAACTGCTTCTAGTTTTGTAAGCGGATTATTGATAATTTTTTTAGGAATCCTGTCAGCGCCAGGGATTCCTCTTTCTATCATGAAAGGTCTAAGAGCTTCAATGGCTTTTGGCTCATCATGATGACAAATTTTAGGATACATATGATGCATTGCATGTATTTGCATAGAGTGATTAAAAAATCTTACAAGGCCATTAGTCCAAAATCTTGTATCAGCATGCCTTCCGACGGGTAACTCTTTGTGAGGCATATGAGAGAAAATAACGCCAAGGTATGAAACAGCAATCTTTCTGGGAAGCCACCATAAAAAAAGTGTTTCTAAGGGAAAGTTTATTGCTGCAACTATTTGTAAAATATAAAATCCAAAAAGTACTAATCCGCCTCTCTCTGTTGCCTCTTTAAATTTGGGCTCGGACTCCATCCACCTTTCAAGCATATTATTTAGTCTTTCATCTCTATCTCCTGTTTGAAGATGAACTGCTAAAGCCGACTTAAACCAACTTCCAGTATGAGTATGTTTATGATCAGGATCATTATTTGGATCATTGGTATGAGCATGATGTTTAAGATGTGTAACTTTTAAGATTTCATGCGATTGAGCTAACGGAATTAATGAGATTTGACCTACCCAAAAATTAAGCCAATCTAGGTTTTTTTTGTTTCCAGAGAGATGGCCGTGTTGACCTGCATGGGATGGTAGGTAAGCAAAAGTAACAGTAACAAGAAGAATAGAAAAACCTAGCCATAAAGGCATTAATCCTGCCAATACCATTGCCCAAACACCAAACCATAAAAAACATTGAGTTAAACCTATGGCAATCATTTCCCACTCAATTCTTCCCATAAAAGATCTGGCAATTCTTTTCTCTGCTTCTAAAGAAAGATCCTCAGAGCCTTCTATTTCGTTTTGGAATTGATGTTTGCTATCTCTTAGTTGATCCATGACCATTTTTTAGAATTGGATATTAAACCGAAGATTATTCCAAAAAAGTAACCCAAAATAATGAGAATTGATGAACTAAAAGCAGAAAAAAAGACAGTTAAGATTGCACCAAAAATACTCCCCCAGAATAAAAAACCAAACCAAAAAGTTCCCCAGTTCTCTAAATGATTGAAAATTACTTCTATTAACTTAGACATATTGTATATTTTGTTCAAATCAAGCTTAGATTTCAAATTAATTTGACCAATAAATATAGTCGTCCCCCTCTTCGTATTTTTGTCCATCATATTTATCAATCAATATTGGTGCCTCAAATGCAGATGGAATTAAAGGCTCTTTTTGTTCCGCATTAAATTCACTCAAAAGATCTTCAATCAATTTGACCTCTTCAATATGAACTCCAATTAAATTATTTTGTTCTGTTGGATCTACAGAAGTATCAAATAACCAACGCTTATTTTCTTTTTTACTAATGATGTATTTCCACTTTTCATGCAAGACTGCTTGATGATTACCCGATCTCCAAAATAAAGTTTTATGAGGTTTAGTAGTTTTTTCTTTTTTAATAAACGGCAAAAGGTTTACGCCATCTAATTCGTTGCCGTTTAGTGGTTTTATCCCTGCAGCAGAAGCAATAGTTGAGAAAATATCAAAATGATGAATAGGGTCATCTGAAGTTTGTCCTGCCTGAATCTGATCAGGCCAACTAAATATAAAAGGGACTCTTATTCCTCCCTCAAAAAAACTTATTTTCCACCCTCGATAAGGCTTATTGATATCCTCTAATTCAATGTAATTAGCTCCACCATTGTCACTAGTAAATATAATCAAAGTTTTCCCATAAATTTCTAACTCTTTTAATTTTGCAACGACCTTTCCAACACTTCTATCAAGTGCCTTTATCATTCCTGCATAAACTTGAAGATTATGTCCTGACATATGAGTCATTTGCTCAACATCACTTCTCAAAGCCTGGAGCGGATTGTGCACTGCCCAATGACTTAAATATAAAAAGAATGGTCTATTTTTATTTTTTTCAATAACTTTTAATGCTTCATCAGTATAGTAATCCGTTACATATTTATCTGGAGCAAATAGGTTACCTTCGTTAAATCTTGCTGAATACTGTCCAATCCCCCAAACCATCTTATCGATTGTAGTATCAAATTTTGCGTTAACTATTTCGGGATCATCCTCTGGAGCATAAAGAGGACCTACTAAGGACAAGGAATCTTCAAACCCCTGATTCAAAGGATCCATACCATTGGCATTGCCAAGATGCCATTTGCCTATATGAGCTGTGTAATATCCTGCATCTCGTAAAACTTCAGCAATGGTAATTTGTTCGGTAGGCATTCCCTGCTCCCACATAGATGGCAGGTTTCTAGAAACTTCATTATCGATTCTTGCTTTTAAAACTGAATCATCTTCCTCAGCAAGCCAAGACATAATCAACCTTCCAGTGTCGGGTACTGGGGTAAATTCATAACCAAATTTTGTTGGGTACCTTCCTGTCATGATTGATGCCCTTGAAGGCGCACAAGTAGCATTAGCAGCATACCCTCTCGAAAATAAAATACCGCTTTCTGCCAAAGAATCTATATTAGTAGTCTTTAAAGTACCGTCAGCTGCCCCACCATTATGCATAGAAATATCGTTGTAACCCATGTCGTCGGCCAAAATTAAAATAATATTGGGTCTTTCATCCTGCATTGCAATCTCTGGTCCTTCAGCCCATGAAGTTGGAACATTAGCTTGAACTGGCATGAAAATAGGAGCTAATTTCGGAATAGACCAAATCAAAATATTAACTTTATATTCCCAGGCAATAGAACCCAGTAATAAAACAATTCCTAAAACATAGAAGATTTTTCTAAACACTTTTTGATCTTAAAGATAAAACTAACAACACTAACAGCAGAATACCTAAAAATGGAGCTCCCACTGAACCTGGCGTAACTCCGTCAGTATAAACTGGGATAATTGAAAGCATTCCCAAGTTGCCATAAAGCAATCTTATCCACCATTCCAGAGCAAATATAAAGATCATTATAGAAATTAACCCACGATATCTAATCAATACAATCCACCCTAAGAGACAAGTCAAAACTTGTTGCAATCCCCATAAGGAGAAAAACAAATAGATTGGAATCATTGGATCAGGATCTCCCTCTAAAACAATGAAATTAGCAATATCATGCAGTCCAGTCTCCCAAAAGAACATGTGGATAATAGATCTCCATGTCATTAAGACCAAAAATAACGCAAATCCATAAAAGGCTATTTTACTGCCTTGATAGTTCGTAGCATCTTGAGGAAATAGATTGTTAATTATTTTCATTTAAAAGTAATTTTTCACAACCAGTATCTTCAAATAAAGCATCAATTCTTTTTTTATCTGCATCACCTAGTTTTGAATATTCTTCATTAATCCATTTCAAACATTTAACTTGATAAGGAAATGTTTGTTGGACCCAAACGCACCCATCTATTTCTGTTTCCCATGTTTTATCTTTATTTAAGTATGCTTCACGGTTTTTAATTAAAGCAGGTACATATCCTTTGCCTACTTCTTTGAGTAATTCTTTGATAGTCAATGGTAATTCTTCTAACTTTGACCAACTTTCATCTTTGACGCTTAAACCGGAAATATCTTCTATGACTGTAATCCAAGCAACCGTCCTAGGAGATAAATCATGAGCTATTTTTCTAGAGGTAGGATCGAAACCTATGAGTTGGCTCAACTGTCCATAAAGACCAAAATCTGCTGAACTTGGCCTATCTCCAAGAAGAAAAGGCGAATTTTTAAAGTGACCTTCAAGAATAGATAGGAACCTTTTATAACTAGCCTCAATTATTGGTGCAGTTGTGTCATTTGAACCCACAACCCTAAGGCGTTCTATTTGTCTTTCGGCGATGTACTTTTTTGCAGTTTGGTGAATTTCATCTGGAAGGTTAGTAGCCTGAGCAAGAGGCAATAAGGTACCAGCATTGTCTGCATCTTCTTCAAAGTGCCATCGATAGTGAAACATATACTTTGTTACCCATTCATCGGCGAAATCTTCTAAAAGGTAATTTAAAAAGTTTAATGCGGGATCACTAGGAAGACATTTTCTATCTTCGTATTCAAGTTCAAATCTTCTAATTAATGGCGTTGAATCAGTCTCGGCTTTAAGAATTCCCTTTTCATCAGGCAAAATAAAAGTTGGAAGCAAAGCCGGCTTTGGTGGTTGAATATTAAGATTTTTTAACTCACCTAAGAGCATACCTTGTGGATCTCCCCAAGTTATGTTGTAAGGAATGTGACGATACCTCAATAAGGCAATCATCTTTCTTGTATAGGGCGAAGGAGGTGCGCCTATTAAAGTTAAAGGCTCCAACTTAACTATTACCTGTTTTAGTCTCTATGTTTAATTGTCCTTTTAACCCTGCTGATCTATGTTTAGCGCTTTCTATGTAATCTGGATCTGAGATCATTTTGAGCATTGCTTTTCGAGAAGGGTATTTGGCAATAGCCACCATATCCCATAACTCTTCTACTTCACCGAGCATCAAGCGCTCGACCTTGCCAAAAAAGATTGGTTCGCCGCCTACTTTTTTTACATGCTCAATTACTTCTAGTCCGTAAATTGCGTAAGCCTCTTCGCCTGAAAGATCCGTGTCTCTGCCATCTTCATATTCAGCTTTGTCTTTGAACTTTAGTAGATTTACCATCTCTATAGGCGAATCAACGTCTCCCTCCAGAAATCCTGCCATTTGTTCTTCGTTAGGATTAACTTTATTTTCTACTTTCATATCACTACCTTTTAAGTTGTTGAAATTGCTTTTTGAAAAGCTGGCCTTGCTTTTATTCTTTCGACATAAGCTTTTAAATTTGGCATCTCCTCGGTAACACATCCTAGATCTGATAATTTGGTACAGCAATGACCGGTCATAAATTCAACGCCAGAAAATTCTCCAATCAAATACTCTTTTCCTTCCAAGGCTGTCTCGATAGCAGATAAAGATTTGGAGGCTAAGCGCTGTGCTTGGCCAAGAACAGTTTCATCTCTTCTTTCCGGCGGAAGAAGAATGGTATGGACCACAATAGTATTCATTGGTTGTGCAATCATGCCTTCACAGAAATGGAACCATTGTAAATAGTAAGGATACTCTGGAGAATCAACCGCAGGCTTCAAACCGCCATTTTTATGTTTTTCAATCACATAATCGATTATTGCTCCGGATTCGTAAATGCTTATATCGCCATCATCTAAAACTGGGATCCTGCCGAGTGGATGTCTTTTGCGGTGCTCATCTGATTTGAGCGCTTCTGGATGAAAAGGCATTGAATTTAACTCATAAGGCAATTGTAATTCCTCTAATAGCCATAAAACTCTTTCGGCTCTTGAGTTTGGTGCGTAGTGAAGTTTCAACATAATTAATCTCCTTTAGTATTGATAAAATTTATTAGTAAGTTTGATAATTCTTTAGGTCTGGTCCATTGATAGAAATGGCCTCCACCAATGTGAGGAGCACTTTTAGCATTCGGACACATTTCCAAAACATCTCTTTCTATTCCATTTGTAACTGGATCATCACCGGCGAAGACGCTAAGAAAAGGTTTTTCCCAATTTTTAAAAACCTCTCTAGCTTTTTTTTGCGCATCTAAGGATTGATCAGGAATTGTAGGAACATGACTTGGCATTGCTCTTGGCCCCATCTTATAACTTGGATTAGGAAATGGTGCTTCGTAAGCCTTGGCAACATCAGTTTTAAAAGGGAAAAATTTCCCTAAACCTAAAGAGACAAATAAATAATATGCCGCTAAGTTTAATCTAGAGTTGTTCCCCATCATTTGAGTCATCAAAAGACCGGTTGGTAAATCAACTGTATCCCAACAAAATTTTTGCCAATACATAAATTTTAGAGCAGGATGAAATTCTGTTTTTTCTTGAGTTAAACTTTTTCCATCCATTTCTCTAATTTCTTTTGCCATCGATATTGGTGTTAACTTTAGACTGCTTTCTCTAAATTCTTTTATTTTTTCTAAAACTGCTTTTGAGGCTTCAGGGTTATAAGGTAATCCAGTGTTTCCCATCGCTACCTTATCAAATCTATCCGGTTCATTTGCAACCATTCTCAAGCCAATTAAACCACCCCAATCTTGTCCAAAAAAGGTAAGATTTTTTAAGTCATTAACATTGAGCCAGTCAGTCATCCAGTCGACTTGTCTCTGATAACTATAATCTTCTCTTTCTGCTGGTTTGTCTGATTTTCCGTAACCTGGCAAATCGGGAGCAATAACACGAATACCCGCATCGATTAAAAAAGGTATCATCCTTGAGTAAAGGTAACTCCAAACAGGCTGTCCGTGCATTGCTAACAGCAAGGGGCCATCTTTTGGCCCTTCATCAATATGATGAATTCTTAAGTCACTTCCATCTTGTGTTTTGATAGTAGTGTAGTTTGGCTCAAAGGGATAATCTTTTAGATTTGCAAAATATTTATCAGGCGTTCTTAAAATTTTCATCCTGATAAATATATAATTAAATGTGATTTAAGTTAATTTCTTGAAAAGTGTCTTAAATTTATGGTCTTCTTATATTGTCAATCATTTCATTAATCTCACTTGGTGGGCGGTTTGTGAAGTTTGAAACTGAGAAAGCGACTATAAAATTTATTATCATTCCTAAAAAGCCTATTCCCTCAGGAGAGATACCTAAAAACCAATTGTCGGGGGAATTAAAAGAGGGGTTTAAGAATTTAAAATAAATGATGTAAGAGGATGTAAAAAATAATCCAGAAATCATACCCGAAATTGCTCCTTCCTTATTAAGTCTTTTCGAAAAAATTCCCATTAAAAGTGCAGGGAAGATAGTTGAAGCCGCAAGGCCAAATGCAAACGCTACGACTTGTGCAACAAAGCCGGGAGGATAAATTCCAAAAAGGCCTGCAATTATAATTGCAACCGTAGAGGCTATTCGAGCGTATAAAAGTTCCTGTTTTTCATTTATTTTAGGCATGAAAGTTTTTTTCAATAGATCATGGGAAATCGATGACGATATAACGAGCAGTAATCCTGCAGCCGTTGATAGAGCAGCGGCTAAGCCCCCTGCGGCTACAAGCGCAAAAACCCATCCAGGCAATTTAGCAATCTCTGGATTAGCCAATACGATAATGTCACGATCAATATAAACCTCATTATCATTATTTTGATTTGGTTTGTTATTTAGAATCCTCTCTCCATTTTTTCCTCTTTTCTCTGAATAATCAGGTCTTACGCCTTCGAGAGCATTGCCTGATGAATATTGTATGGATTGATCGTTGTTTTTATCTTGCCAGGCAATTAGTCCAATATCTTCCCAATTTTTAAACCAATCTGGAGCGAGTGAATATTCAACGTTTTGAATTGAATCAATAAAATTTATCCTTGCAAAAGCTGAAACGGCTGGAGCAGTTGTATATAAAAGCGCTATAAAAATTAAGGCATAACCAGCAGACTTTCTAGCATCACTAACTTTTGGAACGGTAAAAAATCTAACAATTACATGCGGCAACCCTCCTGTTCCAAACATTAGTGCCGCAGTAATGCAAAATAAGTCTATGTTAGTTTTAGTATTTTCTGTATATGCCCCGAATCCAAGATCCACAGTAACTTGATCTAATTTATCTAACAAATAAGTTGAAGAACCTACCAAAGTATCACCGAATCCTAATTGTGGTACTGGATTTCCTGTAATC
>CABZES010000009.1 GCA_902524805.1 uncultured SAR86 cluster bacterium | reverse complement strand
TTCCATTAGACCTATATAGAAACATAGGAATATGTGCCCACGTAGACGCTGGTAAAACAACGACTACAGAAAGAGTTTTATACTACACAGGCATTTCTCATAAAATTGGGGAGGTGCATGATGGAGCTGCAACCATGGATTGGATGGAGCAAGAGCAAGAGAGAGGGATAACCATAACTTCAGCGGCAACTACTTGTTTTTGGAGCGGAATGAGAAAAAATCTTTCTGAACACCGAATTAATATTATAGATACCCCAGGCCACGTAGATTTTACTATTGAGGTAGAAAGGTCTCTTAGAGTTTTAGACGGAGCAGTAGTAGTTTTTTGTGGTAGTTCAGGGGTTGAACCTCAGTCAGAGACTGTTTGGAGGCAAGCCAATAGATATAAAGTTCCAAGAATTGCTTTCATAAATAAAATGGATAGAGCGGGAGCTGATTTTGAAAGAGTAGTAGATCAAATCAAAAATAGACTTGGTGCCACAGCTGTTCCCACGCAATTACCTATTGGTGCAGAAGATGATTTCTCTGGAATTATAGACCTCATTAAAATGAAAGCTTTGTATTGGGACGGAGACGATAAAGGGCTTTCATACGAAGAAAAAGATATACCCGAAAACCTTTTAGAAAAGGCTCAGAAATATAGAGAAGAAATGCTTGAAAGTGTTGCAGAAGCTTCAGAAGAATTGATGGATAAATATCTGAATGAGGGCGACTTATCTGAAGAAGAAATTAATTCTGGTTTACGAATTAGGACTTTAGCCAATGAAATAGTGGTTTGTATTTGTGGTTCAGCATTCAAGAACAAAGGTGTTCAGCCTATGTTAGACGCTGTTATTGAATATTTGCCCTCACCAACTGAAGTAGAAGCAATTCAGGGCATTTTAGAAGATGAAGAAACAACTGAAGCCAGAAATTCTGATGATGAAGAACCTTTCTCTGCCCTAGCTTTTAAGATTGCAACAGATCCATTCGTGGGTACGCTTACATTCATAAGAGTATATTCAGGCGTTTTGTCACAAGGAGACTCGGTTTATGCTCCATCTAAACGATCAAAAGAGAGAGTTGGAAGAATGTTGCAGATGCATGCTAACAATAGAGAAGAAATTTCTGAAGTAAGAGCTGGAGATATTGCCGCTGTTATAGGTTTAAAAGATGTTACAACAGGTGATACCTTATGCGACTTAAAAAAACCAATTATTTTAGAAAAAATGACTTTCCCAGAACCAGTCATTTCAGTCGCAGTCGAACCTAAAACTAAATCTGACCAAGAAAAAATGGGAACTGCTCTCGGAAGATTGGCTCAAGAAGACCCTTCATTTAGAGTTCAAACAGATGAAGAATCTGGCCAAACAATTATTTCTGGCATGGGAGAACTTCACTTAGACGTTCTTGTCGATCGAATGAAAAGGGAATTTGATGTTGAAGCAAATATTGGTAAGCCTCAAGTTGCTTATCGAGAATCTATTAGAAAATCAATAGAATCAGAAGGTAAATTTGTTCGTCAATCAGGAGGCAAAGGTCAGTACGGCCACGTATGGTTAAAAATCGAACCACTTCCTGAAGAAGAAAAAGAAGACGAGAAGGAAACTTTCCAATTCATTAATAAAATTGTCGGAGGAACAATTCCTAGAGAGTTTATACCTGCCGTTGAGAAAGGCGCTAAAGAGCAAATGGAATCAGGAGTTATAGCTGGATATCCTTTGATAGATGTCCGTGTAACAGTTTACGATGGATCCTTTCATGACGTCGATTCCAGTGAAATAGCTTTCAAAGTTGCATCTTCCATGGCTCTTAAAGACGGAGCTCTAAAAGCTAATCCAGCCTTATTAGAGCCAGTAATGAAACTTGAAGTAGTAACCCCCGAGGAATATATGGGAGACGTAGTTGGAGATTTAAACAGACGAAGAGGAATAGTTTCTGGAATGACGGATGTGCATGCTGGTAAAGTTTTAGATGGGGAAGTGCCTCTTGCCGAAATGTTCGGTTACGCCACAGACTTGAGATCTGCAACTCAAGGTAGAGCTACTTTTACTATGGAACCGCTAAAGTATTCTGAAGTCCCTTCTAATGTTGCTGAAGCAATTATTAACAAGAATTAATCTTTAGTTAGAAAAGATAAATGTATTTTCCTGTTTGGTTTAAATGGATTGCTTTTTTCATTGTAATTTTTACCTCTTTAATACTGCCTATTATTTTTTTAGAACCTTCTTTTTCAGAATATGGCAAAACTCTTATGGAGTGGTCTAAAGACAATTCATTTTTTATTTCTTTGCTAGTAATTTTGGCTTTAACTGCAGATGTCTTTTTGCCTGTTCCTAATGGTTTAACCAATACTCTTGCCGGAGTTGCTCTAGGCTGGCCAATCGCCTCTTTAGTTGTATGGATAGGACTTAATTTAGGAGCAATCTTTGGCTATTGTGTTGGAAGATTTTTTGGAAGACCAATTGCCAAATTCATAGTAGGAGAAAAGGACTTAAATGATGCAGAAAAATCATCTAGAAACTTTAATGTAATTGGTTTGATATTATCTAGACCAGTCCCTGCATTTGCTGAACTGTCTACCTTGGCAGCTGGTATTACTAAAATGAATTTTTTTAAATTTATTTGCGTAGTATTTACAGTCAATATTGGGGTAGCAGTGATTTTCGCTGGCATAGGCGCTGCTGCTTTAGCTTCCTCTACATCTACAATTGGTTTTTTTGGAGCAGCAATTTTGCCTGCCGTTTTTTATTTCACATATAGAAAAATTTATAAAGATTAGTTTTTTTCGTATCTTCCACCTGTAATATCGATCAACTGAAAAACTTTCCAAGGCACAACCTTTAACAAAAAGACTAATACTTTGTATCTCTTACTAGGAATACATAAAGTTTTTCCCTTAAGTGTTGCTTGAACAGCTTCTTCAGCTACTTTTTTTACATTTAATTTTAAAAACTCAGGAACTTTGTCCATTTGTTCTTGAACCCCACTAGCAGTATGAAATTCAGTTACTGTATATCCGGGACATACAACCGTAGATGAAATACCGTCTCTTTTGTACAAGGCATTGAGTGTATCTCCAAATCTATTCATAAAAGTTTTTACCGGACCATATAAAGATTGGATTACAGAAGGAGGAGCAAAAGAAGCTACAGAAGAAATAATCATTATTTTTCCTGATTTATTCTTTATCATTTCAGGGATAAATGCTTTTGTTAGGCTAATAACTGATGTTCCTAATACTCTTAAAAATTTTTCTTCTTCTATCATTGATGTTTCGTGAAACTGGGTAGGAATTCCATAACCTGCATTATTCACAATCATATCGACATGCAGACCGTTCTTATTACAAAACTCGTAAATCTTATTGACAGCTGATTCTTCACTTAAATCTGCTGAAATTACTTGGACGTCTACGTCATATTGACTGAAAATGTAATTTGATAAGTTATTTAATCTTTCTAATCTTCTAGCAGTGATAATTAAATTAAAACCTTTAGAAGCTAAATTTCTTGCTATTTCTTCTCCAATTCCTGATGAGGCTCCTGTAACAAGGGCATATTTTTTATTCATTTTATTAAATTTTTTAAAATTAAAAGTTAGAAACTGAATTATATATAAAACTTAATATTTTTATAGGTTGACACCTTTAGCTTGCAATCATAGAATTGCCCTCCATTTGCTTATTTAAAGCAGTTTTCTGCCTTAAATAAGTTATGAGTTCTTTAACAATTTTGTATTTTTTGAGGTGTAGGTTTTGCAAAACCAAAACATTAGAATAAGGCTTAAAGCCTTCGATAATAAACTGATTGATAAGTCTGCTAAGGAGATTGTTGAAACAGTTAAAAGGACTGGAGCTTTGATTAAAGGTCCTATTCCTATGCCTGTGAGAAAAAGGCTTACTACTATTCTTATTTCCCCCCATAAAGATAAGGATGCTAGAGATCAATACGAAATTAGAACTTATAAAAGAGTGATGGACATAATAAAGCCTACGGAAAAAACCGTAGATGCTCTGATGAAATTAGATTTATCTGCCGGAGTAGATGTTCAAATTTCTCTAGACGAATTAACTAAATAGAAGGTATTTAAAGTGATTGGTTTAATAGCGACAAAAGAGGGTATGACAAGACTTTTCCAAGAAAATGGAAGGTCCCTTCCCGTTAGTGTCCTTAAAGTTGCTACAAATTTTGTTTCACAGATTAAAACAAAAGAGACCGATGGCTACAATTCAGTCCAACTTTCCACTCAAGACCAAAAAGAAAAAAATCAAACAAAATCAAAAATAGGACATTTCAACAAAAATAATATCTCTCTAAAAAAATATCTTAAAGAATTTAAAATTGAAGATGACGATTTAGAAGGACTTGAGTTAGGCAAAGAATTTGACGTAAAAATCTTTGAGGAAGGCCAACTTGTAGACGTCTCTGGAATTTCAAAAGGAAAAGGTTTTGCGGGAACAGTCAAAAGATGGAACTTCGCTACGCAAGATGCCACACACGGTAATTCCTTGGCTCACAGAAAACCTGGATCTATCGGCCAATGTCAGACTCCTGGAAGGGTTTGGAAAGGAAAAAAAATGGCTGGGCATATGGGAAATGTCAAAAAGACTGTTCAAAACCTTAAAATTGTCAAAATTGACGAGGAAAATAGCCTTCTTTTAGTTCAAGGAGCAATTCCTGGCTTTAATGGCTCATCAGTAATTATTAAACCAGCTATAAAGGCTAAATAATGGATCTGCCGGTAATAAACTCTAAATCTAAAACTTCTGTTTCAGATGTAATTTTTAAACAACCCGTAAATGACGAGTTAATTACTCAATTAGTAAACAGTTTTGTTGCTAATAGTCATCAAGGTACCAAAGCCCAAAAAAACAGGTCTGATGTCAGAGGTGGAGGCAAAAAACCATGGAGACAAAAAGGGACAGGACGGGCTAGAGCAGGAACTATCAGAAGCCCAATTTGGAGAGGAGGCGGAGTTACTTTTGCTGCTAGATCAAAAAGTGCAAACCCGAAGAAAATTAATAAAAAAATGTATAAATCAGCAATGAGATCTATTTTTTCATCCTTAGCAGAAGACAACAAAATATCTCTTACCAAGGAAATCAGCATACCAAACCCAAAAACTAAAGAATTATTAGAAGTACTAAAAAAAATTGATTTCAACAAGGGATTAATTATCGTTAGTGAGATGAATTCAAATTTGGAATTGGCTTCAAGAAATATACCTCATATCGAAATAATTGACTCAAAATTTATAGATCCAATTAAGCTACTTAGACATAATTCAATTCTTATTTCAGAAGATTCTTTACCTAAGCTTGAGGAGTTATTCGTATGAGTTCTTTATATCCAAATCAAGTTATAGTTTCTTCCCATTTGACTGAAAAAGCTTCTTTAGTAGGGCAATTTGCCAATACATATGTATTTAAAGTAGCAGGTAAAGCAACAAAACTTGAAATTAAGAAAGCAATTGAAAACAAATTCAATGTAACTGTAACCAAAGTCAATCTTTTAAATGTTAAAGGCAAAATGAAAAGAGGCGGCAAAGGAAAACTAACAAAAAGATCTGATTGGAAAAAAGCATATATTTCACTTAAAAATGAAGACAGGATAGAGATATCTCAAGATTAACATGGCAATAACGAAAGCAAAACCAACATCACCAGGAAGAAGATTTAGAAGTCTTTCGTCCGATTTAGGCCTTCATAAAGGTAGATCTTTTGCTCCTCTTACTCATCAGAAATCTAAAAGTGGGGGCAGAAATAACAATGGAAGAATAACCACCCGTCATATTGGTGGGGGACATAAGCATCATTACAGAGTAATTGATTTTAAAAGAAATAAAGACGGCATTCCTGGTGAAGTAGAAAGAATTGAATATGACCCTAATAGATCAGCTTTTATAGCCTTAGTTCTTTATCAAGATGGAGAGAGAAAATATATTATTGCCCCTAAAGGAATTAAAGAAGGCTCAAAAATAATGTCAGGTTCTGATGCTGAAATTAGCATTGGAAACACACTGGAATTAGAAAATATTCCGGTTGGAACTACAATACACTGTGTAGAATTAAAGCCTCAAAAAGGAGCACAATTAGCTAGAAGTGCAGGAACCTCAGTTCAGTTTGTAGCCAAGGAAGATGGTTACGCATCAATAAGATTAAAGAGTGGAGAGTTCAGAAAAGTTTTAACTTCTTGTAGAGCCACAATTGGTGAAGTATCTAATCAGGAACATTCATTAAAATCTTTTGGAAAAGCCGGTGCTAAAAGATGGGTAGGGGTAAGACCAACTGTCAGGGGAGTAGCTATGAATCCGATTGATCATCCTCATGGCGGTGGAGAAGGAAGAACTTCTGGTGGAAGGCATCCAGTTTCTCCTTGGGGTACTCCAACTAAAGGTTATAGAACAAGAAGTAATAAGAGAACAGATTCTTTAATAATAAGAAGAAGGAAAAAATAATGCCAAGATCAATAAAGAAAGGACCGTTTGTTGACCATCATTTAATGGATAAAGTAATTAAAGCTTCATCTGCAAACGATAAAAGGCCCATTAAAACTTGGTCTAGAAGGTCAATGGTTCTCCCTGAGATGGTAGGCTTAACAATATCGGTTCACAACGGAAGAGTGCATGTGCCATTGTCAATTAAGGAAGATATGGTAGGACATAAACTTGGAGAGTTTGTTTTAACTAGGACTTTTAAAATTCATTCAGGCGATAGGAAAACTTAAAATGGAACAAGTTAAAGCAAAACTAAGTAGACTGCCTGTTTCTGGCTTCAAAGTTAGACTGATAGCCGATCAAATTAGAGGAAAACAGGTTGGAGAAGCTCTTGAAATCCTAAAATTTAGCAAAAAAGCATCAGCAAAAAACGTAAAAAAACTTTTGGATTCTGCAATTGCTAACGCGGAGCACAACAAAGGCTTAGATGTTGATAATTTGTATATTTCAAAGATAACCGTTGATGAAGCTCTTTTATTTAAAAGAATTCAAGCTAGAGCAAGAGGAAGAGCTGACAGAATTCAAAAAAGAAATTGCCACGTGAATATAATTCTAGAAAATACAGGAAATTAAATGGGACAAAAAGTAAATCCAGTTGGTTTTAGATTAGGTATTTCAAGAGACCACAACTCAACCTGGTATGCAGAAAAAGGTAAATATCAAGAGCTTCTTCTTAATGACTTTGCAGTTAGAGAGTTTCTAAAAAAAGAATTAGACAGTTCTTTTGTTAGCAAAATAGAAATTGAAAGACCTTCTGAAAGCGCCAAAGTATCGATTCATACTTCTAGACCCGGAATGATTATTGGAAAAAAAGGAGAAGATATAGATAAATTAAGAAACAAACTTACATCTATTATGGGAGTCCCAGTAAGTTTAAATATTAAAGAAATTAGAAAACCTGACTTAGATGCTCAATTGGTAGCTGCAAATATTGCTGTTCAATTAGAAAAAAGAGCTATGTTTAGAAGAGTTATTAAGCGAGCAGCCCAAAACTGTACTAGACAGGGCGCTCTTGGAGTAAAGGTTAGAGTTGCAGGTAGATTAGGAGGAGCTGAAATTGCTAGAGCCGAGTGGCACAAAGAAGGAAGAGTGCCTCTTCAAACTTTAAAAGCTGATATAGATTATGGTGTAGCCGAAGCTAATACCACTTACGGAATTATTGGAGTCAAAGTTTGGATATTTCGAGGAGAGGTGAGTCCAAAAAAGAATAAGCAAATTGTAGAATAATTATGTTTCAACCTAAAAGAACAAAATATAGAAAACAAATGAAAGGTAGGAATAACGGGCTTTCTAATAGAGCTAATACTTTAGATTTTGGCACATATGGACTAAAAGCTACTTCAAGAGGACAGATAACCTCACGTCAAATAGAGGCTGCAAGAAGAGCAATGACTAGATACGTAAAAAGAGGAGCTCAAATTTGGATAAGAATTTTCCCTGACAAACCTATAACAAAAAAACCATTAGAAGTTAGACAAGGAAAAGGTAAGGGAAATGTTGAATATTATGTTTGTCCTATAAAGCCTGGGAAAGTTCTTTATGAAATGGAAGGCGTGGAAGAGAAAGTAGCAATGGAAGCTTTCAGATTAGCTGCATCTAAATTACCAGTTGAAACTAAATTTATCGCAAGAAAAACAGTCTAATGGCAAAAAAACGAGGGAAAACAAAAGTTACTGAGCTTGAAAAATTAAATCAAGATCTACTAGATTTAAGACTTAAACATACATCTATGGCTTTAAAAGAGACTCATAAACTAAAAGAAACTAAAAAAGATATAGCAAGACTTAAAACAAAACTTAATATGCAAGGTGAAATAAATGACTGATGGCTTAAAAAGAACAATGGTTGGCTCAGTTGTAAGTCTATCTGGAAATAAATCTAGAGTTGCTCTTATTCAAAGGACTGTTAAACACGAATTATTAGGAAAAATAATGAAACGTTCTACAAAAATTAGTTTTCATGATGAAGAAAATCAATGTGGCTTAGGGGACAAGGTAAAAATTAAAGAAACTAAGCCTATTTCAAAAAATAAATCTTGGGAATTAGTGGAAATAATTAAAAAATTTGAAGGGGCTGTAGAGTGATACAAGAACAGTCAATGCTAACTATTGCCGACAACAGCGGTGCAAGAAGAGTAATGTGCATCAAAGTTTTGGGTGGCTCTAAAAGACGCTATGCTCATGTTGGAGACGTAATTAAAGTAGCCATAAAAGAAGCAATTCCTACTGGAAAGGTAAAAAAAGGTTCAGTAGCTGATGCTGTAGTTGTAAGAACTAGAAAGGATATTAAAAGAGAAGATGGTTCAAGTATAAGATTTGATGACAATGCTGCAGTACTAATCAATACTCAAAAACAGCCAATTGGTACACGAATTTTTGGGCCGGTTTCTAGAGAATTAAGAAGTAAAGATTTTATGAAGATAATTTCTTTAGCGCCAGAGGTTATATGATGAATAAGTTAAGAACTGGCGATGAAGTAATTGTAATTTCAGGAAAAGATAGAGGAAAAACTGGAACTATCACTAAACTTTTGTCTAATGACAAATGTGAAGTATCGGGGATAAAAATTGTTAAAAAGCACCAAAAACCAAATCCTCAGGCGAATATTCAGGGAGGAATTATTGAAAAAGAATCTCCAATCCATATTTCTAATATTGCCATTTATAACAAGAAAACAAAAAAAGCAGACAAAGTAAAAATAGAAGTAAACGAAAAAGCTAAAAAGAGAATTTTTAAATCTGATGGAAAAGAAATCAAATGAGTAGTTCAATAATTAATTCACTTTACAAAGAAGCTTTACCATCTCTGATGGCAGATCTAGGCCTTAAGTCTCCAATGGCCGTGCCAAAAATTTCGAAAGTTACGTTAAATATGGGTCTGGGAGCAGAAGCTATAAACGATAGAAAAGTCGTTGAAAACGCTATGGAAGATCTTAGATTAATTTCTGGGCAACAGCCAATTAAAACAAATGCCAGAAGATCTGTGGCAAGTTTTAAATTAAGAGAAGGCTTTACTATCGGATGCAAGGTTACTCTTAGAGGAAAAATGATGTTTGATTTTTTAGATCGTTTATTAGGTATAGCTATTCCTAGAGAAAGAGATTTCAGAGGATTGAATCCTAAGTCTTTTGATGGAAGAGGAAATTATACTATTGGAATAAAAGAACATATCATCTTCCCGGAAATTGATTATGACAAAGTTCAAAAGATAAGAGGGTTAGATGTATGCATAACAACAACTGCAGAAAATAATGAGGAAGGTTTAAAGCTACTAACGGCTTTAAAATTTCCATTTAAGACGTGAGGAAAAATGGCTAAAGAATCTATGATTGCTCGTGAGCATAAAAGACTAAAAACAGTTAAAAAGTTTGCTGCAAAAAGAGCAGCACTCAAGGCTATCTTATCTGATACAAAAAAATCTGAAGGAGAGAAACAAGTTGCAAGATTGAAGTTACAAAAACTTCCCAGAGATGCAAGCCCTGTAAGACTTCAAAGGCGATGTCAGATAACAGGAAGACCTCACGCTGTTTATAGAAAGTTTGGTTTATCAAGAAATAAATTAAGAGAACTGGCAATGAAAGGAGATGTTCCTGGTCTAGTAAAAGCCAGTTGGTAAGGAGAAAATATGAGTTTACAAGATCCTATTTCAGATATGATTTCAAGAATAAAGAATGCTCAGTCAAGAGGACATTCAAAAGTTTCTTTTGGCTCATCTAAATTAAAAAAAGCTATTTGTGAAGTGTTATCTGATGAAGGCTTTATAAAAAAAGTTGAAGTTACAGGAGATGACTCAAAAAGGAATATTGAAGTTACTCTTAAATACTTTGAAGACAAGCCGGCGATAAAAGAATTTCAAAGGGAAAGTAAACCAGGCTTAAGAAGATATTTTGGTAGCAAAGATATACCAGAAGTAAAAGGTGGATTAGGGATAGCAATTTTAACTACCAGTAGAGGAGTAATTACTGATAAACAAGCCAAGTCTCAAAATATTGGTGGAGAACTTATCTGTACTATTTTTTAATTATGGCTAGAAACATTAACAGACCAATACAAATTTCAGAGGGCGTTAAAGCTGAACTTAAAGGACAAGTGCTTTCCTTCTCAGGTCAAAAAGGCTCAATGGAGCTTGTTGTTAATGATCAAGTTAATGTAGAAGCTTCAGAGAAAAACATCACTTTCAACCCCAAAAAAGAATCAAAAGAGTCTATTGCTCTTACAAGCACAATGAGAGCTTTAGCTATAAACAAAATGATTGGAGTGTCAAAAGGTTTTGAAAAAAAATTAGAAATCAATGGAGTGGGTTATAGAGTAAAAGTAAACGGAGATGCTCTTGAATTATCTTTGGGATTTTCTCATCCCATAATCTATAAGCTACCTGAAGGAGTGTCCGCTGAAGCTCCATCGAATACCGAATTAGTTTTAACTTCTGCCGATAAACAACTTCTTGGAGACGCTGCATCAAAGATAAGATCTTTTAGACCTCCAGAACCCTATAAAGGCAAAGGTGTTAAATATGCTGATGAAAGAATTATTAGAAAAGAATCCAAGAAAGCTTAAATAAAATGAAAAATAAAATAATAGCTAGAAATAGAAGAGCAAAAAAATTGAGATCTAAAAGCATAGATCTTTCTACTAATAGATTATCTATTTTTAGATCAAGTCAACATATATACGCTCAAATATTTTCTATAGATGGAACAGAAATAATTGCACAGGCTTCAACTTTAGATAAAGAATTAAAATTAAAAAGTGGATCGAATTCAGAAGCTGCAGAGAAAGTAGGAACTTCGATAGCAGAGAAAGGTCTTTCTAAAGGAATTAAGAAAGTAGCCTTTGATAGATCAGGTTATAAATATCATGGGAGAGTAAAAGCTTTAGCAGAAGCCGCAAGGACAGCTGGCTTAGAATTTTAAAAAAAAATTATGAAAGAAAATTACGAACAGTCCGGCGAAGCTTTAGAAGAAAAGCTGGTTGGAGTTAACAGAGTGGCAAAAGTTGTAAAGGGTGGAAGAATATTTGGGTTCACAGCTTTAACCGTTGTTGGCGATGGAAAAGGCAAAGTAGGATTTGGCAGAGGAAAAGCTCGAGAAGTCCCAATTGCAATTCAAAAGGCTCTTGAAAGTGCGAGAAGAAATACTACCAATATTGAACTAAATGGATCGACAATTCACTACTCAGTTAAAGCGAGGCATGGTTCCGCAATAGTTTATATGCAACCTGCTTCTCCAGGTACTGGGATTATAGCTGGGGGAGCAATGAGAGCAGTTCTCGAATTAGCAGGCGTAAAGGATGTTTTAGCTAAATCATATGGATCAACTAACCCAATTAATGTTGTAAGGGCTACTTTTAAAGGATTAGCAAGTATTGAATCACCGGAAAAGGTTGCTTTAAGAAGGTCATAAAATGAACGAAACGAAAAAAACTATTTCTGTTAAGCAAGTTAGAGGTCTTTCAGGATCCAGAGAACTTCATAGAAAGTCCGTAAAAGGGCTTGGATTAAAAAAAATTAATCACGTAGTGAATGTTGTTGATACACCTGCTAATAGAGGAATGATCAACAAAGTAAAACATTTAGTAGAGATAGTCGAGAATTAAAATGAAACTTAATGAGTTAAAAGCCATATCCAATAACAAATCTGCAAAAAGAGTTGGAAGAGGTGCAGGATCTGGTAAAGGAAAAACTTCTGGAAAAGGTCATAAGGGACAAAAAGCAAGATCAGGAGGAAAGGTTCGTCCAGGTTTTGAAGGCGGTCAGATGCCAATTCAACAAAGGCTTCCAAAATTTGGATTTACTTCTAAAGTTTCAGAGTATAAGTGTCATATTAAATTGAGAGATCTCGAGAAAATAAAAGAGGATTCAATAGATATTGAATTGCTTAAAGCAAAAAAAATTGTTTCTAAAAAAATTAAGGATGTGAAAGTAGTTAATGGTGGCGAACTTACCAAAGCAATAAAACTAAAAGGAATTAAAACTTCTAAATCAGTTGCCGAATTAATTATTAAACTAGGGGGAGAAATAAACTAATGGCTTCTCCAGCAATTAAATCCGATGGCTTAAAGGAATTATGGTCAAGACTAAGATTTGTCTTGCTGGCAATTATTATTTACAGGATTGGAACCCACATTCCTGTTCCTGGAATTGATCCGTTAAAAATCTCTTCACTTTTTGATCAAAATCAAGGCACTCTTCTAGGACTTTTTAATATGTTTTCAGGAGGAGCGCTAGAAAGAATGAGTATCATGGCGCTTAACGTAATTCCTTATATTACAGCCGCAATTGTGATGAATCTTTTAGAGGCAACAACTCCAAGTTTAAAGAAATTATTTAGACAAGAAGGTGAAGTTGGAAGAAGAAAACGAACTAATTACGTGAGACTGGGAACTCTTGTCTTGGCTATTTTCCAGTCCTCTGGGTTTGCGATCGCTTTATCGTCTCAGGGACTAGCAGTAGAGCCTGGGTATGGATTTATTTTTACTGCGATAATTTCTTTTGTTACTGGAACAATGTTTTTAGTTTGGTTGGGAGAACAAGTAAATGAAAGGGGTATAGGAAATGGAATATCTCTTATCATTTTCGCAAGTATAGTTTCGGGTTTACCCGGAGCTATTGGCCAATCATTTGAATCTGCGAGACAAGGCGAAATAAGTCTTATACTGCTTTTATTAATAGGTTTATTTGCTTTAGTCGCTATTGCATTTATTGTTTGGGTTGAGAGAGCTCAAAGAAGAGTTAGTGTAAATTATGCAAGAAGGGCTCCGAATCAAATGAGTATGAGTCAAGCCTCTCATTTGCCTCTTAAAGTGAACATGGCTGGCGTTATTCCAGCTATATTTGCTAGTAGTTTAGTTTTATTTCCTGCTTCATTAAGTACTTGGTTTGGCCAAGCTGAAGGATTTGGTTGGTTACAAGAAGTATCTTTGGCTTTAAGTCCAGGACAACCTTTGTACTCAATAGTTTTTGCAATTCTTATAGCTTATTTTTGTTTTTTCTATACTGCCATTCAATTTCCAGCAAAAGATATTGCAGATAATTTAAAAAAATCAGGAGGATTTTTGCCTGGCATTAGACCCGGAGATCATACAGTCGAATATATTGATAACGTCATGTCTAGACTAACTATTTGGGGATCTATCTATATGGTAATAGTTTGCTTAGCTCCTCAATTTTTAATTGCATCAGCTAATGTTCCTTTTTATCTAGGAGGAACTTCATTATTAATTGCAGTAGTAGTGGTAATGGACTTCATGGCTCAGGTACAATCACACCTTTTATCTAGCCAATATCAATCGCTTATGAAAAAAGCTAATTTAAAAGGTTATCAAAGGTAGCAAATATGAAAGTAAGAGCTTCAGTAAAAAAGATTTGTAAAGACTGTAAACATGTAAAAAGGCGCGGAGTTCTTTATGTTATTTGTCCAACAGATCCCAAACATAAACAGAGGCAAGGGTAATGGCAAGGGTAGCAGGAGTTAATATTCCAGATAAAAAGCAAGCTTGGATTTCCTTAACTCATATTTTTGGGATTGGAAAAACTAGGGCTTTAAAAATATGTGCTGAAACAGGAATTTCTCATGATACAAAAATTGGCACTCTAGATGAGGCTGATTTAGAAAAATTAAGAAAAGCAGTTTCAGAATTTGAGGTAGAAGGAGATTTAAGAAGAGACATTAGTACAAATATAAAAAGGTTAATGGATTTAGGAACTAATAGAGGAATCAGACACAGAAAAAGACTTCCAGTCAGAGGCCAAAGAACAAAAACAAATGCAAGAACTAGAAAAGGACCTAGGAAACCAATAAGAAGATAATATGAGCGAACAAAACAAACGAAAAAAAACTCAAAGAACATTTAGTGATGGTGTTGCTCATATTTTGGCAACTTTTAATAATACGATTATTAATATTACGGATAAACAGGGAAATACTATTGCTTGGTCTAGTGCTGGAGCTAATGGGTTTAAAGGTTCAAGAAAAAGTACTCCTTTTGCTGCTCAAATTGCGGCAGATAAAGCAGGACAGAAAGCTTTATCCCTTGGATTGACTTCAATAGAAGTAGAAGTTTCTGGGCCGGGCTCTGGCAGAGAATCTGCTGTAAGAGCTTTGAATGGGTGTGGATTAAAGGTAACAAAAATATCAGATGTAACACCAATACCTCATAACGGTTGCAGACCACCTAAAAAAAGAAGAGTTTAAAATGGCTAAATATACAGGACCAAAAAATAAATTATCTAGAAGAGAAGGAACTGATCTTCTTTTGAAAAGCGGCTATAGGTCTTATGAATCTAAAGCAAGATCTGAAAATCCGCCTGGAGTTCATGGAGCCAGAAGAATAAGACTTTCTGATTTTGGTGTACAACTTAGAGAAAAACAAAAGGTTAAAAGAATGTATGGAGTTCTTGAAAAGCAATTCAGAAATTACTATAAACAAGCAGCAAGAAAAAAAGGTGAAACAGGTACTAATTTATTAGTTTTCTTAGAATCAAGATTGGATAACTTGGTTTACAGAATGGGATTTGCGGCAACCAGAGCGGAAGCCAGACAATTAGTAAATCACAAAGCAATTTTAGTAAATGGAATTAACGTCAACATTCCTTCATATCAGGTATCAGAAGGAGACTCTATTTCAGTTTCTACAAAAGGAAAAAATCAAAAAAGAATTGTTCAAGCAATAGAATTATTTTCTACTCGAGAAACTTGCGATTGGATTTCAGTAGACCATAAAGAATTTTCAGGAACTTATGATAGTTTTCCAACCAGAGACCTTTTAAGTACTGAAATTAACGAAAATTATATCGTTGAGCTTTACTCTCGATAAATTTAACAAATTAAAGAGGATAGATACATGACAGATAACTTTGATGCAATAAAAGACTTCTTAACCCCTAAAGAAATTATCGTTGAAGAAATAGACACTAATCATTCAAAGATTGTACTTGAGCCTCTTGAAAGAGGATTTGGTCATACTTTAGGAAACGCCCTAAGAAGAATTATTTTATCTTCTACACCAGGATCAGCTGTAGTTGAAGCAAAAATAGACGGAGTTCTTCATGAATACTCTTCAATAGACGGTATAAAAGAGGATGTAATAAATATCTTACTCAATTTAAAAGGCATGAGTGTAAGAATGTTTGATCAGGAAGAAGTAGAGTTGAGCGTTGAGAAAAGTGGATCTGGAGATTTAGTTGCAGGCGATTTCGAACTTCCAGCTGGCGTCGAGGTTATTAATTCTAAACATAAGATAGCTACCTTAGCCGATGATGGAAAAATTAATATGACAGTTAAAGTTAGAAAAGGAAGGGGTTATGATCCTGTAGATATTAAAGAAAATGTAGACGGAGAAAATAAAGAAATAGGCCTTTTAAAAATTGATGCTTCGTACTGCCCTATTCAGACAGTGTCATACGCAGTTGAAAATACAAGAGTCGAAAATAGAACAGACCTTGATAAATTAACTCTTGATGTGAAAACAAATGGAACAATAGACCCAGAGGAAATTTTAAGACTTGCTGCAACTATCTTACAAAGACAATTGATGGCATTTGCAGAACTAGGATTTGAAACTGAAGAGGAAGAGGAAGATGAAACTCCTCCAGTAGATCCTATAATGCTAAGACCAGTAGATGAATTAGAGCTTACAGTTAGATCGGCTAATTGTTTAAAAGTAGAAAAGATTTATTATATTGGTGATTTGGTAACTAGAAAAGAATCTGATCTTCTAAAAACACCAAACTTAGGTAGAAAATCTTTGAATGAAATTAAAGATATTCTTGCTGCAAGAGGTTTAGCTTTAGGGCTGGAACTAGACAATTGGCCTCCATCAAATATAGAAGGGTAATGAGACATTTAAAAACAGGAAGAAAATTTGGCAGAACTAGCTCAACAAGAGCAGCGCTGTTTAAAAATCTATCTATTTCTTTAATAGAGCATGAGGCTATTAAAACTACGTTATCAAAAGCCAAAGAATTAAGAGGTCATTTAGAACCTCTTATAACGCTTTCTAAAGTAGACTCAGTTTCTAATCGAAGAAGGGCTTTTTCTATTTTAAGAAATAAAAGCGCAGTAGGAAAATTATTCGCTGAACTAGGACCAAGATTCAAAGAAAGGCCTGGAGGTTACTTAAGAATTATAAAAATTGGTTATAGACCTGGAGATTCAGCCCCAATGGCTTTAATAGAAATGGTTTCAAAAAGCGAAGATTCTTCTCTGGAAGAGAAAGTTGACTCAGAGAAATCTGCCTAATAATCTTTAAGAAAAGTTCCAGTAAAAGACCTTTTCTCCTTCATAATTTTTTCAGGAGGTCCTTCTGCAATTATCATCCCCCCATTTTTTCCACCCTCAGGACCTATATCAACAATCCAATCCGAATTTTTGATCACGTCTAAATTATGTTCAATAATAACTACGGTATTTCCTTGAGATTTCAACCTATGCAAAACATTTAATAGCAGAGAAACGTCATGAAAATGAAGTCCTGTGGTAGGTTCGTCTAAAAGATATAAAGTTCTTCCTGTTGCAGTTTTAGAGAGTTCTTTCGCAAGCTTTACACGCTGCGCTTCGCCTCCAGAAAGAGTAGTCGCAGGTTGACCTAATCTTATATACCCTAATCCAACCTCATTAAGCGTACTCAATTTTTTCTTAATTACAGGAACAGCATCGAAAAATTTTAATGCTTGTTCTACAGTCATATTAAGAACTTCAGAAATATTTTTTCCTTTAAATTTTATGGATAAAGTTTCATTGTTATATCTTTTTCCATCGCAAACGTCACACTTCACGTAAACATCAGGCAGGAAATGCATTTCAACTTTTATTACGCCATCTCCTTCACATGCTTCACATCTTCCTCCTTTCACATTAAAGCTAAATCTTCCAGGTTTATAACCTTTAGCTCTTGCATCTTGAGTATCTGAAAAAAGTTCCCTTATGGGAGTAAAAATACCTGTGTATGTTACTGGATTTGACCTTGGCGTTCGGCCAATAGGACTTTGACTTATATCAATGACTTTATCTATATTTTCAATTCCTGATAATTTCTTAAAAGGTTTCACAGTTCTATCAGAAGAGTGGAGTGTGTTCATTAACGCTGGATACAAAGTTTGATTTATTAGAGTTGATTTTCCAGATCCCGATACCCCAGTTATGCATACCATTTTTCCTAAAGGTATTTTTAAATCAACATTCTTGAGATTATTTCCTGAACACTTAGAGATGCCGATGCTTTTATCTACACCATTAGATATAGATTTTTCTATGGATATTTTTTTTGTACCTGCGAGATACTGCCCTGTTAAAGAAGATTTATTAGATAAAAGTTTTTTATAATTTCCAGAGAAACACACCTTCCCGCCATGCTCTCCAGCTCCTGGTCCTATATCGATAATATGATCTGCATTTTCTATGGTCTCTTTATCATGTTCTACTACTATGACTGTATTTCCAAGATCTTTGAGCCTTTTTAGAGTCGAAAGCAATTTAGAATTGTCTCTTTGATGAAGGCCAATGGAGGGTTCATCTAAGATATATGTAACTCCAACTAATCCAGCTCCTATTTGACTAGCGAGTCTTATTCTTTGCGCCTCACCACCGCTTAGTGATTCTGCGCTTCTAGAAATATTTAAATAATTAAGACCGACGTCTATTAAAAACTTTAGACGTTCTTTTATTTCCTTAACAATCTTTTCTGCAATTTTTCCTTTGGCTCCTTTTAAATTTAATTTATCAAAAAAATCATAAGCTTCTTCAATGGTCATTTCCGAAATTTCTGGCAATGAAGTTTGTTCAATAAAAACATTTCTAGCGGATTCGTTAAGTCTAGAGCCTCCACACGAGGAACACGGACGATGAGTCATAAACTTTGACATATCTTCCCTTATTAAAGGGGAGTCAGAATTAGCATATTTTCTATTGATGTTATTTACTATTCCTTCAAAGGGACGAATAATTTCAATTCTTCTGCCTCTTTTAGATGTGTAACTAAAATCTACATCATTAGGTGTGCTTCCATAAAGAACCATTTCTTGTGTTTTTTTTGGTAATTCTTCGAAAGGCATGTCTAAAGAAAAATCAAAATGATTACTCACGCATCTCAGCAAGTAATGACGATACATATGGCTCGCATCCCACCCTCTAACTGCTCCTTGATTAAGGCTTAATTCAGGTCTTGAAATTACTTTTTTAAGATCAATTTCGGCTTTGAAACCAAGACCATCACAAGATTTGCATGCGCCTGCTGGGCTATTAAAAGAAAATAATCTTGGTTCAAGCTCAGGAATGCTATAACCACAAACTGGGCATGCCATTTTAGTAGAAAAGGTTAGAACTTCTTGATCTTCGTCTGCAGAAAGAAATTCTACCAATCCATTTGATTCATTAAGAGCTGTTTCAATTGACTGGACCAATCTACTTAAATTATCTTTTTTTATAGAAAGCCTATCAACAACGACTTCAATATTATGTTTTTTGTTTTTATCTAATTTCGGCAGCTCAGAGATATCATAAATCTGACCATTTATTCTTAATCTTACATATCCCTTTGCTTTAAGATCAGAAAATAAATGTAAATGTTCTCCTTTTTGCTCTTTGAATAAGGGGGATAAAATTAAAACTCTTTTATTCAAAAATTTCTTAAAAGTTTTATCAGTAATTTGATCCAAACTTTGACCCTCCAATGAAACATGATGATCGGGACATTTAGGAGTTCCTGTCCTTGCAAATAGCAATCTAAGATAATCATAAATTTCTGTAACAGTTCCGACTGTAGATCTTGGGTTATGAGATGTAGATTTTTGTTCAATAGATATAGCAGGGGAGAGTCCTTCTACGGTGTCTACGTCTGGTTTGTCCATTACAGAGAGAAATTGCCTAGCATAAGCCGACAAAGACTCAACGTATCTTCTTTGCCCTTCTGCATAAAGAGTATCAAACGCAAGAGACGACTTTCCCGATCCAGATAGACCAGTAATTACAGTTAGTTCATCTCTGGGAATAGAAATATCGATATTTTTTAAATTATGTTGACGTGCTCCTTTGACGCTTATGTATTTCATTTATGAATTGCTATGATTTAGAGTAATATCAAATATAATAAACAATAACATCTTTTAAAAGAAAACATTATGGCAAGAAGTGGAATTAATAAAGTTATATTACTTGGTAATTTAGGAGCCGATCCAGAACTAAGAACTACTGCAGGAGGAGATGCTGTAGCAACTATATCTATAGCAACTTCTGATAGTTGGAAAGATAAAAATACCGGAGAAGAACAACAAAAAACTGAATGGCATAGGGTTGTTTTTTTTAGAAGAATGGCAGAAGTAGTTGGTCAATATTTAAAAAAAGGCTCTTCTGTGTATATTGAAGGACAACTTCAAACTAATAGTTATGAAGACAAAAACACCGGCGAAAAAAAATATTCAACTCAAATAGTTGCCAGAGATATGCAGATGCTAGGTAGTAGAAATAATAGCGAGATTCAATCTAACTCTTCAGAAGAATCTTCCATGGACCAGACCCCGATGGATGATGAAATTCCTTTCTAACTAATTAAATTCTTTCACGACAATACTTGCATTTGTTCCTCCAAATCCAAAACTATTGGACATGAAGGACGAGAAATCCTTTTTTTCAATTAACTGATTAGCCATTACTAAGCCTTCAACCTCATCAATAGGGTCTGAAAGATTCAACGACTCAGCAATAAATTTATTTTTTAACATCAATATACTGTAGATACATTCTAAAACACCAGCTGCACCAAGAGCATGACCAGTTTGTGATTTAGTAGAACCAATAATTGGCGCTTCTTTAAATACTTTTTTTATTGCGTTTAATTCAGTTGGATCTCCAGCGGGGGTAGAGGTGCCATGAGCATTTAAATAATCTACTGAATTTAATTTGCTCATTTGTAAGGCCTTTGTCATACAATTTATAGCTCCTGAGCCAGAAGGAGCTACCATATCTTCGCCATCTGAAGTAGCTGAATAGCCAACTATCTCTCCATAAATTTTTGCTCCCCTTTTTTTAGCGTGCTCTAACTCTTCTAAAATAACAATTCCGCCGCCAGCAGCTATAACAAAACCATCTCTTCCTTTATCAAAAGGTCTAGACGCTTTTTCAGGATTTGCATTAAATTTACTTGATAATGCTCCCATAGCATCAAAAAGGGCTGACTGAGTCCAGTGCTCATCCTCACCTCCACCTGCTAAAACAATATCTTGTTTTCCCAATTGTATTTGTTCCCACGCTGAACCTATACAATGTGCACTAGTAGAGCATGCTGAAGATATAGAATAATTAATTCCCTTTATTCCAAGAAAAGTCGCTAGACAAGCCGAAACAGTACTTCCCATAGTTTGAGTTACTCTATAAGGACCTATTCTTTTAATTCCTCTCTCTCGAGCTATATCTGCTGCTTCTACTTGACTTCTAGATGAAGCTCCGCCTGACCCAGCTATAATTCCTACTCTATCAGAATTAAAAATTTCTTCTGAAATTCCTGAATCCTCAATAGCCTCTTGAGCGCTTAAAAAAGAATATGCAGCAGTTTCACCCATAAATCTGAATAATTTTCTATCTATCAATTCAGAAAGATTTAAATTTATGGATCCAGAAATTTCACTTTTCATACCCATCTCTTTATATTCTGAATTTAATGCAATTCCAGATCTTCCTTCTAATAATGATTTATTAATTTCACTAATCCCAATACCAATTGGGGAGACAGCCCCCAAACCTGTTATTACTGCTCTTTTTAGTTCCATTCTTTTTTAAAAACCGGAAGGATCTTTGAATAAACCAACTTTGAGGTTTTTGGCTGTATATATCTCTTTTCCATCAACTTTCATTAAACCGTCAGCAAAGCCAACTACTAAACTTTGTTTTCTTATTTTTTTTATATCTATTTCATATTCAACTAATTTAGCCTTTTGTAGAACTTGCCCAAAAAATTTTACTTCACCTGCACCAAGTGCTCTTCCAATTCCCGAGTTACCCTCCCACAACAAATAAAAACCAAGCAATTGCCACATAGCATCTAAACCTAAACATCCTGGCATAACAGGATCACCAGTAAAATGACAATCAAAAAACCAAAGGTCTGGAGTAATATCTAGTTCACCTTTTATTAATCCATTATCAAAAGCACCTTTCTTTAGATCTACTTCTGTAATTCTGTCCATCATTAACATCTCGTTATTTGGAAGTTTGCCGTCTGAGGGATTAAATAATTTTCCTTCAGAGCATTTAATTAAATCCTCCTTGGAATAGCTACTAGTTGGTTTAAAAATATTCTCTCCCACCTCTATATATTACAGCATTTGAAAAGATTGCGAGTAGAGAGTTTATTAGATAAGATGCCCATCTTTTTAAGGATTTTTAAAAATGTATGCAGTAATAAAAAGTGGTGGCAAGCAGCATAAAGTAGCTGAAGGAGAAGTTATCACTATAGAAAAAATTGATGCTGAAGAGGGCTCAAATATTGAGTTTTCTGAAGTTTTGGCCGTTAATAAAGAAGGAAATTTGCAAGTTGGAAAACCATTGTTAGAAGGAGCTAAAGTCGTCGGAAAAGTTATAAACCATATCAAAGCCCCTAAAGTAACTATTATTAAAATGAAAAGACGACAGGATTGGAGAAAGAAGCAAGGGCATAGACAAAATTTATCTAAAATAGAAATCAAATCAATAGAGATTAAATAATGGCACATAAAAAAGCAGGTGGAAGCACTCGAAACGGAAGAGATTCGAATCCAAAGTTTTTAGGAGTAAAAGCTTATGGAGGACAGACTGTCTCTGCAGGATCGATAATCGTTAGGCAAAGAGGAACAAAATTTCATCCTGGATCTAACGTTGGAATCGGGAAAGATCATACATTATTTGCAAAGTGTGATGGAAAGGTATTTTTTGAAAAGAAAGGAAAAAACCTTCGTCAATTTGTAAATATCGAATCACAAACTTAAAACCATGCGCTTCATAGATGAAGCATTCATTGAAGTAACCGCAGGAAATGGCGGTAGAGGATGCCTTAGCTTTAGAAGAGAAAAATTCATTCCAAAAGGGGGGCCAGATGGAGGCGATGGCGGCTCGGGTGGAAATATTCTAGTCCAAACAGACGAGTCTCTAACTACTCTTCAAGACTTTAGGCTTCAAAAAAAATATAAAGCAAAAAATGGCAGTCAAGGGTTAAGTAAAAATAAACATGGAAAGGATGCTGAAGACACCATTCTCAAAGTTCCTATTGGCACTTTAATAATAGATGAAGAGACCGAAGAGGTAGTAGCAGATTTGGTCGAAAATAAAGAGTCTGTCATTTTAGCTAGAGGAGGGAAGGGAGGATTTGGAAATTCTCGTTTTAAAACATCTACAAACAGGGCTCCAAGGAACGCAACCGATGGCGAGGAAGGCGAAAAATTTAATATAAAACTTGAGTTAAAAGTTTTAGCGGATATTGGTCTATTGGGCATGCCTAATGCAGGTAAATCTACACTTATTTCTAAAATTTCTTCTGCAAAACCCAAAGTTGCTGATTATCCATTTACGACTTTGAGCCCTAAATTGGGAGTTGTCCAAAGCGGATTTAATTCCTTTGTTGTAGCAGATATACCAGGTCTAATTCCTGGCGCATCTGAAGGAGTGGGCTTGGGTATTCAATTTCTAAAACATCTATCCAGAGTAAAAGTTTTACTTCATCTTGTAGACATCTCAACTTTTGATGTCAGCAAGATAGTAAAGAATATTGAAGATATAAACAAAGAACTCGAACTTTATAGTTCAGAACTAGCTCAAAAAGAGCAATGGATCATATTAAACAAAAATGATTTGGACCCTTCGAAAGAAAAAGTCATTAAAGAGGAAGTGAAGAAAAAAATTAGTAAAAAGGAAATCTTTTCTATTTCAGCAATTACTGGAAAAGGAGTAGAAAAATTAGTTTCAAAAATTGGAACTAAAATATTTTCATTAGATTAAAATATGATATGAACAAGATTGTTGTAATTAAAATAGGATCTAGTCTTGTCACGGATAGTAATGATTTTATAGATAAAGATTTTATTAGGTCAATTTCCTCCCAAATAAGAAATTTAATTGAAAAAGGATATGAAGTTATAGTGGTATCTTCTGGAGCTATTGCTCATGGAATGAAATCATGGGGGATCAGGGAAAAACCTGAAGAAATAGATAAATTACAGGCTTTATCAGCAGTAGGTCAAATAGGTCTCATCAATGCATATCAAGATGAATTCAGGATTCATGGTCTGTTAGCAGCTCAAGTCTTAATGAGTCATAGTGACTTAAAAGACGAGGAGCGCTCAAAAAATATACAGACAAGCTTAAAAAATATTTTTAATTTGGGAGCAATACCAATTATTAATGAAAATGATTCAGTTTCTACTGAGGAAATACAATATGGTGACAATGATCAGTTAAGTGGAGAAGTCGCAAGTCTTATAAATGCAAATTATCTAATTATTTTGACCGATCAAGATGGCGTTTATAAAGAGGACCCAAAAAAAAATCTAGACTCTAAATTAATCAAAACCATTAATTTAAAAGAAATTGATAGATATGATATAAAATTTGGTAAACCAGGCGAATTCGGTAGAGGTGGAATGGAAACTAAGTTAATAGCTGCTAAGAACTTTTTAAAAGAAGGAAATCAGGCTTGGATAGCTAATGGAAAGAGAGCAGATATCGTCTTAAATATATTAGAAGGCAAAGACGAAGGTACTAAGATTAGCTTAGTTAATTGATTTAATACTTTTGTTTAAACGAGACTTTTGTCTGCCAGCACTGTTTTTGGATATAACTTTCTTATTCGCCATCTTGTCAATAAGTTTTTGAGCTGACTTGAAAGTACTTTTAGCAAGGTCTATATCTTGAGCTGTGATAGCCTCTTCTACATTTTTAATTGCAGTTCTTACTGCAGCTCTCTGACCGCTTTTCAAAGCGTTTCTAGTTAAAGCCTGCCTAGCTCTTTTCTTTGCTGATTGTATATTCGCCATTGGGTGCGAATGATGAAGTTTTACTCCTTAAAAGTCAACATTTTAAAGGGTAAAAAGTTTTTAAGCTTGTTTTAATCTCGAAGTCTTTTGGCTTTTAGACGAAGACTGATAGGTAATTGCACCAATGATAAAATCAGCTAAATTTTTAATTCGATCGTCATTAGATCTCAGTGAAAGATTCAGGTCCGTCTTATGCTCCAAGATTTGTGGTGGCTTATTATTAATTTCTGACCATTCTGGGCTTGCGGTGGAAATACTCCACTCAGCAATAGTCACCATTATTGTCCCGCCCATAAACCTCAATCTTTCATATGCAATCTCTTCACCGAAATCTTTTTTTAGAATTTTAAAAATCATATTTGTTACTTTTATAGCGGTGGGGCCTTTATCACCTCGCAGAGCATATTTCTTTCTCCAATCTGCGGAAGTCAATAATTCACCCATGATTTTTAGAATGTAATTATCTTTTTCAGGATCTAAAGCACGCTCTGCCAAAGGAGTAATTAAAACTGTAATTAATTCCCTTAGGCTAAGGCTCTTTGATTTCAGTACAGCTTCATTCAATAAAATTTTTCTTCTATTATCTAAAGGAATTAATCGATAATCTAATAGGGCGTCTAAAAGACTTTCCTTATCGCCAAAATGATAATGTAGAGCTGAATGGTTCTTTTGCCCAGCTTCACGAGCTATTTCACGGGTAGAAACGTTATTAATACCCTTTTCAGCAAATAACCTTTCAGCTGTTTCTATTATTTTTGTCTTTGTCCTATTAAGGAGAAGATTTTGTAATGCTTTAGAATTCATAAAATTCAATTATAAGATAACTGTCTTAAATAAGCCATCTGTCTTATTTCGTGTCTTAAATAATAATTAGATTAATAAAACTAATGGTGGAGGCGGCGGGTATCGAACCCGCGTCCATCAATCCATCCCCGTTAGCTCTACATGCTTAGTTTCATCTTTTAATCTCCCTTTAAAAGCTCCGATGAGCAAGATATTTTAAAGGCAGTCTGAAAAGTCTTTTTGAGAAAATTTCAGACAAATTCTCTCAAGCAACCCATTAAATGACTTTTTTAAACCCTAATAGGTGTCAGGTTAAAAAAGCTAGCCGAATTATGCAGCTAGTGCGTAGTTTGCTTTATTGCCAACTAAATGTTTTGTAACTTATTTTAACGAGCTTGTTACCTGCTCGGCATGCACTTAAGGTTCTCGAATAAATGTCTAATCCATTTCGCCCCCAAAGCGGAAGACTATTTTAATGAATTTATTTCAACTTACTAGAGAGTTTTCCTATTTTTGCCTTTTCTCTATCCCACTCTTTTCTTTTAATGGACTCTCTTTTATCAAATTTGGTCTTTCCTTTTCCGAGAGAAATATTAATTTTTATTAAGTTGGTTTTCCAAAAAAGTTTAGTTGGAACGCACGTTAGGCCTTTTTCTTGGGTCGCTTTGAAAATTTTACTAAGTTCTGACTTTGTTAAAAGTAGCTTCTTGGTTCTATTTTGATCAACTTGATAAGTGACTTCTTTTGGGGGAGATATTTTTAATCCCAGAATCCAAGCTTCCCCATCTTTCATTAATACATAACTATCCTTCATATCGACTTCACCAGATCTAATGCCTTTGACTTCCCAGCCTTCTAAAGCCAGTCCTGCTTCGAAACTTTCTAGAAGCTCAAAGTTATAGCGAGCCTGCCTGTTATCAATCACAGGGCGAGGGTTTCTTTTTTTATCTTTAGACATTAAGTTAGTATATCTAGTTAATATAAAATCTAAAAAAAGAATGAATCAAAACAAGATTTGGCAGGGTAATTGGACTTTTATTTTAGCTGCAGCTGGCTCTGCAGTTGGGTTAGGAAATATTTGGAAATTTCCATACATGGCCGGAACTAACGGCGGCAGCGCTTTTGTCCTTATTTACCTCCTATGTATTTTACTAATTGGGTTGCCTGTCATGATGGCAGAAACATATTTAGGTAGATATGGAAGGAAGAGTCCAATAAACAGCATTAAGAAAGTAGTTGCAGATTTTAACCTTTCTTCTTATTGGAAAATTTTAGGTTGGCTAGGCGCAATAGCAGGATTGATGATCCTGTCTTACTATAGCGTTTTCGCTGGTATTGCTGCAGCCTACATTTTTAATTTTATGCCCAGCAATGAAGCTGATCCAGTCGCATATTCGTTAAATTATTTCAGCGAATTTGTTGGCTCACCAATGAAAATGATTTTTTGGCATACGTTATTTCTTAGCATCACTTGTTTTATTGTTGGTAAAGGGGTTATAGATGGAATTGGCAAAACAATAAACTTTTTAATGCCGACTTTGTTCTTTTTGATAATTCTTCTGTGTATTTACTCATCTTTTACTGGAGATTTTTTTAGAGCGTTTAATTTTTTATTTGATGCAGATTTTTCGAAAATTACAATTTCGGTGATTATTGCTGCTATGGGTCAGGCATTTTTTACTTTGAGTATAGGTATGGGAGCAATAATGGCCTATGGTGCTTACATGCCAGAAGATCAACCTATTGGTAAAACAATCCCCATAATAATAATTCTAGATACTTCGGTTGCGTTATTTGCAGGATTAACTATTTTTCCGATAGTTTTTAGTAATCCAATTCTGTCGGTTTCATCTGGCCCGGGATTATTATTTGAAACCTTGCCGGTTGCTTTTAGCTCTTTGCCTTTTGGGAGCTTATTTGCATCTATTTTCTTTATTCTTATCTCCATTGCAGCTGTAAGTTCGTCTGTATCCTTAATAGAGCCTTTTACTGCTTGGGTAGAAGAACAAAAAATATTCACTCGAAAATTAGGAGTAATAATTTTAGGTTTATTTGCCTGGGTGCTAGGTTTGGGCAGTATCTTTTCGTTCAATATTTGGAAAGACGTGTCCTTTTTTGGGTTTGATTTTTTAAGCTTAATGGATTTTTTAACCAACAACATTATGTTACCTTTAGGCGGATTGACGATCTGTATATTAGTAGGTTGGATTTTGGAGAAAGACCAGATAAGAGTAGGAATAAATCTAAAAAATTCTTTCTATAATTTTTTTGTCATTTGTCTGAGATACATTGCACCTTTGTCAATCGGAGCAATATTTTTAAGCTATTTTTTATCTTAAAAAGTCACATACTAGAATTTTGATCCTTGTATCGATCGACCCATTTAGTCAATTTTCCATCTTGAAAATATAACGTGAAGTGATTGTTATATTCATAGGTACTTCCAATTCTAAGAGTGCCTATATAAACCCATATGTCAGGATTTAATCCATCATTTAAAGTGGGAGAGCCCATAATATATTTGACTTGAGCTTCAGTGAGTCCGACTTCTAATTTTTCAATCATTTTTTCAGTTACTATACTTCCCTGGGGAACAGAGACTTTGTAAAAATTATCAAAAAAATTATATGAGCAACTATTTAAAATAAAAATAAATAGTGAAATAAAAATCGTTTTTAGTAAAATTCTATTATTCATAATTAATTGAAACGTTAATATACATTTTTATGAGCGAAGATAAAAATTTAAGAGAGGCAGGTTTAAAAGTAACCTTACCTAGAGTCAGGATTCTAGAGATTTTTGATAAATCTTCTGAAAGACATTTAAGTGCTGACGATGTTTATAAAAAAATTCTTGATTCAGGAGATGAGGTTGGTCTTGCGACGGTTTATAGGGTTTTGACCCAGTTTGAATCAGCTGGAATTTTAGAAAAACAAAATTTTGAATCAGGACATTCCGTATATGAGCTTGCTTCAAATCCAGATTTTGACGAACATCACGATCATATGGTCTGTATCAAAACTGGCAAAGTAATTGAATTTAATGACCAAATGATTGAAGACATTCAGGAAAAACTTGCTGATTCTCATGGATATAAGTTAATAGACCACAAACTCGTTCTTTACGTTGAACCAAAAAAAGAAAATGAATAAAAAAGATAGTAATGGAAAATTGCCTAAAGAAGAAAGTAACCAAAGTTTAGACGAAAATATTGAGCCAGAAAAAAATGAAGAAGATACTGTTGAGAATTATGAATTAATAGAAGATTCTGCAGAAGATTTAGAAGAAAAAGTTTTAAGAGCACAAGCAGAAGTTCAAAATGTAAGAAAAACTGCCCAAAAGGAGATATTAAAAGCCCGTTTGTATGGTTCTGAATCACTTGTAAAAGACCTTCTACCATCGATTGATAATCTCTTTAGAACTTTAGAGTTTCAAAACAAAGAATCCAAAAGCATTCCGTCCGAAGGAATTGAGTTGGTGATTAGAGATATGATAAGTGCTCTAGAAAAAAATGGTATTTCTATAGTGGATCCTCAAGACGAAGAGTTTAATCCAGATGAACACGAAGCTATCTCAGTAGTAGAAAATAGTGAAGTTTCGCCTAATACATGCATTCAGGTAACCCAGAAAGGATATAAATTTAAAGATAGAGTTATTAGACCTGCAATGGTGATTGTGAGTAAAAAGTAAAATTTATCCTTGAAAAAAATATATTAGCCCTCAATAAGTGTTAGTAAGAATATTTATGGAGTTATAAATGGCTAAAATTATTGGAATAGATTTAGGAACAACAAACTCGTGTGTTTCTATTATGGAAGGTGATACTGCTAAAGTCATCGAAAATGCTGAAGGAGAAAGAACAACACCATCAGTAGTAGCTTATACAGACGGAGAAACGCTTGTTGGTTCAAGTGCTAAAAGACAATCTGTAACAAATCCTGAAAATACGTTGTATGCCATTAAAAGACTAATTGGAAGAAAATTTTCCGATGAAGTCGTTACTAAAGATGCTGAAATGACCCCTTTTGAAATTATCAAATCAGAAAACGGCGATGCTTGGGTTAAAGCAAATGGAGAAAGCTTAGCTCCTCAACAAGTTTCTGCTCAAATTTTAACTAAAATGAAAAAATCTGCTGAAGATTATTTAGGCCATGAAGTTAAAGAAGCAGTAGTAACTGTCCCAGCATATTTCAATGATTCACAAAGACAAGCAACTAAAGATGCTGGAAAAATAGCCGGTTTAGAAGTCAAAAGAATAATAAATGAGCCAACCGCTGCCGCATTGGCATTCGGTTTAGATAAGAAAACAGGCGATCAAAAAATTGCTGTCTTTGATCTTGGAGGAGGAACATTTGATATCTCTATAATTGAATTAGCTGAAATAGATGGTGAAAAACAGTTTGAAGTTCTTTCAACTAATGGAGATACTTTTCTGGGTGGAGAAGATTTTGATTTAGCTTTAATTGACCACTTAGTAGATGAATTTAAAAAGGATCAGAATTTTGATCTCAAAACAGATCCAGCTGCTTTGCAAAGATTAAAAGAAGCTGCCGAAAAGGCTAAAATTGAACTATCTTCTAATCAACAAACTGAAATCAATCTTCCTTATATCACGGCTGATTCTTCAGGTCCAAAACACCTCTTGATCAAGCTTACTAGATCAAAGCTTGAAGCTCTTGTGGAGCCTTTGGTTGCCAGAAGTTTGAAACCAGTTGAAATTGCTCTTAAAGACGCAAAATTAAAAACTTCCGATATCAATGATGTGATCCTAGTAGGAGGGCAAACAAGAATGCCTATGGTTCAGGAAAAAGTTAAAGAATTCTTTGGCAAGGAACCAAGAAAAGATATCAATCCAGACGAAGCTGTTGCAGTTGGAGCAGCTGTACAAGGAGCTGTTTTATCTGGAGATGTAACAGATATTTTACTTTTAGACGTTACGCCATTGACTCTTGGAATAGAAACAATGGGTGGAGTAATGACTCCGGTAATAGAAAAAAATACCACTATACCTACTAATAAATCTCAAATATTTTCTACAGCAGAAGATAACCAAACTGCTGTAACAGTCAATGTAGTTCAAGGTGAAAGAAAGCAGGCTAAAGAAAATAAACAATTAGGATTATTTAATTTAGACGGAATTCCAGCTGCACCAAGAGGAATGCCTCAAATTGAAGTCTCATTTGATATTGATGCGAATGGAATACTAAATGTTTCCGCAAAAGATAAAGCTACTGATAAAGAGCAATCAATAACTATTCAAGCTTCAGGCGGCCTATCAGAAGAAGAGATAGAAAAAATGGTTACAGAAGCAGAAGCTAACGCTGAAGAAGACAAAATCTTTGAAGAAATGGTCCAGGCAAGAAATTCTGCGGATACATTGATTCATAGCTGTAAAAAAACCTTAGAAGAGTCTGCTGATAAAGTTGAAGAAAATGAAAAAACTCAGATTGAGGAAGCAATTACGGTTTTAGAAGAAGCTATGAAAGGCGAAGATAAGCAAGAAATCGAAGATAAAACAAAAGCTCTTGCTGAGGCTTCTTCTTCTTTAGCGCAAAGACTTTATGCTGAACAGCAAGAAAATGCTTCAACCGATCAAGATAGTCAGGAATCTCAAGCTTCAGATGATGCAGCTGTTGACGCTGATTTTGAAGAGGTCAAAGAAGAAGCTAAAGAGCAAGAAAAATAATTCTGTCATTTTTGACAAAGCATCAAAATGAGTAAAAGAGATTACTATGAGGTGTTAGGTGTAAATAAAAGCACTTCTAAGGAAGATTTAAAGAAAGCATACAGAAAATTAGCAATGAAATATCATCCGGATAGAAATCCTGATGATGAAGCTGCTTCAGAGAAGTTTAAAGAATTATCAGAAGCCTACGAAATTCTCTCAGATGATCAAAAGAGACAAGCTTATGATCAATTTGGTCACGATGGAGTAAATCCCTCTTTCTCTAACGCTCAAGGAGCAGCTGAAGGATTTAGCGATATCTTTGGAGATATTTTTTCCGACATTTTTGGCGGTTCTAGCAGGGCAGGCGGAAGCAGATCTCGTAGGGGAGCTGATTTAAGCTATAGCGTGGAAGTTGCTTTAGAGGATGCAGTAAAAGGCACAAGTATCAATCTTGATATACCCTCAAGTGAAAGATGCTCTGGAGATTGGCATCAATGCGCTCATTGTAACGGGACTGGTGTAGTGAGAATGCAGCAAGGATTTTTTTCTATGCAACAAACTTGCCCGCATTGCAGAGGAGAAGGAGAGATTCATGATCCAAATTGTTCGATTTGCGGTGGAGCAGGCTTCATTAAAAAAAATAAAACTCTTGCAGTTAAAATTCCCGAAGGTGTCGATACCGGAGACAGAATTAGATTATCTGGTGAGGGTGACGTAGGAAAACATGGAAATGGAGATCTATATATTCAAGTTGATGTTCAAAGACATAAAATTTTTGAAAGAGACGGAAAACATTTATATTGTGAAGTTCCTATTAATTATGCTGACGCTGTTCTGGGAGGAGATATAGAAGTACCGACTTTGGATGGTAAAGTTAAAATAAAAATACCAGAGGGCACTCAAAGTCATAAATTATTTAGATTAAATGGAAAAGGTATCAAGCCTTTAAGAGGTGGATCAAAAGGGGATATACTAGTTAGGGTTTTAGTTGAAATACCTGTCAAATTGAATAAAGAACAAACGGCAATACTCAAACAGTTTAAAGAATCAATAAGCGGTTCAGAAAATACTCCTATGAAGGATACTTGGTTGAAAAGCGCTAAGGAATTTTTAAAGGGCTTTTAATGGCTATTTCTCTTTTGATTTCCGGAATTTCAGGAAAATTGGGAAAGGTTATCGCAGAGGAATTAGAAAATACTGAAAAAATTTCACTAGCAGTCGGACAAGCCTCTCCAACAAACAATAACCTTGGTAAGCCACTAAATTCTTTTCTAAGCACTAATTGCGAAGCTAATTTAATAACAGACTTTAATGATATAAACGATTCTATAGACGTTGCAATAGACGTGTCTTCAATTGATAATTTTAAAAATATTACCGAATTTTGTAAGAAAAATAATCTACCTCTTATTTTAGCAAGTACAGGACATTCCGAAGATCAATTAGCTCTTTTAGAAAATTACTGCATTGATTTTCCCATCCTCATAGCTCCTAACTTAAGCTTAGGAATAAACTTACTAAAAAAATCTTTATTACCTCTGAAGGGGAGTAAGTCTATAAATAAAATAGAGATCACAGAAACACATCATAAAGAAAAAAAAGATGCTCCTTCTGGAACAGCAAAAGACCTAGCAAAATTTATAGATAAATTTCTTGATTTAAATACTAAGACAAAAATTAATTTTATAAGAGATGAGTCATCTGTTGGAATCCATGAAATTAAAATCTCTCTAGATGATGACGAGCTTATATTAACCCATAATGCATATGATAGAAAAATTTTTGCAAATGGTGCAATTAAAGCTATTCAATGGATCTCATCACAAAAGCCAGGCCTATATTCTATGCAAGATATTTTATTTTAAACCTTTGGTCTGCTTTCTTTTTATGGTTTAATTCTCTCTCAATTCACTAAGGTGAATAAACACACTCGTAAAGATTTAGTATTCGGGTGCTACTTAAGCTCAAAAGTAGTTGAATACTTAGCTTCGAGGAGGATTAACCCAGCCGAAAGGCTTTAAAGGAGCAACACATGGATATATCCATTGAACAAATGTTAAAGGCAGGAGTGCACTTTGGCCATCAAACAAGATTTTGGAATCCCAAAATGGACCCCTTTATTTTTGGCAAAAGAAATAAAGTTCATATCATTGATTTAGAAAAAACTCTTGAACACTTAAAACCTTCCGTCGATTTTTGTAATCAATTGGCAGCATCAAATAATAGAATCTTATTTGTAGGAACTAAGAGAGCAGCAAGCAAAGTAATAAAAGCTGAAGCAGAAAGATGTGAAATGCCATATGTAAATTATAGATGGCTTGGAGGAATGCTCACTAACTATAAAACTGTTAGAGCTTCTATTAGAAGACTAGAAGTTTTAAAGACTCAAGAAGAAGAAGGCAAGTTTGAAGTTTTAACAAAAAAAGAAATTCTTGGTATTAGAAGAGAGATGGAAAAATTAGAAAGGTCAATTGGAGGTATTAAAAATATGGGAGGCCTTCCGGAAGCTCTATTTATTATCGATGTAAATAACGAAAAAATTGCTGTTGCTGAAGCCAGGAAAATGGGAATTCCCATTATTGGATTGGTAGATACTAATTCAGATCCTGAAAGTGTGGATTATGTCATTCCTGGAAATGATGATGCAATTAGATCTATTTCCTTAATAGCTAGAATTATTTCAAATGCTTGCTTGGATGGAGCCTCTAGAGCTTCGGGTTTAGGATCTAAAAAAGATGGACCAGTTATTCTAAGAAAAAGCGAATTGGAAGAAGAAAACCCTTCAGTCAAAGAAGAAGAAATTACTTCTAAAAACACAGAGGAGTCTCTTGAGTCAAAAGAAACATCGGACACTACTAACTCCGAAGATGTTCCTGAAGAAAAATAAGAGGTAGTTAAATGAGCATAAGTGCAAGTGACGTAAAAAACTTAAGAGAAAAAACTGGATTAGGAATGATGGAGTGCAAGAAAGCGCTAGAAGAAGCTAATGGCGATGCTAAATTGGCAATAACAAATTTAAGAAAAAATAGTGCTTTAAAAGCAGAAAAAAAATCTTCAAGGACTGCTGTTGAAGGAATTATTTTAGCTGATACAGCCAACACCGATAATTCAATTTTAATAGAAATCAATTGTGAAACTGATTTTGTTGCAAAGGATGAAAGTTTTTTAAATTTTACAAAAGAAGTTTTAGAGACATGTATTAACTCACCCGACGATAGTTTAGATAACTTACTATCTGATTCTTTGGAAGAAAAAAGACAGAGCCTTGTTCAAAAAATAGGTGAAAATATCGTAATCAGAAGAAAATTTAATATTTCCTCTAATTTTGTTTATTCTTATATTCACGGTAATAAAAAAATTGGAGTTCTTGTAGCACTAGAAAAAGATAATGAAGAGCTTGGAAAGGATATAGCTATGCACATAGCTGCTTCTAGTCCTCTAGCTATAAGCCCAGAAGAGATACCTAGCGAAGTTATTGATAAAGAAAAAGAAATAATAGAAGCTCAAGTGTCCGATTCACAAAAATCCCAAGAAATATTAGAGAAAATGACTTCTGGAAGGCTAAAGAAATTCTTATCGGAAGTTAGCTTGATAGACCAACCATTCGTAAAAGATCCATCTAAAAAGATTAGCGATCTGATTAAAAATAGTGATAATTCTGTAATTTCTTTTATAAGATATGAAGTTGGCGAAGGAATTGAGGTAGAAAAAAAAGATTTTGCAGAAGAAGTCAAAGCTCAATTAGATAATTGATTCCAAAAAATGATTAATGAAACTGAAGTTGAAGCTAAAGAGGGAATGGCAAAAACTATTACTGCTTTAGAAGTCACTTATCAAAGAATAAGAACTGGAAGGGCAAATCCATCATTATTAGATTCTATTGAAGTAGACTATTACGGTAATCCCACTCCTCTCAAGCAAGTTTGTAATATTTCTGTTGAAAACGCGAAAACCTTATCAATTTCTCCTTGGGAAAAAGATATGGTTGTACCAATCGAGAAAGCAATTCAATCTTCTGACCTTGGTTTGCAACCAATAACTTCTGGGGAAGTCATTAGAGTAATTCTTCCTGATCTTACTGAAGAAACAAGAAGAGAGTTAATAAAAGTTGCTAAATCGGAAGCTGAAAATTCAAAAGTATCTATTAGAAATCAGCGAAGAGACGCCAATGGGATGTTGAAAGAATATTTAAGTGAAAAAGAAATTTCAGAAGATGATCTCAAAAGAGGAGAAGGGCTTATTCAAAATGCAACAGATGAATTTATAAAAAAAGTAGACTCCTTACTTGAAGAAAAAGAAAAAGATCTCTTAGATTTTTAATCAACTCATGAAAAAGCTTCCAAATCATGTGGCCATAATCATGGATGGTAATTCAAGATGGGCGCAAAAAAAAGATTTAAATAAAGAAAAAGGTCATAAAGCAGGGGTAAAGAAGGCTAGGCTGGCAGTTGAGTTTTTTTTAGAAAATGGAATTAGAGAGCTCACTTTATTTGCTTTCAGCACGGAAAATTGGGGAAGACAGAAAAAAGAAGTTAATGCACTGATGAAGCTTTTTTTAGAGGCTATAAATGAGCAAACACCTGACTTAATAAAAAACAAAGTTAAATTGAATTTTATCGGAGAAATTTCCAGATTCGACAAGATTTTAATAAAGCAAATAAAAAAATCTCAAGAAAATACTAGTAAATATAATTCCAAAATGAACTTAAATATTGCTATTAGCTATGGTGGCAGATGGGATTTAGAACAGGCACTTAAAAAAATAATAGATGATATTCTTAAAGAAACTATAAAAATTAGAAATTTAAACGAAGATTTGATATCAAATTATTTATCAACTTCTCAAATTAAGGATCCTGACATGATTATCAGATCAGGTGGTGAAAAAAGAATTAGTAACTTTTTTTTATGGCAGGCTGCATATTCTGAAATATATTTTTCTGACAAGCTTTGGCCAGATTTTAATGAAAAAGACTTTAAAAAAGCCCTTAATGAATTTTCTACAAGAAAAAGGAAATTTGGAGTCAAAACAGGCATTTAATATGTATACCAGAGAAATAACTGGAGCATTAATTGCAACGTTTATACTGGCAATTATTCTTTTTGCTCCTTCTTTTACATTTAAATTAGTTTTATTTGGAATTTTTATCTCAGCCTTTATTGAATTGTGTTTTTTGATAAGAAGGCCTTATTGGCCTTCTTTATTAGTTATTTTTTTTATAATCATTTCTTTATTTTTTGTAGAAACGTATGAAGCAAACCGACTTTTGTTTTTATATTCTATTTTAATATCTGTACTGAATGATTCAGGAGCTTACTATTTAGGTAAAAAATATGGATCAAGAAAGGTTTTTCCTAAAACAAGTCCGAATAAAACTTTGGAAGGACTCATTTTAGGAATTTTAATTTCAAGCTGCATTTTATATTTAATCAATTTTCAAGAAGTTCTTAAATTAAATATTAATTATTTAGATCAACAGAATTCATTTCTTTTTTCAATATTAATAATTTCTTCTACGATAGCGGTCTTTGGTGATTACTTGGAAAGCAGGATAAAAAGATTAGCAGATGTAAAAGATTCTGGTTCTATTTTGCCAGGACACGGAGGTATTCTTGATAGGATGGACAGTCATATCTTTGTAATTCCCGTCTTTTTTATTCTTGTTGGAGCTATTTTGTGAAAAAGGTTTTAATACTTGGCTCCACGGGGTCCATCGGAAAAGCTACTATCGAGGTAATTGAAGCAAATAAAAAAGATTTTTTTATTACAGGCTTGGTTGCTAGATCAAATGAGAATTTATTATTGCAGCAAGCTAAAAAATTCAACGTAAAAAATATTTGTTTAACTGAAAGTAAAAACTTGGAAGAAAAATATATTTCTGAGGCTAATTTAGAAGATCTTATTAGTAGCGACCAAGTGGATATTGTTGTGGCGGCAATATCTGGTGTTGCAGGATTAAAAAATATTCTAAGCGCTGTAAGAGCAGGTAAAAGGGTTTTGATTGCAAACAAAGAACCATTAGTAGCCGCTGGTAAAATATTAATGAAAGAGGCTAAAAGATTTAACGCTGAGATAATCCCAATAGATTCTGAACATTGTGCAATTCACCAATGCCTAACTAATATAGAAAAAAAAGATTTAAAAAGGATAATAATTACTTGCTCAGGAGGTCCTTTTTTAGGAAAGAGTTTAAAAAGTTTAAAGAACGTTTCAGTAAAAGATGCTTTAAATCATCCAGTTTGGAAGATGGGAAGTAAAAACCTTATAGACTCTGCTTCTTTGATGAATAAAGCCCTTGAGATAATTGAAGCAAAATGGCTTTTTAATCTCGAAAGTGAACAAATAGACGTGATAATTCACCCACAAGGCATAATACACTCGATGGTCGAAACAATTGATAATTCTATCCTTGCAGTAATGTCAGAACCTGATATGAAAATTTGTATAGCTTATGGTTTAGGCTATCCAAATAAAATTGATAATTCATCCAGTCCGTTAAATTTCAAAGAAAATAATTCATTAGAATTTATAAATATAGATCAAATGGATTTTCCTTCTGTAAATTTTGCTAGAGATGCTTTAGATTTAGGTGGTATTTTTCCAGCTGTAATGAATGCAGCAAACGAAGTTGCAGTGGAAAAATTCGTTAATGATGAGATTAAGTTTGATTTAATTTTTGATACTATTAAGCATGCAATGGACGAATTTAAAAGGGAAGAAATCCTTAATGAGCCCTCTTTGGAACAAATTATTAGTGCCGATGAAAAGGCACGATTAATTTCTTTAAATTTTATTAGAAATATTTCATGACACTTTTAACTTATATATTCGGTTTCATAACATTAATTATGGTAATTACTGCAATTCATGAAGCAGGCCATTATTCTGTAGCTAGATTTTTTAAGGTAACAATTTTAGATTTCTCGATTGGAATGGGAAAATCATTAAAATCTTGGAAAGATTCTTCAAATACAGAGTTCCATATAAGAGCACTTCCAATTGGTGGATTTGTCAGAATGAAAGGTGAGGAGGAAAGCCAGTCATCTAAAGATTCGTTTTCTTCAAAAAAGTATTACCAGAAAGTATTAATTTTACTTGCAGGGCCAATAGCTAATTTCATTTTAGCTATTATCTTGCTAACTGGGCTGAACATTTATGGAAGCAGCTCCCTCTCATCTCTTGTAGGTTATGTAGAAGAAAATAGTCCTTCTTATGATGCTGGGTTTCAAGAAGGAGATTTAATTATAGAAATAGACTCTTATAGAGTATTTACTCGTTCAGATGCACAAATGGCTCTTTCAAGGAGACTTGGAGAGACAGGAAATATTAACTTTTTATTACTGTCCGATAATAGTCAAAAATCTCTAGAAATATCTATTGAAAGTTGGCTTCAAGGAGAAGAACCTTCGGATCTATTGAGACATTTGGGTATTAACGTTCCTTTAAAACCTATTATCGGCCAGGTTTTAGTTGATAGTCCGGCTGATGTATCTGGCCTAAGAGTAAATGATGAGATAATGGAGATTAATAATGAACTCGTATCTTCTTGGTCTGAAATTAAAGCTAAAATAAATAATAATTTAGGGTTGCCAGCAAGTTTTAAAATTAAACGAGAGGATAAAATAATTTTTTTATCTGTTTTACCTAAATTTTCAGACGAAAGCAAAGAATGGTTAGTCGGTATCTCAGCTTCCAATAAAATTTCTCCAGAAGCTTTAATTTATCAGCGAGATAATCCTTTGAATGCTTTTATGAAAGCTTCAATCCAAACCTATAATGTTATAAACGACTCCTTTGAATTCTTATACAAAATGTTAACCGGTTATGTATCTCCTAAAAATTTGGGTGGGCCAGTAATGATAGGCCAATTCGCTGGAGAATCTTTGATTTATGGCGGTCTATATTCTTTTATTCTGCTTATCGGATATGTAAGTATTGGTCTTGGTGTAATAAATTTAGTACCTATTCCTATTTTAGATGGAGGACAGATTCTAATTTTATCAATTGAAAGAATTAAAGGATCTCCTATCTCTCCTAAAATTTTAGATTTCACTTATAGATTCGGTATTTCCTCAGTCGTCTTGTTGATGATTTTCGCTTTCATGAATGATATCTCTAGAATAGGAGTCTAGGAGATGACGTCAAGCTATCTAAAAAAATTAACACTTATTCTAATATTATTGAATTCTTCTATTTATGTTTCTTCTGAAGCTTGGGTAGTAGAAGACATTAGAATTAGTGGATTGCAAAGAATATCGGCTGGAAGCATTTTTTCAAACATACCTGTAACGATAGGAGATAAAGTTGATACAGCAGATATTCAAAATATATCTAAATCTATTTTTAGAACAGGAAATTTTGATGATATTCAAATTGGAAGAGATGGAAGTGCACTTTTAATCAATTTGAAAGAAAGACCTACTATCGATGATATTGTAATTGAAGGAAACGAAGCAATTAAGTCAGAAAATCTTTTAGACGGTCTCAAGAACTCTGGAATTTACAGAGGGACATTATTTAAAAGATCAATTTTTGAAAATTTAAGCTCAGAGCTTGAAAGACAATATATTTCACAGGGAAGATATGGAGCAGATGTAAAAGTATCTTCTGAAAATCTAGAAAGAAATAGAGTCAAACTTAATATAGAAATTGATGAAGGCTCAACAGCGAAAATTAAAAGAGTAAATATAGTTGGAAATAAAATATATTCTGATGAAGAGCTTCTAAAAAACTTTAAATTAAAACCTAGAACCTGGAGATCCTTTTTTTCTAAAAGGGAGCCTTATTCAAAAGAAAATTTAAAAGGTGACTTGGAAAATTTAGAATCATTTTATAAAAATAGAGGCTTTTTAAAATTTAATGTCGATTCTTCTTCAGTTTCTTTATCGGAAGACAAAAAAAATATCTTTATCACCGTAAATATTTCAGAAAATGATTTATTTTTTAACAACGAAGTATCTTATGCAGGTGATCTTCCGGATGCGATAGATCCTCTTGCAATCGTACAAATTACTCAGTTTATTGTTCCTAACAATGTCTTTTCTCAGGAGACCCTTACTTTTGCAGAAGATCAGATTACTTCTCTAATGAGCAATCAGGGATTTTCTTCTGCTGAGGTTATTGCCTCGACTAAGGAAGCAGAAAAAGAAAACTTTGTTGATATAACTATTTTTATTGATCCAGGTCAAAGGACTTATGTCAGAAAAATTAATTTTTCTGGAAATAAACGAACACATGACGTAGTTTTGAGAAGAGAAATGAGGCAAATGGAAGGTTCATGGGCTTCGGATATTTTAATAGAAAATTCTAAAAGAAGGCTTGATAGGCTTGGCTACTTTAAAGAAGTAGAATATGAGACTTCTCCTGTACCAGGCGAAAGTGACAAAATAGATATAAATTTTACCGTTGAAGAAGAATTTTCAGGCTCAATAGCTGGAAGTTTAGGTTATGGAGCTTACGGATTCAGTTTAGGGGCGAATTATTCAGAAACAAATGCGTTTGGAACAGGAAATAATATTTCTGTTGGCATTAACTCAAGCGATTATCAAACCAATGTTCAATTTAATTTCTTTGATCCTTATTTTACTATTGATGGTATAGGATTAGGATATGGGGCTTATTATTCCTCATCAGATTATTCTGCTTTTAATGCCTCTGCATATAGCACAGATTCTTTTGGTGTAAGTTCTAATTTAATTTTACCAATTGATGAAATTAAACAGTTGGGTCTATCCATTGCCTTAGATCAGACTAAACTTAAAACAGATATTTTTTCTTCTCAACAATTAATAGATTACGTTACCTCTGAAGGCGATACTCAAGACTCAATAACTTTAGGAGCAAGCTGGACAAGAAATACACTGAATAGAGGGTTATTTCCTACTTTAGGATCTCTAAATCAAATTTCATCTAATATTGCAGTGCCTCCAAGTGACGTTACCTATGGAAAAATAAAATATAATTTTAGATACTATAGGCCAATATTTTTTAATTTAATATTTTCATCAAGAAACGAAATAGGCGCATTATTTGCTTATGGAGATACTGAAAATTCTCCTCCTTACCAAAACTTTTATGCTGGTGGATTAAAATCTGTAAGAGGATTCAAACAAAATACCTTAGGCCCCAGAGCTTTTTATAATACTGGCTACTATTATTCAAATAGACCTTCTGGAGGTGCTTACCTTTTAGAAGGTGGTTTAGATTTCATTTTTAATTTAGCATTTTTGGAAGATTCTAGATCGGTCAGAAGTTCTTTCTTTATAGATTATGGAAATGTTTTTAGTGACGGATGCAAGTCATATGAGCTTCAGTGTAGCGAGTTTGATTTGAGCGAATTAAGATATTCAATTGGTTTAGGCTTTACATGGATAACTCAATTAGGACCATTATCATTTTCTATATCTTCTGCATTAAATAATGACGAATACGATCAAACAGAAGCATTTCAATTCGAAATAGGAAATCAGTTTTAATCCCAATTCTTCTGTATAATTTAAAAAAGTATAAATAAGTAACTTTTTATAATTTCATAAGGAGAAGGTTTATGAAAAACATTTTTTTATTATTAACATTAGTTTCGGCATCATTTTTTTCAACGTTTTCGTTTGCAGCACCAGAAGGGATTGCAGTTATAGATTATAGAACTGTTTTTTTGGGGACAGATTTAGCAAGAGAAAAATTTGAAGAATTAAGAGATTCAGATGAATACAAAGCAATAAGTGATGAATCACAAAAAAAACAACAAGAATTAATTTCGGTTTCTGAAGAATTGCAAAAAGAAAGCAAAACAATGTCTGACCAACAAAAAGCAGACATGCAAAAAAAGGCACAAACACTATATCAAGATCTTCAATATGCTAATCAAAAAGCTCAAGCTCTTGAATCGGAGCTTTTACAAAAACTTGAAGCTGAGCAGACTCCTAATGTTCAAAAAGTTATTAACGAACTAGTAAAGGCAAAAAAAATAAGTTTATTGTTTAACAGCGGAGCTCTGCTAGCTTTCGATGCCTCAAATGAAGCTATAAATGTAACTCCAGAAGTAATAAATTTACTTAATCAAGCTAACAAAGAAAAGTAAATTGAAGTTTGAGCAAAAAAAAATTTAATCTTAAACAAATTTCTAACTTCTTAGATGGCGATTTAAATGGGAAGGAAGATTTAACCGTTAGTGGAGTTTCATCTTTAAACCTTGCCAATAAGGACGATATTTCTTTTATCTATAGTAAAAAATTTGTCGAACAACTAAAAGTCACTCAAGCAAAAGCAGTTGTTTTAGAAAAAGAATTTTCAGATTTCTGTAGTGTTGATTCAATTGTAGTCGGCAATGCCCACTTGGCTTATGCAAAACTTACTCAATTATTTAAAAAAGAATTAAAAAAATCTGGCATAACGCCTTCTGCTTTTATAGAAACAAAAAAAATTGATCTAAGCTCATATATTGGTCCCAATGTAATAATTGAAAAAGGAGCAAAAATAGGAAAGGGCGTTAAAGTTAATGGAGGGGTTTATATAGGATATGATGCAGAAATTGGGGATGGTTCGATCATACATCCCAACGTAACGATTTATTCAGAGACTAAAGTCGGAAAAAATTGCATCATTCATGCAAATTCTGTTTTAGGTTCCGATGGTTTGGGGTTTGCTAATAACAATGAAAAATGGGAAAAAATAGAACATTTAGGGATAGTGCTCATAAAAGACAAAGTTGAAATTGGAGCAGGATGCACTATTGATAGATCTTCTATAGGCGAAACAACAATAAATTCAGGAGTAAAGCTTGATAATCAAGTGCATATTGCCCACAACTGTGAAATAGGTGAAAACACTATTATAGGTGCTAAAACTGCTATTGCGGGTACAACAAAAGTCGGTAAAAGATGCAAAATTGGAGGAGGGTGCGGAATTATTGATAACATCCAAATTTCGGATGATGTTACAGTCACTCCCATGTCATTTGTGACTAAATCTATTTCTAAAAAAGGAATTTATTCAGGAGGCTCAATGCTAATGGAGCATAAAAATTGGTTAAAATATTCTGCTAAATTAAAACGAGATTCAAAAAGTGAATATTGAAGAAATAAAAAAACTTTTGCCTCATAGGTATCCAGCTCTTTTGGTTGATAGGGTAGAAGAGATAGAACTTAATAAATATATCAAGGCGTATAAAAATATTACAACTAATGAACCACACTTTATTGGCCATTTTCCTGACAAAGAAGTTTTTCCTGGAGTCTTAATTTTAGAAGCTATGGCGCAAGCCTCAGGAATCTTAGGTTTTGCAACCATGAATAAAACGCCTGAAGAAGGATCGATTTATTATTTTGTAGGAGCAGATAATTTAAGATTCAAAAGACCGGTTGTACCAGGTGATAAATTAATTCTAGAATCCACAAAATTATCTGAAAAAAAAGGAATATGGAAATTTGAATGTAAAGCTTCTGTAGAAGGAGAATTTGTTTGTTCGGCAATAATTCTTTGCGCTGATAGACCAAAGTAATGATTCATAAGTTAGCTTCGATCCATTCAAAAGCAAAAATACATCCGGAAGTATCTATCGGTGCTTATTCCGTAATTGGACCCGAAGTAGAAATAGGAAAAGGATCAAAAATACATTCTCATGTTGTTATTGAAGGACCAACTTCAATTGGAAGCGATAACGAGATTTTTCAATTTGCTTCCATTGGAGGAGATCCTCAAGATAAAAAATACAAAGGAGAAAAAACTTATTTAGAAATAGGTAATGAAAATGTTATCCGAGAAGGTGTTACTATTAATAGAGGAACTGCCCAAGAAAATTCATATACTAAAATCGGATCGAAGAATTTAATCATGGCTTATTGTCACGTGGCGCATGATTGCGAAATAAACGACGAAGTTGTTTTAGTTAATAATGCATCTCTAGCCGGTTGCGTAAAAATTGACAAAGGAGCGATACTTGGAGGTTTCACTTTGGTCCATCAATTTTGTCACATTGGACAATTTAGTTTTTCTGCCATGGGAAGTTCTGTGGGAAAAAATATTCCTGCTTTTGTCAGAGTAAGTGGTAATCCTGCCATGCCTAGAGGTCTGAATACTACTGGAATCAAAAGGCTTAATCTCAAAAAAGAAGTTTCAGACGCATTAAAAGAAACTTATAAAATTCTCTATTTGAGAAATTTAAAATTGACCGATGCTATTTCTGAAATAACTGAAAGGTTTAATAAAATATCAGAAGTGCAAATATTTATTGATTCTATTTCTTCTTCAGACAGGGGAATTGTTAGGTAAAAGTGAAAAAAATAAAAATCGCTTTTTCAGTTGGAGAAGATTCAGGAGATTTTCTAGGGGCACAATTAATAAAAAATTTAAAAAAAAAATATCCTGATGCCAATTTCATAGGATTAGGCGGACATCAAATGAAAAAAGAAGGTTTGGATTCGATTTTTCCTATAAATGACTTGTCAGTAATGGGGTTAATAGATCCTCTGCTAAATATTTTTAAACTTTTAAAAAGAAGGAAACAATTACTAAATTTTATTCTTCAAGAAAAGCCAGATCTTTTTATAGGCATTGATAGCCCCTCATTTAATTCAGGAATTGCAAAAAAATTAAAATCTCAATCTGATATTAAGACTATTCAATATGTTTGCCCTCAGTTTTGGGCTTGGCGAAAAGGTAGAGCAAAAAGGTTTAAAAAATATTTAGATCACATATTTAGCATTTTCCCATTTGAAGAAAATTTACTATTAGAAGAAGGTATGTCGTCAAACTTTACAGGACATCCGCTTGCAGAAAATTTTGAAATAGATATAGATAAGCGGTTTTATAAACAAAAATTAGGGTTAACGGAAGAAAAAAAGTTCATAGCCTTACTTCCAGGAAGTAGAAAATCAGAAATCAAAAACCATCTTCAAATATTAGAAGATTTGGCTAAAATTTATTCATCTTCAAATCCAAATTATCAATTTATACTTCCTCTAACTGAAGATAATTCAATAAGTGAAGAAAAATATTTAGAAGAAAAAAATATTACTCTTATAAAAGGACATACTAGAGAGGTCTTGAAAGCTTGTGATTACGCAGTTGTATCTTCTGGAACAGCAACTTTAGAAGCTATGTTAAGCAAAACTCCGTCTTGTGTTATTTATAAAAGCAACGCTCTTAGTAATTTTATAATTTCTAGCATCCTTCTTAAGCTCGATTTTATTTCTCTTCCGAATATTCTAGCCAACAAGAAAATTATTCCAGAACTTAGACAAAATAATGTTACTTCAAAAAAAATAAAAAATGAGTTGGATAATTTGATTAATGGGGCTAATGAAAAAATGTTAGAAGAATTTAAAAAGCTTCATTATTCTTTGTTGAATAAGGAAGAAAATAAATTTTCTAAAATTATAGAAAATCTGATTTAGTATTTTGAAAAAACTTATTGTTGGCATTGATGAGGTTGGAAGGGGGAGTATAGCGGGTCCTGTCGTGGCAGCAGCGGTTATTCTTGGCAAAAAAGATATATTACCTTTAAAAGATTCAAAGCTTTTATCGCCAACAAAAAGATTTCTTTTATCAAAAGAAATAAAAAAAAATTGTTTAGCATTTTCTATTGCAGAAATTTCTTCTAAAGACGTAGACAAATTAAATATTAAAAGAGCTTCTTTATTGGCCATGAAAAAAGCTGCTGAAGGGTTAAAGAATAAAAATATCGAAATAATTGTTGATGGTTTGGACAAAATAGAGACAATTTATCCCTGCAAAGCAATTATAAAAGCAGATAGTATATTCAAAGAGGTTATGGCAGCATCAATAATAGCTAAAGTTTATAGAGATAAAGTAATGATTGATTTAAATAAAAAATTTCCTGAATATCTTTTTGATAAACATAAAGGGTACCCTACAAAAGAGCATTTGCACGCTCTTAAAAAGTTTGGTTCTATAGAAGAACACAGGAAAAGTTTTCGTCCGGTAAGACAATTAAATGAATAAATACACACATTTAAACCTTCATACAGAATATTCTATTCAAGATGGATTAATTAGAATTAATGATCTAGCTAAAAAAGCTTACGATTTAAATTTTGAAAGCTTAGCAATAACAGATTTATCCAATTTATTTGGGTTTATTAAATTCTACAAAGAACTTAGAAAAAAAGGAATCAAACCAATTTGTGGATCTGATTTCTCACTTTTAGGGGAAAACACCAACTCTGGAAACCTTCAACTGCTAGTCAAAAATCATAAAGGATATAAAAATTTAATTCGTTTAATTTCCAAATCTCATACAACCGGAAAGATTAATGGAAGCCCTTTTTTATTTGTAAAAGACTTAGAAGAATATTCAGAAGGATTATTGTTAATTACGGGAGGAATAGATAGTCAGATTGGTCAATCAATCCTTGATGGAAAAAATGACATAGCTTTAAAGCAAATTAAATACCTAAAGAATCTGTATAAAGAAAACTTTTTTTTACAACTTACAAGAACAGGTAAAAATCAAGAAGAGCTTTATAATCAGAGTCTTATTGAGTTTGCTAGTACATTAAGTATTCCAGTGGTAGCAACAAATCAAGTTAGATTTTTATCTAAAGAGGATTTTGAAGCGCATGAAACAAGAGTTTGCATTCAATCTGGTCATGTCTTGGGTGATCAAAGAAGACAAAGATTTTTTCAAGATTCTCAGTATTTTAAATCAATTGAGGAAATGAATGATCTCTTTAAGGATATACCTGAAGCTTTAACTAATGCCTATGAGATTTCAAAAAAATGTAATTTAGAAGTTAAAACAGACATATATGTTCTGCCTGACTTTAATACTCCAACTGAATCTTCCGAAGCAGACTATTTAAAGGAATTAACTAAGAAAGGAATTACAAAAAAACTCAAAGTTAAAGGCTATTCTAAAATACCTGACCTTTACAAAGAAAGATTAGATTATGAGTTAAAGGTAATTTTAGAGATGGGATATGAAGGGTACTTTTTAATAGTTGCAGACTTTGTAAATTGGGCAAAACATAATTCTGTTCCTGTTGGACCCGGCAGAGGTTCCGGAGCAGGCTCACTTATTGCTTATGCTATTGGGATCACAGGAATTGATCCCATTAAATATGATCTTTTATTTGAAAGATTTTTAAATCCAGATCGCATTAGTAACCCTGATTTTGATATAGATTTTTGTAGAGATGGAAGAGAAAAAGTAATTGGCTATGTGACTGAAAAATATGGAAAGGATGCCGTTGCCCAAATATGTACATTCGGAACTATGGCGGCTAGGGCCGTAGTTAGAGATGTCGCAAGAGCACAAGGTAAGTCCTATAGCTTAGCAGACAGGTTAGCAAAAATGATTCCATTTAGTCCTGAAATGACCTTAGAAAAAGCTTTAAAAGATAATACGGATTTACGACGAACTCTTAAAGTAGATGAAGATGCATCTGAAATATTTGACATGGCAAAAAAATTAGAAGGCATCATTAGGAATGTTGGAAAACATGCTGCAGGTGTAGTTATGGCACCTTCTGAAATAAATGATTATTCTCCTCTTTACCTAGATGAAGCAACTAATACTCTTGCGACTCAATTTGATATGAAGGATATTGAATCAGTTGGTTTGCAGAAATTTGATTTTCTTGGATTAAAAACTCTTACAGTAATCAATAAGGCTATCATTGAAATTAATAAATCAAGAGAAGAGATAAATTTAGATCCTGTTGATATAGACTTAATTGATTTAGAAGATAAAGGCACTTTTGATCTTTTAAAAAAAGGACTTACCACTGCGGTATTTCAATTAGAGTCCAGGGGCATTAAAGAATATATAGTTAAATTAAAACCCAGTAATTTTGAAGATATCATTGCTTTAGTTGCCCTATATAGACCAGGTCCGTTGGAAATGAAAATGGTAGATACTTACATAAATAGAAAAAAGGGAGTAGAGCAAACAAAATATGGAGATGACCACGTAGAGAAAATTCTAAAAAACACTTATGGGGTTATTGTTTATCAAGAACAAGTAATGCAGTTGGCACAGGAATTTTCAGGTTTCTCATTAGGTCAGGCAGATCTTTTAAGAAGAGCAATGGGAAAAAAGATACCAGAGGAAATGGAAAAACAAAGACCTGTATTTATTGAAGGAGCTGTAAAAAAAGGAAAATCAGCCAGATTTGCAGAAGGATTATTTGATCAAATAGAAACATTTGCTGGGTATGGATTTAATAAATCTCATTCTGCTGCATATGCAATGATTTCTTATCAGACTGCTTGGTTGAAATCTCATTATCCAGCTCAATTTATGGCAGCAGCGCTATCATCTGAAATGGGCGATTCAGATAAAATTCAACTTTTATTGGATGATGCAAAAGTTTTAGGATTAAAAATTCTTCCTCCTGATATAAACCTTAGTACAAAAGATTTTATAACATTAGATAATGAATCAATTTTGTTTAGCTTAGGAGCTATAAAAGGTGTAGGTGATCCAGCTATAGAAAATATTATTCAAGAAAGATCCAAAAAACCTTTTGAGAATTTAAATGAGTTTGTATCAAGGGTAGATTTAAAAAAAGTAGATAAGAGATCACTAGAGCCTTTAATCAAATCAGGAGCGCTAGATAGTTTCAACGAAGATCGATTTCAAATGATTAACAAATTAGAAGGAGCTTTAAAATTTGCTAGACAAAAAACCGAGTTTGAAGAAAGTAACATAGATGATTTGTTTGGAGAAATTAGTAATTCTATTGAAGTGAAACAAACTAAGTTAAGTAGTAAATTTCAAGAAATTGGAAAATCTAAATTGGAGTTAGATTCTCTTGGGTTTTATCTAACAACTCATCCAATGGACGAAAGCGGGTGGGAGGTAAAAAAAATAGCACCTGAAGATATTTCATCCTTAACTGCAAGTAAACAAATTCAAAGATGTGCTGGAGTTGTCATATCTTATAAAAAAATTAATACTAGAAGGGGGCCATTAATTTTTGCTACTTTAGATGATAACTCAGATAGGCTTGAATTAATTATATCTGGAGAAGTATTAGAAAAGTTCGCTCAGCAATTAGATAATGAAAAAATTCTTATTGTAGATGGCGAAATCTCTGAAGATAAATCTAAAGAAAAAGAAAATCTTGGATTAGTTAAAAAAATGAATGTTTTCTCAATTCTTACAATGGAGCAAGCACGAATTAAGTTCGCAAGAAAGTTGACTATTTGTATAGATAGCAAGGATACTTCCTTTTTGGATAAAAATATAAAAGAATTAAAATCTTTTTCTTCGAGCGAGATGCAAGATGGGTGTCCAGTAGAAATCAAATATTCTTCAAAAGAAGTAGATGCAGAAATGGAAGTTGGAGATAATTTTAAAATTCTTTTGAGTGATGATAATTTTAAAAAGCTAGTAAAAAACTACGGTGAAAAAAACTTAGATATTAATTATTTTAGTAGACAATAAATGGCATATACATATTTAGAATTTGAAAAACCTATAAGCGATTTAGAAAATAAGATCGAAAAATTAAGGGGCTCTGGCAATACAGGAAGTGATATAGATTCAGAAATCATAAAGTTAAGCTCTCAAATAGAGAAACTAACAAAAGATGTTTATTCAAATCTATCAATCTGGCAAAAAGTACAAGTAGCAAGGCATCCTCATAGACCACATTTTTCCGACTATATAGATAATATTTTTTCAGATTTCGATGAATTACATGGGGATAGAGTCTTCGGAGAAGATAAGGCAATAATTGGCGGTCTTGCTACATTTAAAAAAAGACCGGTGGTTATAGTTGGGCAAGAAAAAGGAAAGTCTACGGAAGATAAAATTTCTAGAAATTTTGGCATGGCTCAACCCGAAGGATATAGAAAAACTGCTCGGCTAATGAAAATTGCAGAAGATTTTGATTTGCCTTTAATATCTTTTATTGATACTCCAGGAGCTTACCCAGGTATAGAAAGCGAGGAAAGAGGAATGAGTGAGGCTATTGCAAAGAATTTAAGCTTACTTTCTAACCTTAAAACTCCTGTAATAGTAATTATAACTGGTGAAGGAGGATCTGGAGGAGCTTTGGCAATAGGTATAGGAGATCACGTTTGCATGTTAGAGCACTCAATTTATGCAGTAGCGTCTCCGGAAGCTTGTGCTTCAATTGTTTGGAGAGATGGATCAAAAGCAAAAGATGCTGCTGAAGCAATGAAAGTTGATGCTGGCAGTCTTCAAAAACTTGGCTTAGTAGACGAAGTTATAAATGAGCCTCTCGGCGGAGCTCATAGAGACTTAAGAGGAGCTTCTAATTCTATATCTGATGTCATAGAAGAAAAACTTTCAACATTTGATGAAATAGAAATTTCAGATCTGTTAAATAAAAGATATAAAAAAATTATGTCTTATGGTTCTATTTAAGATAAATCTTGCATCCTTTAGAAAAAAAATTATTGCCGTTAATAAATAAAGAGGTAAAAAATTATTTTGTCGCTTTTAGTGGTGGAGTTGACTCCACAACTCTTCTTGATTGCGCTGACAAAATAATAAAATCTTTTGCTGGACTCAACCTCACTGCTTTACACATAAATCATAACTATTCAGATAGCTCAGATCTTTGGAAGAAACACTGTATCGATTTTTGCAAAAAAAGAGACATTGAAATTTTGACTTTTGATCTAGACTTAACAAAGATTAAGGGAGCAAGCTTGGAGAATCAGTTAAGAAAAATGAGATATAAAATATTTGAAGAAAATCTTAAAGAGGGGGACCGAATTTTTTTTGGCCACCATTTAGATGACAACGTGGAAACTTTATTCTTAAGGTTATTCAGAGGTACTGGGTTAAAGGGCGCTAGGTCAATTCCTTTTAGGAGATCCTTGGGGAAAGGAGAACTGGTAAGACCTTTTTTAGATATTTCTAAAAAAGAAATTGAAAAGTTTGCCAAAGAAAGATCTTTAGAATTTGTATCTGATCACTCAAATGAAGATATTCTGTTCGACAGAAATTTTGTAAGAAAAGAAATTCTCCCTCTGGTAGAAAAGAGATGGCCTAAATATAATCACAATCTTAATAAATTTATTTTAAATGCTAATGATTCCTATGAGATTGTTTTTAAACAAATTAAACAAGATTTTATTTTAGTATCTTCAAATAAGAAAAACGAAATAGTCCTTTCTAAATTAACTAATTTTTCAAAAAATAAGCAAAAAAATATTATTATCTACTGGATTGATTCATTAGGATTTAATATTCCCAACAGCAAAGTTTTAAAGGAAATAGTAGATAAGTTTGTCTTCGCCTCAAAAGACAAAGATCCTAGTTTTATTTGGGGCAGCAAAGATAAAGCAGGCTCGGTATGTTTAAAAATAAAAAAAGATCGTCTAATTGCTATATCAATAGCCTGATCTATTAAGTCCATTTATTATTGCTTGAAAGGATGCAACAATTGTATTTTGATTAATCCCTATTCCCCAAAGAGTTTTATCTTTAACATTTAGTTCAATATATGCAGCAGCAGAGGCATCAGAGCCTGATGAAATAGCATTTTGTTGATAGTCAGAAACTTTTAAATTTATACCTTCACTATTTTCTAAAGCATTAATAAAAGAGTCTATGGGTCCATTACCTTTACCAGATAAGTTAGAAGTTTTACCTTTTATTTTCAAGGTTAAATTAATTTCATCTATTTGATTATTTCTGTCATCATTTTTAGAAATAATTTCATGACTTAAATATTCATATTTTCCTTGCACATCTAAGTAAGTCATTCTAAAAGTATCCCAAATTAAATTTGCTTCAAGTTCTTTTCCGGATTCATCTGCAATTTTTTGAATAATTCCTGAGAAGTCAATTTGTAGTCTTCTTGGCAAAGACAATCCGTGATCTTTTTCAATAATATAAGCTACACCACCTTTACCAGATTGACTGTTTATTCTAATAACTGCTTCATAATTTCTCCCAACATCCTCAGGATCGATGGGAAGATAGGGTACTTTCCATTTTGGATCATTTGTTTCTCTCATTGCATCAAACCCTTTTTTTATTGCGTCTTGATGAGAGCCAGAAAAAGCGGTAAAAACTAAATCTCCCGCATATGGATGTCTTGGATGAATCGGAAGTTGATTACAATATTCAACTTCTCTCATGACCTTATTGATATCAGAGAAATCAAGCTTAGGATCCACTCCTTGTGTCAATTGATTTAGAGCTAAAGAAACAATATCTACATTCCCAGTCCTTTCACCATTTCCAAAAAGAGTTCCTTCTATTCTATCAGCACCTGCCATCAATCCTAATTCTGCCGCAGCAATTCCTGTGCCTCTGTCATTATGTGGATGAAGACTTACTAAAACATTTTCTCGTTTATTCAGGTTTCTACACATCCATTCTATTTGGTCTGCATAGATATTTGGAGATGCAAGTTCAACTGTCGCTGGTAAATTCATAATTGTTTTAGTCTCTTTATTTGGCTTCCATATTTCATTTACCTCGTTACAGACCTCTACAGCATATTCTAATTCAGTACCTGTGAAACTTTCTGGACTATACTCAAATTGCCAATTTGTATTCTGATTTGCTTCAGCCATGGACTTCACAAGTCTTGCTCCATCAGTAGCAATTTTTAAAATTCCTTTTTTATCCTGTTTAAATACAACTTCCCTTTGCAAAGTTGAAGTAGAGTTATATAAATGCAAAATTACATTTTTAGCCCCTTTAACTGATTCAAATGTTTTCCTTATTAAATGTTCTCTTGCTTGCGTTAAAACTTGAATCTTTACATCATCGGGAATAAGATTTTTCTCAATGAGTTTTCTTACAAATCCAAATTCTGTATCAGATGCTGAGGGAAATCCAATTTCAATTTCTTTAAAGCCCAAGTTGACCAACATAGAAAAAAATCTTAATTTTTTTTCCATGCCCATAGGCTCAATCAAAGATTGATTTCCATCTCTCAAATCTACACTACACCAAATTGGAGATTTATTTATCTGCTTGGCGGGCCAAGTTCTATCATCTAATTTTATGACCTTAAAGGGAGAATATTTATTTACTGAACTATTTACTATTTCTTTCAATTTGTTGCCTATTTTATTCTAAAATAACTTTTAGGACTTGCATTATGAACGTGGACGAAAATTTTATAAAGGAAGTTGGCATTCAATTTTGGAAATTGAACGATAATTTTCAATTTGAAAAGAATAAAATAAAAATTAATAAACATATAAATTTTTCTAAAGCAGAATCTGAATTTCTTTTTTCTATTTCTAAGGCCTTTGGACTAGATTTTGATGAAAAAGATTCATTAAAAATATATAAATTTTTGGCTAGTAATAATATTTTAAAAGATCCTAATCTAGATAAGCTTATGAAGGACCCAGATGCTAAAAGAAAAATTTGGTACGAAATCTCTTAATATTAAAAAAATGTCCTTCCATGACTTGCAAGGAGTTTATGATATTGAAAAGCTATCTAATCCTACACCTTGGAGTAAAACTAGCTTTTCTGATTGTTTAAGAGGGTTTTATCAAAATTTAATTGTTACCCTAGACAAAGAACAAGTAGCTTTTTGTATTATGACGATTAATTTTACTGAGTCTCACTTGCTTAATATTTCTGTACATCCAAATTACAGAAATCAAGGAATAGGAGAAATTTTATTAAAAGTCTCAGAAAAAAAAGCAATAAAGAAGGGTATAACAGATATTTTTTTGGAAGTGAGAGAATCAAATAAAAATGCTATTTCTTTTTACAAGAAAAATAAATATAGGTACGTTGGAATTAGAAAAAACTATTACAAGCTTAATTCCGGAAGGGAAGACGGTCTAATATTTACAAAACACTTAGAAATTAGCAAATTAAACAGTTTTTTCAATCAAATGACATATATGATTAAGAATATTTTCAGGATAAAAAGTTAAACGGAGTAAAAATGGAGTATAGAAAATTAGGAAATACAGATATAGACGTTAGCGTAATTTGTTTGGGCACCATGACATGGGGCCAACAAAATACCGAAGAGGAAGGGCACGAGCAAATGGATTATTCTGTTGATCAAGGAGTTAACTTTTTTGATACCGCGGAATTATATGCAATACCCCCAAAGAAGGAGACACAAGGCAGAACTGAAGAGATTATTGGAACATGGTTTAAAAAAAATAATAATAGAGACAAAATTATTTTGGCTACTAAAGTAGCAGGAAGAAGTGGCATGAAATGGTTCAGGGGTGGAGAAACAAGATTAGACAAAAAAAACATTGAACTGGCTATTGAAGGAAGTCTAAAAAGACTACAAACAGATTATGTTGATTTATATCAATTACATTGGCCGGATAGACCACTTAACATATTTGGTGGAGGTTTGGGTGCTTATAAACATTACGACCTAGAAAGTATTGAAATTTCCGAAACATTGGACGTCCTATCTGAAATTGTTAAAACAGGCAAAGTGAGACATATTGCTCTTTCAAACGAAACACCGTGGGGTCTTTCTGAATTTATTAACAAGTCAGAAACAAAAAACCTTCCTAGAGTTCAATCTGTTCAAAATGCATACAATTTATTGAACAGAACTTACGAATACGGAATGTCTGAATTTGCGCATAGATCTTCTGTTGGTTTGTTAGCTTATTCTCCATTGGCTCAAGGTTATTTGTCAGGCAAGTATTTAAATGGAGCTATGCCTGAGGGATCAAGAACCCAATTGTTTGGCAGAGGGCAAAGGTATGAAACACCAGCTGCTGAGAACTCAATTAAAGCATATGTTGATTACGCCAAAAAAATTGGGATGGATCCTTCTGTTATGGCAAATGCATTTGTGAACTCTAGAGAATTTGTCACGTCTAACATCATAGGAGCGACAACAATGGAGCAACTTAAGCTTGCAGTCGGAAGTTGGGAAGTAAAGTTATCAGAAGAGGATTTTAAAGAATTTGATATGATCCACTCAGCCTGTCCAAACCCTTGTCCCTAAATAAAAATAATACTTTTTAGAAGTTATTATGTGGATTTAATTTATGAAGATTTTTGAAGATAAAAAAAATTTATTGCACTTTAACAATTCGGATATTTATTGCTCTTGCAAAGAATTTTCAGATTTAACAGATTATGAATTAACATCGATAAAAAAGATAAAATCAGAAAATTTTAAGAAATCTAACGAAGAAAATTCATATCCTGTAAGTGTTTCTGATCACAGAAGCCATCATTTCTTAATTTTTCAAAACAGTAAATTGTTAGCATATTCAAGATTAGTTCCCCCAAGCTTTAATTTTAATAGATTAACTTTAGAAAGGTTTTGTGTTGCGAAAGATTATAGAAACAAAGGCATTTCAAAGATATTAATGGAATTGGTTTTTAAAAAAACTCAAAGTCTTTATCCTCAAGAGACTCTTAATTTGTTGTCCCTTGAAGATACAAAAAAATTCTATGAAAAGTTTGGCTTTTTTTCTAATTATTTAATTTTTGACGAAAATGGAAATTCACATCATCAAATGACAAAAAGCTTTAAGTAACTTATTTAAATGCGCTCTAAAATCTTAAGATGATCATTGAGCTTTTTGATTTTTTCATTTGCTTCCTTTAATTGCAGTTTTCTTTCTTTAATCAAGGGTTTAGGAGCATTTTTAATAAATTTTTTATTTTTTAATTGATTGTCGAGGCTTTGAATAGATCTTATGAGTTTTTCTAAATTTTTTTGACTTCTATTTTTTTCATCTTGAACATCAATTAAACCTTCTAGAGGTAAATAAATTTTCTCTTTTCCAATTAAAACTATCGCTGAAGGAGGAGCTTTTTTAGTCAACTCTAAAATTTCATTTACTCCTGCCATTTCATAAAGATAATTCTTATTTTTCTTTAAAAGCTTAAAAAGCAAACTTGATTTGCTAGCTGTAATATTGATTTGCTCCTTTTGAGGAATTAGCATTTCCGACCTTATATTTCTAATTCCAGTTATAGCTTCTTGCAAGATTATAATTTCAGAGAAATCTT
>CABZES010000008.1 GCA_902524805.1 uncultured SAR86 cluster bacterium | reverse complement strand
AGATTATCCTTTTTCTAGACTGATAAATTTTGATTTAAAAAAAATGGCTCATTTGATTCTTTTAACTAAGAAAAAAAATAATAATGGGGATATGAATTTAAAAAACGATTGTATATTTGTTAATAAAAATTCAAATGAGTTAACTTATTCAGGAATAGGAATAATAAATCCAAAAACTTTTCAAACAAACGAAGTTACGAAACTTAAATTATGGAGCGATATTCTCTTGCCTTTTGTGAATAAAAGAGAAATTTCTGGAGAAGTTTATAATGGACAAGTAGTCAATATAAATTCAAAAAAAGACCTTGACTCATTAGACGTCTCTATAAGCGAAGGGTAAAATTCAAAGATGCCAAAACAATCCAATGTAATAGCACCTTCTATTCTGTCTGCTGACTTTGCAAAGCTAGGAGAAGAAGTGAAAGAGGTGCTTCTAGCCGGCGCTGATTGGATTCATTTTGATGTCATGGATAATCACTTCGTTCCAAATTTAACTATAGGACCGATGGTATGTAAGTCTCTAAGAGATGCGAATATAGATTGTCCTATAGATGTTCATTTAATGGCACAACCTGTTGACGATTTAATAAAAATGTTTGCTGATTCTGGAGCAACTTCTATAACATTTCATCCAGAAGCATCAAAAGATACTGAAAAGTCTATCCGATTAATAAAAGACCTAGGCTGTAAACCTGGATTAGTTTTAAATCCTGATATTCCTCTAGATAATTTAAATCCTTTTTTAGAAGATTTATATATGGTCTTGCTTATGAGTGTTTTTCCAGGTTTTGGAGGTCAAGAATTTATTCCTGAAACTATTTTAAAGATCTCAAGTCTAAGGAAAATCATCGATGAATTGAAAAAAGATATTCGACTAGAGGTAGATGGAGGTATAAAAGAATCAAATATTTCTGAGGTTGCCTCTGCAGGAGCAGACACTTTTGTTGCGGGGTCAGCAATTTTTAATAAATCTAGTTATATTGATGCTATTAAAAATCTTAAAGACAATTCTAATTAGTTTTTTTTCTATAAATTCAATTTCGTTAGAATCTCAAAATTTAAAATGTGATTATGATTTCAAATTCATGCCTGATAGAAATATATGTGTCAAAGACTTAAGAGATAATAAAAACAGAAAGCAGGGTCTAATGAATACTGAAAAACTTTCACAAAATCATCAAGTAAACTTTATTTGGAATAATGAAAGAAAAATTAGGTGTATGTGGATGAAGGATACCTCCATTCCTTTAGATATTTTATTTATTGATGAAAGTAAAATTGTTTTGGAGAAAGGAAAGCCATTTTCTACAAAAAAAATTTGTCATCCTGCTTTAATTGTAATTGAAGCAAATAGAGGAGAATTATTGGAAGAATATAAAAAAATAGACTCATCTTTAAAATATGAAAATTAAAAAAGCTTTTTTTAAAGAAATTTCAGGAGAACTAGATTCTCCTTTAGAGATTTATTTAAAATTTGAAAATAGTAAGAATTCATATTTTTTTGAGTCAGTTGAAGGCGGAGAAAAATGGGCAAGATATTCTATTATTGGTTTGCCTACAGATAAGAAAATTTCTTTATCTAAAAATCCTTTAGAGGAAATAGATGCTTTTCTAAAAGGCATAAATATTGAAAAAAATGAGATTTTGCCTGAGTTTCATGGAGGGTTAGTTGGCTATTTTAGTTACGAGACTATAAGGGAAATTGAAGGAAAATTAGCTAAATCTACAAAACCAAAACTAAATTATGAAGACATATCTTTAATGATTTCTGACGAAGTAATTATTTTTGATAACCTAAAAAAATCTTTATTTATTGTTGTGAATGGTTCAAAAGATAAAGAGGGAGAATGTATTAAAAGAATCGAAGAAATTCATAAAAAATTATTAGAACCAATTAAAGACAAGAAAAGAGAAACTAAAGGAAATATAAATTTTACATCTTCTGTTAAAAAAGCTGATTATTTAAATGCAATAGAAAAAATCAAAAAATATATTGTCGATGGAGATGTCATGCAGGTTGTTTATGGCCAAGAATTTAAGACACCTTTTAAAGGATCTCCATTAAATCTATACAAATCATTAAGAAAATTAAATCCAAGTCCCTATATGTATTTTTTGAAAATTGACGATTTATATATTGTTGGCGCTTCGCCAGAAATTCTTGTTAGGTTACAAAATAACGAAGTCACAGTAAGACCAATCGCTGGAACAATTAAAAGAGGCGAAAATGAGACAGAAGACAAAGAACTTGCCTCCAAATTAAAAAATGATCCCAAAGAAATCGCTGAGCATTTAATGTTGATTGATTTGGGAAGAAATGATGTAGGAAGAATTGCCAAGATTGGCTCTGTAAAAACTACAGAACAAATGAAAATTGAAAAATATTCACACGTGATGCATCTTGTATCAAATGTAGTTGGTGAATTAAAGGAAGGGTATTCGCCCATTGATGTTCTCAAAGCTACTTTTCCAGCCGGAACTCTCTCTGGAGCTCCAAAAGTTCGAGCTATGGAAATAATTGATGAACTAGAGTCCGATAGAAGAGGAGTTTATGGTGGTGCGATAGGTTATTTATCTTGGACAGGAAATATGGATTTAGCGATAGCAATCAGAACAGCTGTAATTCAAGCAAAAGAACTAACTGTCAGAGCAGGTGGAGGAGTGGTTTATGATTCAGATCCTGAAGCCGAATTTCAGGAATCTCTTAATAAGGCGCAATCAATAATAAAAGCGATAGAGGACATGGATTAATGTTATTAATGATAGATAATTATGATTCATTCACATATAACTTAGTTCAATACTTTGGCGAGCTTGGACAAGAAGTTAAGGTTTTTAGAAATGATAAAATCACCATTCAAGAAGCGGAAGCTTTAAAACCAAAATATTTAGTAATCTCCCCAGGCCCTTGCTCACCAAAAGAGGCAGGAATATCAATCGACTTAATAAAATATTTCAAAGAAAAAATTCCTATTCTAGGAGTTTGCCTTGGTCATCAAGCCATTGGTGAAGCCTTTGGAGGAAAAATTGTTAAGGCGAGCAGGCCTATGCATGGAAAAATTTCAATTATTGATCATGATTCAAACTTTTTATTTGAAAATATCGATAATAATTTGGCTGTTACAAGATATCATTCTTTAATCATTGAATCAGAATCTTTACCAGAAGATTTGATAGTCAATGCAAGAACTTCAGACGGAACGATTATGGGAATTCAACATGCTAATCTAAAAATTTCAGGAGTTCAGTTTCATCCAGAGTCCATAATGACTAATAAAGGAAAAAAAATTCTTTCGAATTTTCTAGATAGTAAATGAATAGTTCAGAAATAATAAATAAATCTTCTACAAAAAACTTAACACAAGAAGAATCTGCAACTATTTTTCAAAAAATATTCTTAGGAGAAATATCTGAAACTGAAATTGAAGACTTTTTATTGAACCTTTCCAATAAAGGAGAGACATCGGATGAACTAACTGGAGCAGTTCAAGCAATGAGAAAATCATTATTGAAAGTAAAAGTCAACTCACAAGATAACTTAGTAGATTGCTGTGGAACGGGGGGTTTAGGAAAGGGAATGATGAATGTTTCTACAACTGCAGGTTTGGTAGCAGCAGCTGCAAAAGTAAAGATTGCTAAACATGGCAATAGGACAGCAACTGGAAAAAGTGGAAGTGCAGATGTATTAGAGGCTGCAAATGTAAATTTAAACCTAAATCCAAACCAAGTTGCAAGATGTATTGACGAAATAGGTATAGGATTTATGTTTGCTCAAAATTTTCATCCAGGAATGAAATATGTCATGCCAGTAAGGAAACGAATTGCCGACAGGACTATATTTAATTTACTTGGCCCACTTACAAATCCCGCAGGTGCAAAAAGACAAAGTATTGGAGTTTATGATCCTCAATGGATTTTGCCTGTTGCAGAAACTTTAAAAAATCTTGGAACAATTAAAGCAATGGTTTTCCATTCGAAAGATGGCCTTGATGAAATAAGTTCAGTAGATAAAACATTTGTAGCAGAATTAGAAAACAATAAAATTTCCGAATATGAAATTGATCCAAAAGTTTTTGATATTCATCAGAAAGATTTAAACGATTTACAGATAAGTTCTCCACAGGAAAGTCTGCAACTCATAAAAGCAACTCTACAAAATGAAGGTTTTAAATCTGGCGAAGACATAACAAGTTTAAATTCTGCTGCAGTAATTTATGTATCTGACCTTGTAAGTAGCTTTGAAAAATCGTTTGAGATAGCAATCGATGTAATTAGGTCGGGATTAGCCGAAGATAAGCTTAAAGAATTAGCTACTTTTTCCAATAATTTAAATGAATCAGCTTAATAAAATAATAGAAACCACCAAAGAAACTCTTAAAAAGTCTATTTCTCATAGGCCAATTTCATCTTTAGAGCAAGATTTTGAAAAATATCAGAAAAGAGGTTTTATTGAGGCAGTTTCTAAGAAAGTTTCTAAAGAAGAAACAGCTATTATTGCTGAAATCAAGAAGGCATCGCCAAGCAAAGGCATTATAAGAGAGGATTTTGAGCCAAAAGAGATTGCAAAGGATTATGAAGCAAATGGCGCTACCTCATTAAGTGTCCTAACAGACGAACCATTCTTTCAGGGAAAATTGGAGTACCTAGATATGGTAAGAAACACTTGTGCATTACCAATTTTAAGAAAGGATTTCATGATTGACCCATATCAAATATATGAAACAAAAGCTTCAGGCGGAGACTGTATACTTTTGATAGTTGCTGCTCTCGATTTAGTGCAATTAAAAGACTTTTCTCAATTGGCAAAAGAGCTTAATCTTGATGTTTTAATTGAAGTTCACTCCGATGAAGAATTAAATAAAGCTTTAACAATTGATCCTAAGTTGGTTGGTATAAATAATAGAGATCTGAAAACTTTTGAGGTCAATAAAAGTTTGGCCGTAAAACTTGCTAAGGAAATATCCGAAGATGTGATTGTAGTTTCTGAAAGCGGTATAAGCTCTAGAGAAGATATTTTATTTTTTAAAGAGCAAGGTATTCATTCTTTCCTTATCGGTGAGAGCTTTATGAAAGAGTTAAGTCCTGGAAGAGCGCTAAAAGATATACTCGCATAATGAGTTAATAACTTAATTTAAAAATCCGAAGGAAAATTATTGATTCCTTTTTCCTATATCTTTTCTATAAAAAGCACCATTCCAGGTAATTTTAGATGTAGTTTCATAAGCTTTTTCAAAAGCATTATCTAAATTACTACCTAATCCAGTAACACAAAGAACTCGACCACCATTTGAAATAATTTCATCACCTTTTTTCTTAGTCCCACAATGAAATACCTTAGTAGTTTCATTCTCTTCATCTATTCCTGAAATTGGAAAACCAGTTTCATATTTTTCAGGATAGCCATTTGAAGCCATAACAACACCCAAAGCAAATCTTTCATCCCACTCAATCTGCTCTCCTTTTAATTCTTGTTTTGCAGCCTTCAAGCATAAACTAAGAAAATCACTTTTCATTCTCATCAATATGGGCTGAGTTTCTGGATCTCCAAACCTACAGTTGTATTCCAGGACTTTAATTTCTTGCTCATCAATCATCAAACCAGCATATAAAAAGCCTCTGTAATCTATGTCTCTTCGTTTTAATTCAGCTAAAGTTGGGAGAATTATGTCATTCATAATTTCTTCATTTATCTCTTCTGTAATTAATGGAGCAGGGGAGTATGCACCCATTCCACCAGTATTGGGCCCTTTATCACCATCATCTCTTTGCTTGTGGTCTTGAGAGCTTGCTAAAGGAATTACACTTTTCCCATCACACAAAACTATGAAACTAGCTTCCTCACCTTTCAGAAATTCTTCGATAACAAGATTGTCTCCAGCAGATCCAAGTTTTTGTTCTACCATAAGAGAATTCAGTGCTTCTAAAGCTTCATCTCTAGAACAAGCAATGATTACTCCTTTTCCACCCGCAAGCCCATCCGCTTTAAGAACAATGGGGATGTCACATTTTTCTAAAAATTTTCTTGCAGACTCAGGATCCTTAAACACTTCATATGTTGCAGTAGGAATATTCCCTCTCTTTAAAACATCTTTCATGAAAATCTTTGAGCCTTCCATTTGAGCAGCAAGTTTATTAGGACCTAGACAAAGCAAATTATTTTTTTCGAACAAATCAATAAGGCCTAAAACTAAGGGTGCTTCAGGGCCTACAATAGTGATATCAATTTCTTTTTTTTTTGCAAATTCCAATAAACCTTCTAAATCTTCAGCACTTAAATCTACGTTTTCTGTTTTTGGTTCATCAGTAGTGCCGGCATTTCCAGGAGCAACAAAAATCTTCTCGCACAAATCGCTTTGAGCAAGTTTCCAAACAAGCGCATGTTCTCTTCCTCCAGAGCCTATAACCAAAACTTTCATATTAATGTCTGAAGTGACGCATGCTAGTGAAAAACATAATCATATTAGCTTCATTAGCTGCCTTAATAACTTCTTTATCTCTTATTGATCCACCAGGTTGTATAACACATTGAATTCCATTTTTTGCTGCCTCATCAATACTATCTCTAAATGGAAAAAATGCATCTGATGCCATTGAAGCTCCTTTAAGATCAAAACCTCTTTTTTTAGCTTTACTTGCTGCAATTTCAGCACTGTCGATTCTACTCATTTGACCTGCTCCTATGCCAAGAGTCATATTATTTTTTGCGTAAACAATTGCGTTAGATTTGACATACTTACCTACCCGCCAAGCAAACAAGGCATCGTTAATTTGTTTTGAAGTTGGTTTTTTCTTGGTTACAACTTTTAAATCTTTTTTCAATACCACTCCATCGTCAACATTTTGAACCAGAATACCTTGATTTATTGTTAAGGTTTTAAACCCTGCTGGCTTTTTAAATAAATCTTTAATTAATAAAAGACGAATATTCTTTTTTGCAGAAATAATTTTTTTTGCAGCTGGATTAATGGCTGGAGCGGCAATGACTTCTACAAATTGATTATCAATAATTTTTTTTGCAGTAAATTTATCTAAGGCTTTATTTAAAGCAATTATGCCTCCAAATGCAGAGGTTTCATCACAAGAAAAAGCTTTCTCATAGGCTTCAAGTAAAGTCTTTCCAGAAGCAACACCACAAGGATTTGCATGTTTAACAATCACACAAGAAGGCTTTTCAAAATTCGAAACGCATTCAATTGCTGCATCGGTGTCAGCAATATTATTATAAGAAAGTTCTTTTCCCTGGATCTGCTCCGCGGATGTAATGCCAGCTCCATCAGACCCAGAACTTATATAAAAATTTGCTTTTTGATGTGGATTTTCACCATACCTCAATACTTGCTTCAATTTATGGCTACTGAAAATGTTTTCTGGTATCTCGCCATTAAAGGTAGATAAAAAGTTAGCAATGGCAACATCATAATTGGCCACGTGCTCAAAAGCTTTTAAAGATAAGTTTTTTCTAGTTTCATACGAACACTTACCATTGTCATTTTTCAGGTTGGTAATAAATGGATCATAAAGATTTGGAGATGAAACTACAGCAACATGAAAAAAGTTTTTAGCAGCTGATCTCAACATTGTAGGTCCTCCGATATCAATATTTTCTATTGCTTCTTCTAATTCAATACCAGGTTTCTTTATTTTTTCTTCGAACGGGTAGAGATTCACCACTACAAGATCAATTTCTTTGATACCGTATTTTTTGATTTCTTCTTTATCCTCTTTTCTGCGAGAAAGAATTCCACCATGAATTTGTGGAACCAAAGTTTTTACTCTTCCTCCCATCATTTCCGGTGAACCTGAAAATTTTTCAGCAGAAACAACAGGTATTTTATTTTTTCTTAATAATTTTTCAGTGCCCCCAGTTGATATAATTTCTATATTCAATTTATAAAGTTTTCTCGCAAAATCAACGATACCCTCCTTATCAGAGACGCTTATTAAAGCCCTTTTAATTTTGATAGATTTATTTTTGGACATTAATTATTTAATTTTATGCTGTTTGAGTTTTTTTCTTAAAGTTCCTCTATTTATTCCAAGAACTTTACAAGCTTCAGATTTATTTCCATTGCAGAAATTCATAACTTCTTCGAGCATCGGTCCTTCAACTTCGTTCATAACCATTTGATAAACCTCAGAAGCTTTACTTCCGTCAAGTTCTTTAAAATATCTTCTTAGAGATATTCCGACCTGATATCTCAATGTCCTTCTTTCTTGATTACTTACCATTTATCTAATTTAACTCAGTCTGAAGTTCAGAACCTAAATTTAATAATTCGATTCTCCCTTTACTATCTCTCGATAGATTGGTTATTGAACAATTGTCGGGGTAAAAGTTGACTATTAAATCACTCTTCTTCAAGTAACTAACTATAATATTAATTACCATAAAATGTGAAAAAATGATTGTGGGTTTATCTAAATTTTCAAGTTCAGTAATTATAGCATCTTTCCATTTTTTTTGAGGTGTTTCTAAATCTGATAATTTCATTTTAAATATTTTTTGTAACCATTCTTTCCTTTCAGATAAATTGATTCCAGGCGATGGTATTTCAGCAAAAAGTGGATTTATGGAAACAGGTACATTTATTTCTTTAGAAAGTGGTTCAGAAGTTTCCTTTGCTCTAGTTAAAGGACTTGAGATTAGACTGTAAGTGCGTATATTTTTTAATTTTAATAATTCATTTGAACACGCTTCAGCCTGAGCTTTTCCTAAATCACTTAATCCTGGATCTGCAGATTCTTCCCAAGATGAAGCTGCTTCCCCATGTCTAATTAGAATTATTTTCATTTAGAATATCAATTTTTTTTTAAAATAATGTACGATTTATCCAATGAGAATACCACGAATTTTTTATCCTTTTAAAAAGGAAGAAAAAAACTCAATTAATATAAATATTGCCACTTCTCATCACTTAAAAGTGATAAATATTAAAAAAGAACAAGATGTTGAATTGTTTAATGGCAATGGATATTTCTTTAATGCAAAAGTCATAGAACAAAATAAAAAAAATATTACTTTAGAAAGAATCTCCGATATAAATTTTCAAAACAAACAAATTCCATCCATAAATATTGCGGTTGCAGAGATTAAATCTTTTGACAAAGTTATAAGAGAAGTTTGCCAATCAGGAATTGATTCAATAAGCAGTATAAAAACAAAAAAAACTAAATTTTCTAAGTTACCTAGTGAAAAAAAAATTATGAGATGGGAGTCAATAGCTTTTAATTCCTGTGAACAATCAGGTTTGAATTGGGTCCCAAAAATTTACTCTGGTTCATTACAGGAATGGGTATCTTTATCGAAATCAAAATCTAAAATTTTTTTAGACCCTAAAGCTAGAAATAATATGCAAGATTTAGAGTTATTTTCATCTATAGATCTTGCAATTGGTCCAGAGGGAGGCTTTTCAGAAGAAGAAAAAAACTTTTTTAAAAAAAATAATTTCAAAGGTATTTCATGTGGTAATTTAACTTTTAGAACTGAAACTATGCCTATAGTAGCTTTGTCTATGATTAAGGCCCTTTATGGAGTGAAGAAATGAAAATAGCTGTTGTGATGGACCCTATTTCTAATATTGACTTCAAAAAAGACTCAACTCTTCTTCTAATTTACGAGGCTCAAAAAAGAAATCATGATGTTTTCTACATAGAATCAAATAATTTATTTTTTGATGGGAGAGATGCCTGTGCATTAAGTTCTAAAATAAAAGTGAATATGAATCCTAAAAATTGGTTTTCTCTTGATGATGAAAATAGAATATTTTTAAAAGATTTAGATGTTATTTTTATGAGACAAGATCCTCCTTTTGATATGGGCTATATTAATAATACATATGTTTTAGATTCTGCAGAAAATGATGGAGTAAGAATTTACAATAAACCGTCCTCATTGAGAAATTTCAATGAAAAAATATCTATTTTAGAATATTTAGAATTTTGTACAGAAACTATTATTACTTCAGATAAAAATTTGATTTTGAATTTCATTGAGAAATATAAAGACGTTGTTGTTAAGCCACTGAATTTGATGGGCGGCCAAGGAATAGAAAAAATTAATTTTAATCAGAACGACTTAACTAATAAATTAAAAAAAGTTACGAAAGATTTCAAAGAGAAAATAATGGTCCAAAAATTTATTGAAAGAGTTTATGAAGGTGACAAGAGAATTTTGGTAATTAACGGAAAGCCATCCGAATATGCGGTGGTCAGAACCCCTGCAATGGGCGAATTTAAAGGTAATTTAGCAGCAGGAGGAATAGCATCCATAGAAAAATTAAACAAAATTGAATTAAACATTGCATCTAAGATTGCCCCTAAACTTAAAGAAAGAGGAATTCTTATAGCTGGTTTAGATATAGTTGGCGATTTTTTAACAGAAATAAATATTACTTGTCCAACCTGCTTCAGAGAGCTTTTAGATCAAAAAGGAGTCAATTTAATGGAAGAAGTCTTTAATTTTGTTGAATCCTAAAAGCTAATGTTTGTTAGATTTAACTTTTTTCTTGCAATTTCTTTTGGTCTACATATTTTACTGATTTTTTTTCTATCATTTACAGAAACTAAAAATACTCTTTCTAAAAATTTTGTTACTAGTGTTAATTTAGAATTTTCTAATTATCAAAGATTTGATAGGCCCTCTGATTTTGATCAATTTCAAAAAACAGATGAGAATCTTGGCTCAAAAAAAGAGATTCTTTCAAAAAAATTACAAACAAAAGAAGAGAAAAATCTTGCTGCAAATAAATACGTAAGTGCATGGCAGAGAAAAATAGAAACTATCGGCAACTTGAACTACCCTGATTTTGTTGATTCATCTGCACCATTAAAATTAACTTTATCAGTAACTTTAGGAAAAAATGGAGCTCTTTTAGACTATGCCCTTATAAAGGCTTCTGGAAATCAGAAATTAGATCAAGTAGCAATGGAAATAATTGAAATGGCTTCTCCATTTAATCAATTTCCTGAGGAAATGTCAGATTTTGCCGAAATCACTATCATAAGAGATTGGAAGTTTGGAAATCAAGAAATTTTAAAATGAATGTTTTAGGAATTGATTATGGATTAAAAAATGTTGGATTCGCAATAGGAGAACAAATAACAAATAATTGTTCTACTTATTTTTCAAAGAAATTTAAAAATAGAAAAGAATTAATTATAGAGATAAAAAATTTGATTGCTGAATGGGATATTAAGATAATTGTTATAGGTTTGCCTTTGAATATAGATAATAGTGAAAGTGAAATGTCATTAGAAATAAGAAATTTTTCTAAAAAACTTGAAAAAGGTATTAATATCAAGATAAGTTTTGTTGATGAAAAACTAACTACTTATGAAGCTAAGCAGATCATGAAAGATTTAAATAAAAATGAAAAAGAAATAAAGAAAAACAACCATGGGTTAGCTGCCAAACTCATTGTTGATTCTTTTTTGAGAGAAAAAAAATAATTATGGCGGCTTTTATACCCGACGAATTCATCCAAAGATTGCTCGATGAAACTGACATTGTTTCACTAGTAGATTCTCACATTCCTTTAAATAAAAAAGGAAAGGATCATTGGGCTTTATGTCCTTTTTGTGACGACGGAAGCAAACCTTCTTTTAGCGTTAGTCAACAAAAACAATTTTATTATTGTTTTAGATGCAGAGCTTCGGGAAATGCAATTGGATTTTTAATGAACTATCAATCACATGACTTTCAAGGGGCTATAGAAATTTTAGCTAATAATGCTGGTTTAGAAATTCCTAAAACTGGAAATAACAAAAACTCTGAAAAAAATAAAAAAATTTTTGAGTTGAATACTTTAGCCACTGATTTCTATGTAAAAAATTTATTTAGAGGTGAAAATGAATTTGACGTAAAAAATTACCTTTTAAATAGGGGAATAAACGAAGAAACAATAAAAACTTTTCAATTAGGTTTTGCTCCAAAAGGATGGGACAACTTATCTACTTTTTTTAAAAAAACTCTTGATACAGAATTACAACAGGTTGATGCAGGTCTTTTTAAAACTAGCGAAAAGAACAATAAGGTTTATGATGTTTTTAGGAATCGAATTATTTTTCCAATCAAATCTCAAAGAGGTCAAATTATAGGATTTGGAGGAAGAGTAATTGATTCGACTGATAATCCTAAATATTTAAACTCCTCGGATTCTGAAGTTTTCAAAAAAGGCAGAGAGCTTTATGGCTTGAGTGAAATTCTCAAAAATAAAAAAAGAATAAATCGGATAGTTGTTGTTGAAGGATATACAGATGTTTTATCTCTATTTTCCAATAGTATTAGTTATGCTGTTGCTACCTTAGGTATAGCAACTAGCAAAGCTCACATCGACAAATTATTTGCACATGTAGACGAAATAGTATTTTGTTTTGATGGAGATGGTGCTGGAGTAAAAGCTGCCGAATCTGCATTAAATATAAGCCTTTCAGGATTGAGAGACGGTAAAAAAATAAAATTTATGTTCCTGCCTGAAGGCGAAGATCCCTCTAGCTTACTTGAAAAAGAAGGCAAAGAGGAATTTGAAAAAAGAATAGAAAATTCAAAAGTATTATCCGAATATTTGTTTGAAAATATCTTAAAAAAATATGACGACTCTGTTGAGTCAAAAGCATCAGCGATGAAAGAATTTTTAGACAAAATGAAATTAATGCCTTCAAGCAATTTTAAGAAAATATTATTTCAAGAATTTTCAAAGAAATTAGGTATTGAATTAGAAGAAATAAAACAACCTGAAAAGCAAAGAGAACCTGATGTTAGGAAAGAAAATCAAGCAAAGGAAGAAAAAATAGAATTAGATAAAGTTTCAAAAAGCATTATTAAAGTTTTAATGGATAGCCCAAATCTTTCAAGCTTACCTGCATTAGATATTTTTTTAGAAAAAGATTCTTTTATGTCGCAGTTTTTAATCTTCTTGAGAAGTAAAGAAAATTTAACTTTTCCTATGATTCTTCAGGCTTTTGAAGGAAAAAAGCAGTTTTTAATTGATCTAGCAGAAGATAAAAATTTAATAGCGCCTGATGAATCCGAAGATTATTTAATTCAGGCAATTAATTTTCTTATGAAAAATGACAAAGAAAATTTACTTAGTCAACTAAAAAGAAAATACGAAAATGATTCTATTTCCGATCAAGATAAGATAGAACTTAAAAAACTTCTTATGAATAAATTCGATGATCTAGACGAACGCGAACTTATGCTTCTCAAAAATATCTAAACTATTGAAATATGATCTCTAGACCACAATTAAAAAATTATGATTAAAGGTTACAAAGTTATATAATTTCCAACCTTTTTTTAAAGAATTAAAAATATGTACGACGAAGATATTGAAAATAATGGCCTGAGGGAACTCATTGAAAAGGGCCGTGAACAAGGCTTTATCACCTACGCTGATATAAATGACTTTTTGCCCGATGATGTTTCTGACCCCGATCAGTTAGATGAAGTAATTCAGATGGTAAACGACTTAGGTCTTCAAGTTTTAGAAAATGCTCCTGAAGATGGGTCAGATTTTCTAGCTAATGCTGCGCAGAATGCTCAACCCGCAATTACTGAAAATGAAATGGGAGCGATTGAATCTGAGGTAGGTCGAACCACTGATCCAGTGAGACTTTATATGAGGGAAATGGGATCGGTAGATCTACTTACGAGAGAAGGCGAGATTACGATAGCAAAAAGTATTGAAGAAGGTGCCAGGGATCTTTTGCATGCCTGTGCTCACTTTCCTGGAATTATTGAAGAAATATTATTGGAATATGCGCTAATAAAAAAAGAGGATAAAAGAATTTCTGATCTAGTAGTAGGGTTTATGGACGAAGAGGAAGAAGTACTTCCAGGCCCTCAAGCAGGAGAACATTCTGATGGTGAGGAAGAAGAAAATACTGGGATAGACTTAGATGAGCTAAACAAAAGATTTTCTGCCGTAAAACGTTTATATAACAAAGCCGAAAAAGCAATTGCTTCAAAAGGTAGAACAAGTCCTGAAGCAATCAAAGAATTAGATAAATTAGGCGAGACTTTTAAATTTTTAAAATTATCTCCTAAAAAATTTGAAGTTATTTCATTGAAACCAAGAATTATGGCTAGGCAAGTTAGGCGACTCGAAAGAGAAATCTATAATCTGTGTGTTCAAAAAAGTAAAATGCCCAGAAAAGAATTTTTAGATGTTTTTAAAGAAAATTCGACAAATTTAAAATTCTTAGACCCAATTTTTAAAAGTAAAAAAAATTATGTTGGCGAATTAGTTGATTACAAAGATGACGTCAAAGCAATTCAACAAAAAATTAAAGGTATCGAAAAAGAAATTGGAATGACAGTTTCCGAACTAAAAGAATTAGCTGCAAAAATGACAAAAGGGGAAACTAAAATCAGAAGAGCCAAAAAAGATATGATTGAAGCAAATTTGAGGTTAGTTATCTCAATAGCAAAGAAATATACGAATAGAGGCTTACAATTTCTTGATTTAATTCAAGAAGGCAATATTGGATTAATGAAGGCGGTTGATAAATTTGAGTACAGAAGAGGCTATAAATTCTCTACTTACGCCACTTGGTGGATCAGACAGGCAATCACAAGATCGATTGCTGACCAGGCAAGAACGATAAGAATTCCTGTCCATATGATCGAAACAATAAATAAATTAAACAGAATCTCAAGACAAATGCTTCAAGAAAACGGAAGAGAGCCTACTCCCGAAGAATTAAGTGTCAGAATGGAAATGCCAGAAGATAAAATCAGAAAAGTATTAAAAATTGCAAAAGAACCTATATCAACTGAAACGCCTATTGGAGACGAAGATGATACAACTTTAGGAGATTTTATAGAGGATCCTTTATTGGATTCTCCGATTGATTCAGCTACTGAATCAAATCTAATTGAAGCCACTGGAGGTGTTTTAGGCAGCCTCACGGCAAGAGAAGCAAAAGTACTAAGAATGAGATTTGGAATTGGAATGAATACGGATCACACACTGGAAGAAGTTGGTAAGCAATTTGATGTAACTAGAGAAAGAATAAGGCAAATTGAGGCGAAAGCTTTGAGAAAACTAAGACATCCATCAAGATCAGGGCACTTAAAAGGTTTCTTAGACGAATGAAAAAGGGCCTGTAGCTCAGTTGGTTAGAGCAGCGGACTCATAATCCGTTGGTCGGAGGTTCGAGTCCTCCCGGGCCCACCATTTAAAACTTCAATACAATTAGTCCCTCGCAGAAAAATATGAAAAACAACTCATCTTTAATTTTTGGTTCAACTGGATTTACTGGTTCTTTGACTTTATCTCATCTCAAAGCTTTTGAGGGACCAATTATTGCAATCAATAGAAGAAAAAAAGAAGAATTTGATGACAGAATAGAACAGGTAATTCTTAAAGAATTTAATTTTGAAGATCTTGACCTTCCTAAAATAGATCATGCCTATATTTGTTTAGGAACAAAACTAAGAGCTTGGGAATTGCTAGTAATGAGCAAAGAAAAAAAAGACATTTTTATGAAGACTGATTTTGAGTTAATAATAAAGGCAGCAAAAAAAGCCAAGTCTTTAGGCGCTCAAACAATATCTTTAATATCTGCCGTAGGAGTAAATGAGGGATCTATCAATACGTATATGGATTTAAAAGGTAAAGTTGAAAATGAAATAATTAAACTTGGTTTCAAATCAACAAACTTTTTTAGACCAGGACATCTTCAAGGAAAAGGTCACACAGAGAAATGGGATACCTCACTCGCTGATTTTTTTTCTAAAATTTTAGATATTTTTTTGGTAGGACCTTTATCTAAATTTAAAAGTATAGAAGGGGACATAGTTGCTAAAGCAATGGTTTTTGAAACTAAAAAGAGCAAACCCGGAGTAAATTATTTTTATTTTAACGAAATGATCCAATCATTAATTAATGCAACTCCTTCAGAATGAATTAATTTCCTTCCTGATTCAGGCATCTAAAACTTTCTTGAAAGATACAATGAGAATCATTATCATTCTTTGCCACAATTTACGGAGTTTTAATATGTTAAAAGAAATTAAATTTTCTTCATTTTTTTTACTAATAATTTTAAGTTCTGAGTTAATTTTTGCTTCTGAAGTTAATCTCTATACTTCTAGGCATTATGATACAGATGATGTTTTGTATCAGGAATTTACTGATCAGTCAGGCATAAAAGTAAATGTAATTTCTGCGAAGGGTAAAGCGCTAGTAGAAAAATTAAAATCTGAAGGAGATAGGTCACCCGCGGATATTTTTATCACCGTTGATGCAGGAAATTTGTGGAAACTTCAAAAAGATGGATTTTTTCAGAGCATAGAATCTTCTAAAATAAAATCTATAGTTCCAAAAAGGCTAAGAGGTCCAAATGATGAGTGGGTGGGTTTAGCTAAAAGGTCAAGGGTTTTATTTTATAACCCTGAAAATGTCTCTAAAGAGGAATTAAAAAATTTATCTTATGAAGACCTATCTAACCCAATATGGAAAGGTAGAATCGCTATTCGTAGTTCTAATAATCTATACAATCAATCATTAGTCGCATCTTTGATTGCTCATAATGGCGTCAAAGAAACAGAGAAATGGGCAAAGTCATTTGTAAGCAACTTTGCGAGAAAACCTCAAGGAAATGATAGAGCACAAATTATGGCAGTAGCAAATGGAGAAGCTGATATCGCTATAGCAAATAGTTACTATATTGGATTAATGTTATCTGGAAAAAAAGGATCCGAACAAAAAAATGCAGCTCAAAAAGTAGGACTTCATTTTCCTAACCAATTAGGAAGAGGAACTCATATAAACATTAGTGGCGCAGGAATACTTAAGTCTTCAAAAAATAAAGAAAACGCGGAAAAGTTAATAGAATTTCTTTTATCAAAATATGCTCAAAGCCACATAGTAAATAATACTTATGAATATCCAATTATTTCAGAAGTACAACCAAATTTTTATATTTTAAAATTTGGAGAAAGCTTTAAGGAGGATCAGCTATCGGTATCTAATTATGGTGAGTTTAATCCAGCCGCAGTCAAGCTCATGGATAGAGTAGGCTGGGAGTAAAACGATGCATGTATATTTTTCTACAAAGAAGAGTTTGCTATATTAAATTGTGTTTTTTAAAAAAACTTTATCAGACCCATGGGTAATTTTTCCTTTTCTAATTTTTTTAGTTTTCTTATCTCCTCTCTTGGTAGTTTTATCAAGTTTGCTTGGGAATTATTCAGATAATTGGACGCATCTCGTAACCTATGTTTTAGATAGCTATATTTATAATTCGATTTTTCTTGTTTTAGGAGTTTCAGTAATTTCTTTAGCTCTCGGAGTAGGGACAGCATGGGTAATTTCAAATTATAATTTCTCAGGACGAAGACTTTTTGATTGGGCTTTAATTCTTCCTTTGGCGGTTCCTCCCTATATTTTGGCATATACTTTCACAGGTCTCTTTGATTCATTTGGAAGTGCAAATAATTTAGTAAGAGAAATTTTTTCTTTAAACCCAAATTATATTTTTTTTCCAAATATAAGAAATATTTTTGGAGCAATCATAGTTTTTTCTTTTACTTTGTACCCTTATATATACCTAGCAACTAGAATGGCTTTAATTAATCAATCTCGGTCTATTTTAGAGGTCGGAAAAACTCTTGGTCTTAATAACTTAGGGATAGTATTTAAATTAGTTTTACCAATGATAAGACCAGCAATCGTTGCTGGATTAATGTTGGTCATAATGGAAACACTCTCTGATTTCGGCGCTGTTGAACATTTTGCAATTCCTACTTTTACGACAGGAATTTTTAGAACCTGGTATGGACTCTATGATCTTCAAACTGCAATGCAGCTATCTTCATTGCTTTTAATTTTTGTCACTTTTTTTATATTTTTAGAAAGACTGTCAAGAAAAAATCTTTCTTATACTTCAGGAGCCCCTGTTTATGGAGAAATGACTCAAATAAAATTAAAGGGTTTTAAAAATATTTTTGCTTCGTTTATTTGTTTTATTCCTTTATTTATAGGATTTATCTTGCCAATTTTGGAATTATTGAATTGGGCAATAAATTATAAATTAGACTTCTTTAACGAAGAGTTTATCAAAAACTCTGTAAATACTATTTACCTAGCGATTTTAGCTGCACTCTTTTGCACCCTTTTATCTTTAATAATTAATTTTTCAATTAGATTGAAAAATAACAAATTTTTACCTTACATGAGTTCTTCTCTTACATTAGGATATGCTATCCCAGGGTTAATCCTTGCTATTGGAATTATGCAAATTTTTAATTTTTTAGATAATTATATTTTCTACAGTTATTTCAACTTCATTATTACAGGCTCGATTATTGGGTTGATAATTGCATACATTATTAAAGCCTATGCATTATCTAATTCAGTTATTGAATCGGGATTTCTAAGAGTAAGCCCCTTTATGGACGATATAGCCAAAACTTTAAATGCTTCTAATTTTAAGTTGCTTAAAAGCATTCATTTGCCTTTGTTAAAGACTAGCTTTTTAACTAGTATTATTTTGGTTATTTCTGAAGTTATAAAGGAACTTCCAGCTACTTTAATATTAAGACCTTTTAACTTTGATACCCTAGCAGTATCGACTTATATATATGCTTCAGAAGAAAGAATGTTTGAAGCAGCGGCACCGTCTATCGCGATAGTGCTAGTAGGACTAGTTCCAATCTATTTTTTAACAAAAACAATAAGAACGTCTAGACCAGGAAAAAGATTAGAAGATGTTAAAAACTAAAAATATTTTTCTTTCTTATACTAAAGATCAAGATATCTTAAAGGGGATAGATCTAGATTTAAAAAAAGGAGAAATTATTTCTATTTTAGGAGGTTCAGGTTCTGGAAAGACTTCCTTATTAAGAGTTTTAGCCGGCCTTGAAAATCCATATAAAGGAGAAATTTTTATAAATGGGAGCCCGGTAGTATCAGAAAGTTTTTTTGTTCCAACTCACAAAAGAAATATTGGACTAGTTTTGCAAGAGAAGGGTTTATTTCCTCACCTTACTATTATGCAAAATGTATGTTTTGGGCTTAAAGGCTCCAAAACAGAGCAAAGAAAATTAGCTCTCAATTTACTTAAAACTTTTAAAGTTGATCGATACGTAGATTCTTATCCTAATAACCTTTCTGGGGGAGAGCAACAGAGAGTTGCTATTGCTAGAGCAATTGCACCGAAACCAAAAATCTTGCTAATGGATGAGCCTTTTGGTTCTCTAGATAAAGAATTGAGAGAAAATTTAAGAAATGAGACGAAAGAAATTTTATTAAAGAATCAAATTTCTTGCATTATGGTGACACACGAGGTTGAAGATGCCGATTTTATGGGTAATAAAGTTTTTACTTTGAAAAACGGCAAAATATCTTAAAAATTTCTCTTTCTAGAAGAATATTCTGGTTATAAAGATATACCTTTTGTAAATGATAATCATTCTCCTTTACATTTGTAATGATAATCATTATCATTCATTCCGAGGTATATTATGAAAAAACTTTTAATTGGTATTTTTATTACTGTAGGACTTATTTCCTCCAGTTTATTATTTGCACAAGATACAGAAGAACTAGAAGTTAAAGGTAAGGTCTTACAATCTGACCAAGTTACTGCTTTTAAAACTCCTGTTCCTGTTTTAAATGTTCCGCAATCAGTTTCTATTATTACAGATGATGAAATTAGGAAAAAAGGATACAGAGAGCTAGGAGATATAGTTCGTTACACACCAGGGGTAAACACTACTCAAGGAGAAGGTCATAGAGATGCTATGGTTTTTAGAGGTGTAAGATCTACTGCAAACTTTTATTTAGATGGCGCTAGAGACGACGTTCAATACTACCGTTCTTTATACAATATTGAGCAGGTAGAGGTAATTAAGGGCGCTAACGCTTTATTATTCGGTCGTGACGCCAGAGGTGGACTAATTAACCGTGTTACAAAGAAACCAGTAATTGGCGAATCTTTTAGATCTGTTGATGCTGGGATAGATAGTTTCGGTGCATTCGATGTAGCGATTGACACAAACATGGACACTTCCGATAGCACTGCTATAAGACTTATGTTGCATAGCGATACATTGGAAAATCACAGAGACTTCTTTGATGGTGACCGACTTGGATTCAACATTGTTTCAAGGACTGAATTAGATGCTGATTCCACATTAGATTTATCTTATGAATATGTAGATCATGAAAGATTCATTGATCGCGGTATTCCAACAAGCTTAACAAGCTATCTACCAGTAGAAGAATTGAAAGATTACGTCTTTGGAACTCCTGAGATAAATACACAAACTACTGAAGCAGACATAATTAGAGCCAAATTGACTCGCGAACTATCTGATACAAGTAGAGTAATAGTTTCATTAACTATGAACGATTTCGATAAAATGTATCAAAATTTATATGTTTCTAAGTACGCTCCAGCAGCTGCTAGTACTCCTACTGTAGGAACAATTGACGCCGATGGTTACTTAGATGTCACTGCAAGAGAAAGCACAATTTTTAACGTTGACTGGGTTAATGAGTTAGAGATTGGAACAGCTACTCATACTATTTTAGCTGGTTTAGAAGTTCTTGAAACAGAAAATAAAAACCAACGTTACTATAAGTGTTTTTCTTCACACGATGGAAATTCTGCTCTTGATAATGCTGCCGACTGTACTGCTAGTAGTGGACAAAAATCTAATAAGGAAACATTCACTCTAGGGAGACCAATGGATTTTTCCCAAAATAGCGACGGCGTTGCCAACACTACTCACTTTGATCAAGCAGGTGCTTTTTATGCTAGAACAGAAACTGACGTAGAAATTACATCAATTTCACTTCAGGACCAGATAAGCATTAATGAAAATGTGTTAGTTACTATCGGTGGAAGATTCGACCAAATGGAATTAACAGTTAACGATACTAGAACAGCTTCCGGTGCAACAACAGTGAATGATAGAGATATTTTCTCACCAAGAGCTGGATTAACTTTGAAGCCTCAAGAGAATGTTTCTTTCTTCGTTGCTTACAGCGAAAGTTTTTATCCTAAAGCTGGAGAGCAATATAAGAAACAAAGTGCTGGCGCAGCAATAACTGACCCAGATACTTTTGAAAATACTGAAATTGGTTTCAAAATGGAAATAAATCCAGATCTTATGTTCACTGCCAATTATTTCGATAGTGACAACGTTGTAGGTAGAGCAGATGGTGAAGGAACTGCCGAAACAACTAATTTATCTGTTGATGGTTTTGAGCTTGAGCTTAAAGGTCAAATTAGCGATCAATTATACGCCGCATTTGGTTATGCAAACTTTGATGGAGAAACCACTCCAGGGACTCAGGCTAAAGAAATTCCTGAATCTACTCTTTCTGGGTGGATTAACTATCAAGTAAATGACACATTTGGCTGGGGAATTGGATTTACCTCTCAAGGTGAATCTCAAGCTAAAGATGGCGCAAGATCAGGCGGAATACTTCCCGATTACACTAGATGGGATGCTGCCGGATATTGGACGCTTTCTGACGATCTTTCAGTTCAGTTAAATATCGAAAACTTAACTGATACTGTTTATTTCCCTCACGCTCATTCTACTCACCAAGTAAGTGTTGGAGAGGAATTGAACGCAAGAGTTTCTTTAAATTACAGTTTCTAATCTAGATTTTTCTTGAGGAAGTTTCACTTCCATTTATATAGAGCTTCCTCAAGAATCACCCCCTAAGTCTGGATTGAAAAATCTAACCTTAATGAAGTAGAGGCATTGAGATTAGACAGGGTTCAAGGTTGGAGAGCTTTGAGCCCTGACTGTAAAAGAATCAAATAAAAATATCCCGTCTGAGCGGGATATTTTTTGTCTTCCAAAATTAGAATTTAGAAAATTTTTTTAAAAACTGGGATGGGCCTATCTCAATGTTTTAGAGGCATTGAGATAAAGCGAATCGGGTTAAATGATATCTTAAAATAAGTTAGAAATCTTATTTACTTTGGACTTCTCTTTTTGAGCACGTTTAAGATTTAATTTGGACCAGACTTGATCTAGTGCTCCAACAAAAGTCTGAATATCTTCCGCAGAGTGTTTAGGAGTGATTGTAACTCTAAATCTTTCATCTCCTTTCGGCACTGTTGGATAGAAAATTGGTTGAATGTAAATACCATGCTCATTTATTAAAACGTTGGCTGCTTCTTTACAAAGGTCAGGATCGTAAAGATGGATGGGAACGATGTGACTGTCATTTTCAAGAAACGGAATTTCAGAATCTCTTAGACCTTGTCTTATTAAATCAGAATTATTTTTTATATTCTTTCTAAGTAAGCCAGCTCCTTTAGCAAGATCTATTGCTACTAAACTAGCTGCTGCAATGCTTGGATTTGCAGATGAAGTAAAAATAAAACCAGGAGCAAAACTTCTTATAAAATCAATTATATCCTTACTGGCTGCGACATATCCGCCCATCTGACCAAAAGCTTTTGAAAGAGTTCCATTAATAATATCAATTTCATCTGAAACACCTAATTCTGCAGCAATACCTCTTCCTTCGGGTCCGTAAAGACCTACTGAGTGAACTTCATCTAAGTATGTAAGACAGTTATATTTCTTAGCAAGAGATACTATTTTCTTAATAGGCGATCTTAAACCTTCCATAGAATAAAGAGATTCAAACACAATTATTTTTGGGGTATTGGCATTAGAGGTTTTAAGTAATTCTTCTAAGTGGTTCGTATCATTATGTCTAAATACGTGGGTTGGTACATTAGCATTTTTAACTCCTTGAATCATTGAAGCATGATTCAACTCATCTGAATATACTTCGCATCCACCGAGTTTTTTACAAAGAGTCCACAGTGTCGATTGATTTGCAGTATAAGCTGAAGGAAATAATAGACTTGCTTCCTTGCTATGAAGCTCTGCAAGACTTTTCTCTAAATCAGCATGATATGTTGATGTACCAGATATATTTCTAGTTCCTCCAGAACCAGTCCCTAATTCTTTAGTTACCTTCGTGGACTCCATTATGACGACAGGATGTTGGCTCAAGTTAAGATAGTCATTACTACACCAGACTTCGACTGCTCTTTCCTTGCCTTCGAACCTTTCAGTCGCTTTAGGAAAATTTTTCTTATTTCTATTTATCTCTCTAAATTTTCTATAAAGACCTTGAGACTTCAGAGATGTGAGTTCATCAGAAAAAAATTTTTTATAGTTCATTTGGTAATTTGTAGAGAATATTTTTTGTATATTTAAAACATTATTACTCTTTTTGTACAGAGAATTTATAATTAGCTAATTAATTATAATAAAGAGTTATATTGAAAACACTAACAATAATTTCCAGAAAAAGTCCTTTGGCTCAAATTCAAGCTGAGATTGTAGGCAAAAGAATTTTAAAATATTTTCCAAAAATGGAAATTAAATATATACAAAAAGACACTCAGGGTGATATCGATCTAAACACTCCGCTAAACAAAATGCCTGAAATCGGAGTTTTTACCAATGATATCAGAAATGAGTTGATTGAAAAAAATGCCGACTTAGCTGTGCATTCTTGGAAAGATTTGCCAGTTGAGATGGAAGAAGGAACAAAAATTTCTGCAACTATCGAAAGAGCAGATCTGAGAGATATATTAATTTTTAAAAAAAATTCAATTCCAAAGGATGATATTTCCATATATACCTCTTCTCCTAGGCGCAAAGAAAATCTTTCAAATTTTCTTCCCAAAGCTTTACCATCGCAACCAAAAAAAATTAAATTTTTAAATATTCGTGGAAATATCTCAACGCGAATAAAAAAATTAATAGGATCTGATGTCGATGGTCTTGTAATGGCAAAAGCAGCATTAGATAGAATATTAAATGGCGACTCAACAAAATTTTTAAAAGAAAAGAAAGAAGTTTTGAGTTTTTTTAAAGAATTAAATTGGATGGTCTTGCCCTTGTCAGAGAATCCATCAGCTCCAGCTCAAGGTGCCTTAGCAATTGAATCACGATCAAACGATGAAGTAATTTTAGAAATATTAACGAAAATTAATAATGAGGAAGTTTTTAAATCAGTAGAAAAAGAAAGAAAAATACTAAAAGAATATGGCGGAGGTTGTCACCAAAAAATTGGAGTAAGCCATCAAATTCTGGAAATGGGAGAAGTGTTAAATCTAAAAGGAGAAACAGAGGAAGGAATTAGACTAAATGAAAACAGTTTTTTTCCTAAAGCAAAATTCACAGATGAATCGTTTTCAAAAATTCAAAGTATTTATCCTGAAAAGCTAGAAAATTCTTCTTTTTTTGACCGAGAAACTATTGAAGATTCTTCAAGAGCATTGAAAGACATAAATAATTCAGGAATTTACGTAAGCCGAAGCAATGGACTTGATAGTTTTAATAACATAAAAGATTCCAATACTATTTGGACCAGTGGAATTAAGACGTGGCTGTCTCTTTCACGCAAAGGCATATGGATAAATGGTACTTCAGATAGCTTGGGTGAAATGGAGTCTCCTCCTGAAAATATCTTAAAAAAAATAAAATGGTATAAAATCTCTCATGAAGCTGCGCCTAAGGGAGATAAAGAAATTATTCCAACTTATAGGCTGATAAAAAAAGAACTTCCTGAGGAAATAAAGAATGTTACTCATTTTTATTGGATGAGTGCCAGTTCATTTGAATACGCTGTGGAGAAATATCCTGAAATAATAGACAGAAGCCATGCTTGCGGCCTTGGTAGAACGTTTGAGGAAATCAGTACAATCATTCCTGGAAAAGTTTATCCTTATCTCAAATATCAAGATTGGCTAGAAAAAATTAAGCAAGCAAAGTAATATCTCATCCCAAATTTAAGAAAAATGAATTTAAATAGGAAATTCCCACTCACAAGACTGAGAAGAACTAGATCTAAATCAGGATTGAGATCCATGGTTGCTGAGGTAAATTTATCAGTAGATGATTTAATCCAACCAATTTTTATTAAAGAAAATTTAGAAGGTACAGAAAATATTGATTCGATGCCTGAAATTAAAAGATTTGGTTTAGACGTTTTAAACAAAGAGATAGAAGAGATAGTATCTTTAGGGATTAAATCTGTAGCAGTTTTTCCTGTAATAGAGGAATCAAAAAAAGATGCTGCAGGCCTAGAAGCTTTAAATGAAAATAATTTTCTTTCAAAAGCAATTAAACAAATTAAAGAGTCTTTTCCTGATCTTATTGTCATCGTGGATGTAGCATTAGATCCTTATACAACTCACGGACACGACGGCGTCCTTGATGATAATAACGATGTAGATAATGATGCTTCTTTGTTAACTTTGAAAGAACAGGCTTTAGTTTTAGCAAAAGCAGGAGCAGATGTTATTGCCCCTTCGGATATGATGGATGGAAGAGTCAGGGTCATTAGAGAGGCCCTAGAAGACAATAACTTTAAAAATACTGTGATATTGGCTTACGCAGCAAAATACAGTTCCAAATTTTATGGTCCATTTAAGGATGCAGTAGAATCTGCAAAATTTTTTGGGAATAAGACTAAAGATACCTATCAGATGGCTATCAGCAACGTCAATGAAGCTTTGCAGGAAGTAGCAATGGATATTGAAGAGGGTGCAGATATAGTCATGGTAAAACCAGGCTTGCCATTTTTGGATGTGCTAAAAGCTGTTAAAGATGAATTCAAAATGCCAACCTTTGTTTACCAAGTAAGCGGTGAATATTCAATGTTGAAAGCCGCTATAGAAAAGGGCTGGCTTTCAAAAGAAGCGATGAAAGAATCTTTAATTTCTTTTAAAAGAGCTGGAGCTGACTGCATCTTAACTTATTCAGCAAAGGAAATAGCAAGAGAATTATAATAAATAATGCCAAACGATAGGTTTTTAAATGCATTGCAAGGTAAGCCACAAAAAATTCCTCCAATTTGGCTTATGAGACAAGCAGGGAGGTATCATTCTCACTATCAAAATTTAAAAAAATCTTTTACATTTGAAGAGCTCTGCAAATCACCAAAACTTGCGGCAGAGACTGCCATGGGACCAATTGAAGATTTTGATTTTGATGTTGCCATATTGTTTAGCGATATTTTATTTCCATTAGAATCATTAGGGATGAATTTAAAATATGATCCAGGACCTAAATTTTCTGAGTTATTAACCTCAAAAAATTATAAAAAATTATTTAATCAGCGTCTTCCCGCCCAATCACTAAACTTTCAAGCCGAAGCTATAGAAAGAACAATTGAAAAACTCCCAAAGGATAAGTCCATGATTGGTTTCATAGGTGGACCATGGACATTAATTTCTTATGCGATGGGAAAAAATAAAGAAAATTCGATTGATAAACTTTCAGAATTTGACTGGAATATTATTAATGATCAAATAATTCCTTTATTAAGAGAAAATATTTCAATCCAAATTAAAGCAGGAGCTGAAATGGTAATGATCTTTGATTCGGCAGCTAATCAATTAAATAGATTAGATTTTGCCAAATATATAAAAGTGGTTTTTGAAGAAATTGTAATAAATTTTAAAAAAAAGGTTGGTTATTATGCTAAAGATGGAGTTGATTACTCTTTGATAGAAAAAATAAAAAAAGAGTCCTTAATCCCCTTAGCAGGATTAGGAATAGACTCCAATCACTCATTAGGAAATTTTTTCTCTAAATCTAGAGAAGGTTTTATTCAAGGAAATTTTGATGAAAAGGTTATGACTCAACCACAGAATATTATGGAAAAAAACTTAGATAAGTTTATAGAAGAAACTTCCTCTTTTTCGATGGAGCAAAGAGCTGGTTGGGTTTGCGGTTTAGGACATGGAGTTCTCAAGACTACACCTGAAGATAATGTAAGAATTTTCGTAAAAAAAATTAGAGAAGCATTCGCATGAAGTTTCTTGGCGAACAAAATTTTGAACACGAGTCTTCAGAGAAAATTGGAGTATTATTATGCAACTTAGGAACTCCAGATAGTTTTCAAACAGGCGATGTACGAAAATTCTTGAAAGAATTTTTATCTGATGGAAGAGTAGTAGAAATTCCAAAATTTATTTGGTGGTTTATTTTAAATGGAATAATTCTTATTTTTAGGCCCAAAAAATCTGCAATACTTTATGAATCTGTTTGGACAAAGGAAGGCTCTCCTTTATTAGTTTATTCAGAAAAATTAGTAAGTAAACTTTTAAAAGAGTTGCCTAACAATTATGAAATTGAATTAGCAATGAGGTATGGAAATCCCAGCATAGAGGAAGGTCTTATAGCTTTAAAGAATAAAAATTGTAGAAACTTAATCGTATTACCTTTATTTCCCCAATATTCTGGAACTACTACTGGAAGTGTATTTGACGAAGTCTCCAGAGTTCTTTCAAAGTGGCGGTGGGTTCCAAATCTAAATTTTATAAATAGTTATCACGATGACGAAGGCTATATCATTGCTTTATCAGATTCTATTAAAGAAAAATTGGAAAATGAATCTCCTCAGAAAATTATTTTTTCTTACCACGGAATACCGAAAAGAAATTTTATCAAGGGAGATCCATATCATTGTTTATGTAAAAAAACTACACGCTTGGTGGCTGAAAGATTAGGGTTAGATGAAGATAAATATATTACAACTTTTCAGTCTAGATTCGGCAGAGCAGAGTGGTTGAAGCCTTACACTAGCGAAACTATGGAAAATTTACCGTCAGAAAATATAAAGAATATTTTGGTTGTGGCTCCAGGGTTTAGTGTCGATTGTTTAGAGACTATTGAGGAGATAGATGATGAAAATAAAGAAATTTTTATTGATGCTGGCGGAGAAAAGTTTGGTTACATTCCATGCTTAAATGATTCGAAACAACATATTCACTTCATTAAAGATTTTCTTCAAAAACAAACTTATATCTGGAAGTAATGGAAATAGATCAAAAAAAAGAAGAGGCTTCAGCCTGGTTTACTTCACTTCGAGATAAATTTTGCTTGGCTTTTGAAGAAATAGATCCCGGTAGAAAATTTGAAAGAAAACTTTGGTCTCATAAAGGCTCAGGCGGAGGCGAGATGAGCATAATGCAAGGAAATATTTTTGAAAAAGTTGGAGTTAACATTTCAACTGTATCAGGAAAATTTTCAGAAGATTATAGATCACAAGTTAAGGGTACAGAAAAATCTGCTAATTATTGGGCATCTGGCATTAGTTTAGTTGCTCACATGGCATCCCCAAAAATTCCAGCATTTCATTTCAATACTCGGTTTTTAGTGACTGGAGACTCTTGGTTTGGAGGAGGAGCTGACATGACGCCAACCTTTGAAAATAAAAATGATACAGAAACTTTCCATAGAAAAATGAAAGAATCTTGCGATCCTACTGACAAAAATTACTATGAAGAATTTAAAAAAAATTGTGATGAATATTTCTATCTGCCTCACAGAGAAGAAGCAAGAGGAGTGGGAGGTATTTTCTTTGATCATTTAAATACGGATGACTGGGAAAAAGATTTTAATTTTATTAAAGAAGTTGGTAATAAAACATTCGAGGCTATTTCTGAAATAATAAATCTTCACAAAAATAAAGAATGGAATAATGAAGAGAAAGAAAAACAGCTTATAAAAAGAGGAAGATACGTAGAATTTAATTTGATTTGGGATAGAGGAACGCTTTTTGGGTTAAAAACCGGAGGATCCACTGAAGCTATACTTATGTCGATGCCTCCCTCAGCAAAATGGAAATGAAGTGAAAAAAAGTCTAATTATTTATTCATCTGTAGATGGGCATACTGAAAAAATTTCCAAAAAAATTTCTGAAAACCTTGCTCACTCCTTTGTAGTAGAGTTAATTTCATTAGATAAAGTCAAAACTAAAAATTTAAATAACTTCGATCAGATTATCGTTGGAGCTAGTATAAGATACGGAAATTATCGCAAGGAATTATTTAAATTTATCGATGAAAATATTGATATTTTGTCTCAAAAAGAAAATGCTTTTTTTAGTGTAAATGTTGTTGCCAGAAAAAAAGAGAAAAACAATAGAGATACAAATCCTTATATTCTTAAGTTTTTGAATAATACAAAATGGAATCCGAAAATAATCGATGTTTTTGCTGGAGTTGTTGATTATCCTTCATATAAATACTTTGATAAATTTATGATTCGGTTAATTATGTTCATCACTAAAGGACCAACTAATACCAAAAATAAATACGATTTTACTGATTGGGAAAGAGTGCAGAAATTTTCAAATCTACTGAGTGATAAATAAATATGTTTATTATAAAAACAATCTGGTGGTTCTTTTTTATTGGAAGCGCAGTTGCTTCTTTAGGCTCTTTTACGAATGAAAAAGCTAATTCGGATGGAAGATTTAAAAATTATGTTGGGATATCTTTCCTGCTCATATTTGTAATTACTTACTTTTTAGGCACTTTTTTAAATTTTATTCCCGGATTCTTAACTTTATTATTTGATTTATTTTATTGGATCTTAACCTTTTCCTTTTTTTCTCAAGTTCTGTGGTGGTATATATTTGTGGGAAGTTTCTTTGTCAGCATGAGTCTTTTTCTTTCTCTTCTATCCAAAGAGGAAGGACCAAAAGAACGAAAAATTTTAAGTTTTGCATCCGGTTGTATTTGCGTTCTTACTTTTTTAATAGGAATGTACCTTGGGTTTGTGTAATTTAAGAAAGAAACTAAAGTTCAGTAGCTAATTCCATAAATTTTTTCTTCAAAGGAGAAATTTTATTTGCAATATTGAAGGCAGTATTTCTGAATAGTTTCATCCAAATATTTTTTTGTCCAAAGCCTCTTTTAAATGCTTCCATGCTAGCAGCAAGGCCTAGGTTAATGGGTATCCTTTTTCGATTATAGGCTGAGATTATTTCTTCTAAATTTTCTAAACCATTTGATTCAATTAACTCAGATAAACATGCTGCGTCTCCAATTCCTGAATTAAGACCCAATCCTGCTAAAGGATGAATATGATGAGCAGAATCTCCAACTAGAAAGACGCCTTTTTTTGCAAAGGTTTTGGCCGAAAGATGATGCAAAGGAAAATGTTGTCTTTTAGAAGTCATTGCCAATTTTCCAATTTGTTCACCGAATTTTTTTATAACTTCATTTGTAAATTCTGCATCAGACATTGCAAGAAACTTATAAGATACATCATCATCTATAGACCAAATCATAGTGGATTCATGATCATTAATTGGAAGAAGAGCAAGAGGTCCTATAGATGTAAAAGTTTGCTTAATACAACTTTCGTTAATTGAAGTTTTAAAGTTTGCCACAACTGCCGTTTGGTTGTAACTCCAAGACCTATAACTAATTTTTGATAATTCTCTTATCTTGGAATTCATACCATCACTTCCAACAATCAACTTAGCTGTGAGGACTTTTTTGTCTGTTTCACAGAAAATTTTATTAGTTGAAAAGTTAATTTGTTTAACAGTTTCTCCCCAGAAATTTTCAACTTTATTTTCCTTAAATTTCTGTATTAAATTTTTTTGAATTTCTCCCTCTCTAATTATGTAACCAAGGTTTGCTAATTGCGCTTCCTCGGCGTTAAAGTCTATAAAGCCAGTTCCTTCTTGATCCCATACTTTGATCCGTCCATACGGAAATGCCGAATCTTTTATATCCTTCCAGATACCAATCTCATTAAGAAAGGATTTGCTTCTTTGATTTATTGATAAGTGTCTATAGCTATTTGGCGGAGACTCTTTTGAATCAACTATAGCTACCTTATAACCTAACTTTGAAACTTTTATTGCTAGAGCAGAGCCAACAACTCCCGAGCCAATTACTAAAATATCGAAATTCACTTAAGATCTCATAATAGATTCAACTTTTTTTAAATCTTTTGGAACGGACGATGTTAAAACCTCTGGATCTCCATCGGTGACCAAAACATCATCTTCAATTCTAATTCCAATATTTAAGAATTCTTTAGGTACGTTTTTAAGATCCTGCTTAAAATAGATACCCGGCTCTATAGTTGTAATCATACCGGGCAAATATTTCCTCCAATTTCCATTTAATCCATAACTACCGACATCATGAACATCCATACCCATCCAATGACCAACTCTATGCATGTAAAAATCATGATAAGCCTTTCTTTCAATCAATTCCTTAATTTCTCCATTCAGAATATTTAAATCCAATAACCCTTGAGTAATAATCTCTACAGCCTTTTTTTCAGTATCATTTGGCGTAAAGTTTTTTCTTACCGTTTTAATGCATTCCTTGTTTGCCTCCAAGACAATTTCGTAAACTGCTTCTTGGGCTTTAGAAAATTTTCCGTTAATTGGAAAGGTCCTTGTAATATCACTTGCATATCCTTTAAATTCACACCCTGCGTCTACAAGAACCAAATCACCATCTAAAAGTTGATCCTTATTTTCATTGTAGTGAAGAATGCATGCATTTTTACCTCCACCAACTATAGAAGGATAGGCACAAGCTTTGGCTCCATTTTTCATGAATTCATGGACATACTCAGCTTCCAGCTGATACTCATACATTTCTGGATATACATTTTTCATTGCTCTAATATGCGCAGCAGAAGATATCTCACAAGCTTTTCTAATAATTTTTATTTCCTCTTTAGTTTTTAGCAATCTAATTTCATGAAGGAGTGAGTCAATTGAATGAATTTCTTCAGGAACAAAATTATTAGATCTAGAGGTGGTTTTTTTTAACATTGCAATATTTTTATTAACTATATCCTCTAAACTATTATTTAGATCTTTTTGATAATAAATTCTTTCTTTGTTTATTAAAAAATTAGAGATTTCTTCACTAAAAACTTCAATAGAAAATCCTTCCTTTGCTCCTATGTTTTTACAATTCTTTGGACCCATTCTATTTCCTTCCCATTGTTCTTTAGAAGGATCTTTATCTTGGCAAAATATAGTGAATTCCCCAGAATCATCGGATTCAATAATCGCAACGGCATTAGGCTCTTCAAATCCAGTAAGATAAAAAAAATCGCTATTTTGACGAAATGGGAATTCAACATCTCCATTTCTAATTAAACTATTCGATCCAAAAATAATCGCCAAAGAATTTTTTGGCATTTTTGATATTAGTTTTTTCCTTCTTTCAAGATATTCTTTCATCTAAGGTATTTTATATTATTGTGGCTTCTCTTCTAGCAGAAGACTAAAATTAAGTATGCCGAAAGATAATTTAGAAAAAAACCTAGGTGAACTTTTAGATCTATCAAAAAAACTTCGTGAGGCTAATAAGGACCTAAGAAATAAAAATTCAAAATTAAATATTGAAAATAAAAATTTAAAAGAAAAACTTGAATTAACTAGGAATAAAATTGAAAATCTAATTAATAAATTGGAGTCTACATGAGCGATGAAGAATCAAAAGACATAATATCTTTAAAAATAGCAGGAATTGACTATCAACTCTATTGTCCAGAAGAAGAGCAGGAGGCATTGTTAAATGCTGCTGAGTATTTGAATAAAAAAATAAAAAAACTTAAAAGACAAACAAAATTTCTTTCTGTTGAAAAAGTAGCACTGTTAGCTGGTTTGGAAATTACCAACGAAATGATGAACGAATCTAATAAAGAAAGCTCATCAAACACTGAACAAATAGCGACTAAAAAAAAGAAAAGCACGAAAAGTGAAATAGAAGATTCCAAAGAAGAGCAAAAAAAAGAAGTTGACGATACCTTGAGTTTGAAGTTGGTTGATGAAATTTCAGAGTTATCTAAACTTTAAATTTTGTTATAATTTTCTTTGCTTCCTGGGTTATTTGCCAGTTAAATAACACTTTGAGCCGATACAAAATAACTAGGGATTTTGATACTAACTCCTGTTGAGCGCCCAATAGGGCAGCCTGAAGGAAAGAGATTCTTCCCGACCTGAACTTTCGGTTCAGGGAAATTTAATAGCGGTAACTTGGGAAAGCCTTGATCGATGACAAAAAAAGAAGCTAGAAATAATATCAAACGGCATTTCTCTAATCTTTCTACAAAGCAAAAAATTAATTTAGATTCTAAGATTTTAAAAAATTTTAAAAAATTTATTGATACTTCAAAATATAAAAAAATTGGATCCTATTTTTCTCTGAATAATGAAGTGAGTACGAAGGATTTAAACGAATATTTAGATGAGAGAGGAATAAATATCTTTTTGCCGAAAATATCAGAAGTCAAAAATAATAAAAAATTAAATTTTTTAGAATATTCAAAAGAGGATAGTTTTATAGAGAATAAATATCGTGTCTTAGAGCCTTCCAAAAGCATGAATGAAATAGAAATAAAAGACCTTGATTTGATATTAATTCCTTTAAGAGCTGTAAATAAAAATCTTTTTAGGTTGGGATATGGAGGTGGCTTCTATGACTTTTCTCTATCTGGAATTAAACCAAACAAATGCCTTGGACTTGGATATGAATTTCAAATAGTGAATGAACTTGATATTGAGCCTCATGATTTAAAATTAGGAGGACTGATAACTCCCGAAGGTTATTTTAAGAATGCTTTGTAACCGGCATTATCCGAAACTCTTAAAAATGGGTATTCAGTTTTTAACAAGTCTTTATTAAGATTTTCTAATTGAGATGGTTTTAAGGAAAACCCTACTAGAGCACCCCCATATATAGAACCTTGGTTTTTGTAATGAAACAGGGTGATATTCCATTTATCTTTCAATAATTCTAAAAATTGCATTAATGCTCCAGGCCTTTCTGGAAAATCTACTTTAAAAACTTCTTCCACATTTCCATCTAAAAATTCTGGTGCTCTACCGCCTGACATATATCTCAAATGAACTTTTGATATTTCATCATCACTTAAATCAGTTATTTTATATTTTTTATTTTTCATTGATTTAACAAAAGATTTTTTTTCTTCTTCCCCTTTACTAAACTCTAATCCTAGAAGAATTTTAGCTTCTTGAGTTTTATCTAATCTGTAACTGAATTCTGTAATATTTTTTTGACCAATAGATTTGCATAATTTTCTAAAAGTTCCTTTTATTTCAGGAATATTGATAGTAAAAATCATTTCTTTTTTCTCCCCCATTTTTGATCTTTCAACAATGTGAGCAAGAGATTCAAAATTAAGATTTGATCCACAATAAGTAGCGATCAAATTTTTATTTTTTATCTTTTTGCTAATTACATATTTTTTCAAGCCCGCTAAAGCTAGAGCTCCAGTTGGCTCAGGAATAGTTCGGGTATCTATAAAAGTATCCTTAACGGCTGCACAAATTTCATCTGTTGTCACAGTTATAGAGCCATCGATCCATTCTGTTATCAATTTATAATTATTTTTACCAATTTGCTTAGCGGCAGCGCCATCTGCAAACAATCCTACTTCTTTTAGTTTTATTCTTTTTTTGGCTACTAGAGAGCTATTGAGTCCAGCTGCGTCTGCAGCTTCAACAGCAATTATCTTTATTTTCGGATTAATGGTTTTTATGTAGGCACCTACTCCTGAAATTAAGCCACCGCCTCCAACTGCTACAAAAATAATATCTATTTTTTCATTAAATTGCTCTAGAATTTCTTTTCCAATTGTTCCTTGGCCAGCTATCACTAGGGGATCATCAAAAGGATGAATAAAAGGAAGTTTTTTTGTTTTGCAATAAACCAAAGATTCTTTTAAAGCTGCATCAAAGTTATCGCCAACAAGAATAACTTTTGAGCCTAAATTTTTTACTGAATCTACCTTAATGGATGGTGTAGTTTTAGGCATGAAAATTGTCGACTTAATCTTTAAGCTCTTTGCTGAATAAGCTACTCCCTGGGCGTGATTTCCTGCGGACGCAGTAACTACATGTTTTATTTTTTCTGTTTCTACTAAATTAGAAATTTTGTTGTATGCACCTCTAATTTTAAAAGAATGAGTTGGTTGAAGATCTTCTCTTTTTAAGAAAACGTTATTCAAAAATTGAGTAGAAACTGATTCCGCCTTAGTAATAGGAGTTTTGATAACAACATCGTAAACTTTTGATGATGAAATTTTGTCTATATATTTTTTACTATATTTATTCATAGTGATATTTGGAGCAAAGCATTATACTTTCAGAAAGATTAAGTTCCACTAAATTAAACGAAAGTACTCATGACATCAAAAGAATTAGTAGCTTCTTATACTTACGAATTAATTAAGGGAAGATTTCATAAAGATTTTATCTTAGGCATTGGAACAGGCTCAACTGCAAACTGTTTTATTGAAATTATTAAAAGAGAAAAGCCAGAATTCAAAGCATTAGTTTCTAGCTCAGAAGCAAGTAGTGATATCTTAAAGTCCGAAGGATTTGAAATTTCAGAATTAAATGATGTTGGCGGCCCTGATCTTTACGTAGACGGAGCAGACGAAGTAAATGAAAAATTTGAATTGATAAAAGGAGGTGGGGGAGCTCACACAAGAGAAAAAATCATAGCTGCAGCATCTAAAGAATTTATTTGTATTATAGATGATAGCAAAATCGTAAAAAAATTAGGATCTTTTCCATTGGCAATTGAAGTTGTGCCTATGGCACGAAGTTACGTGGCAAGGCAGATAGTAGCGATGGGGGGGAAGCCAACATATAGAGTAGGTTTCCTTACTGATAGTGGTAATCAAATAATAGACGTTATTAACCTAAACTTTGACGTGCCATACGAGACTGAAATAAGACTTAATAGAATACCTGGGGTTGTAGATAACGGAATTTTTGCAACTACAAAGGCAGATAAAGTCATCAGCGCTGATTCCAGTAAAGCGAGAATTTTATAAAAGAGATTCTAGACCCTTGATTACTTGAGGACTATTAGGCTCAACGTTGCTTGAAAAAGTATCTATTATTTTGCCTTCTCTAGAAATTAAGTATTTGGTGAAATTCCAAGATGGCTGAGAGCCTGATTCTTTGGAGATTTGCTTATAAAATGAGTTCGCTTTTTTTCCTGTTACACTAGAAGTAGCATAAAGAGGAAAAGTGACCCCATAGTTAGTACTACAAAATTCTTTAACATCTCCTTCGTCGTTGTATTCTTGAAACATAAAATCTCTTGAAGGGAACCCTAAAATAACAAAATCTTTATCTGAATAATTTTTGTATAGTGCTTGTAAGCTTTCATATTGATAAGTGAAGCCACATCTACTAGCAACGTTTACTGCTAAAATTACTTTATCTTTGTATTTACATAGATTTTCAGTTTTATTTGAATCCAGAATTCTTAATTCATGATCTAGTAAATTAGGGCATGAATCTAAACTTTTCTCTGACTCTGAAAGACTCAGACCTGAAAAAAAAATAACTACAGTGAATGAAAGGACTTTTAATATTTTCATAATGTTTTATATGGATCCTTGTTTGTAAAAATCAATACTTGAGTTCCAACTCTAACTTTTTTAAATATTTCTATTACATCGTCATTGAGCATTCTTATGCATCCTAGAGAAGCCGGCTTTCCGATCAACCCTTCTTCAGCAGTGCCATGAATATATATATATCTAGATTTAGAATCAACAATACCACCTCTATTTCTATTTTCCTCTAAGCCATCTAGCCATAAAATCCTCGAAGTTATAACATCCTCAGGTATATCAATAGGTTCTTTTACAATCTTAGCTATTTCATTGGTCCAGATCCTACCTTTGAAAATAGCTCCTTTGGGAACCCTATTACCAATTTTTTCCGAAATTACGTGAGCACCTAAAGGAGTTTTAAAACTATTTTTTATATTCCCAATTCCATAAGCCGAAGAGGATATCGGAAATATTTTTTCTTTATTTCTTGTTTTTAGTAAAAGAGTTTGCTCATCTAAATTTATTAGAATATGAGTTCTATTTTTATTTAATTTACTAAAATTATCAGGCTCTATCATTGAATATTTCTCAAAATTTGGAGTAATGCTGCAGCTAATTATTAAAAAGGAAATGATAAATAAGTTAATTTTTTTCATCTTCTAAGTATTCTAATTAAAAAAGCAATGAACATAATAAATAAAATAAAAAAAATTGAAGGCCATTTTCCAATTCTTACAAAAGGCGTATGACCGCTTCTAGAAAATATAATAGATTCTATCTCTTTAGAATTTAATAGGATATTTTTTTCATTATCTAAATCGATACTTTCAATAATATTTCCAAATTTATCTACCAATGCACTTATTCCAGTACTAGTGCTCCTTATTAGAGGCTTTCTATTTTCTGCAGCTCTGTATCTCGCTATTTGTAAATGTTGATGTGGCCCAATTGTATTTCCGAACCAATTATCATTACTTGCGTTAAACAAAATATTGCTTTGCTTGCCATGTTTTAAAAATATATCTTGAAAAGCTATTTCATAACAGATAGCTGAAGATATATTCAGGCTGTCAGATTGAATAAGAACATTATTGTTTGAAGAAACTATATTTGGACGATTGAAATTAAAAAAATTAAATAAAGAATCAAAAATAGTAAATGGAATATATTCTCCAAAAGGAACTAATTTTTGTTTATCAAATTTACCATTCAATTTTCCCAAAGAAACTAAAGAATTTGTAATCCCTTTTTCTTCATAAGCAGTCTCAGTCAAAGTCCCAAAAATTGAAGCGATATTATAATCTGCAACATACTTTTCTATTTCATCAATCACTTTCTTATATCTTGAGCTTAAGCCAGGTAAAAATACTTCTGGCCAAAAAACTATTGATAAGATTTCTTTATTTTCTGATTTCAAAGAATGTTCTATCATTTTTGACTTGAAAAGATTGATTGATTCAATTTCTCCTTGATAGTTCCATTTTTCTTCGATGCTAATGTTAGGTTGAATAACAACAACATTTATTTCTTCCTTTTCTTTTGTCCATTCAGTTTGATAAGCCATAGAAGAAGAAAAAAAGATTAAAACCAAAAAAGCTGAATAAGCTAGTTTTTTCTTGTATTCGTTTTTTCGTATCAAGCTTTTGAAAAGTGTAAAAATGAGTGCTGGAATAAAGATTAAGGTAAAACTCATTCCAAAAACTCCGAAAATTGGAATAAAACCAGAAACGAAGAAATTATCTAAAGTTGCATACCCTAAGTAAAACCATGGAAATCCAGAAAATAAAAATTCTCTCAACCATTCAGTGCCAACCCATATAGAAGGGAATAAAAATAAAATATCGAATTCAGTTTTTGTCTTGCAATATGCAAATAAAGAAAAAAATAGACCGCTGATAGTAGCCAAAAAAGCTGACAAACAAATCACTAAAAAGAAAGATGTAATTTTTGATGCTCCTCCATAAAAGTAAATACTATTTTCTATCCAAAAAATACCAAATACCCATAATCCAAATCCTAAAAACCAACCCAGAACAAAAGACTGTATGACATTTTTATCCTTAATTAGTAAGTAAAACGATAGGGGGATGAAAAAACTTAAAAACCAATAGTTAAAAGGTTCGAAAATTAAAACTATAGAAGCACCCAAGCCCAAAGAGCCAATTAAGCTAGTTAATTTCATTAACTAATTTTATAGCAATCAATGAGTATCTTTTTTAATTATTTAGAAAACCAATAATTAATCTTTAAATTATCCAAAATTTTACAAGTTTCAAAAATAGGCAATCCGACAACATTGGAATGACTGCCAATTATTTTTTCAACAAAAGTTGCTCCAATACCTTGAATGCCATAACTTCCTGCTTTATCCAATGGTTCTTTTGTATCCCAATATTTTCCGCATTCAAAAGCTGTAAGTGTTTTAAATAAAACCTTAGTTTCTACAATATTCATATGAAAATTTACAGTATCAGAACTGGATTTATCCATAACCCCAATTGCAACACAGGAAATAACATTGTGGAATTGCCCAGATAGTTCCAAGAGCATAGAAATTGCATGATCTTTATTTTCTGGTTTACCAAAAATTCTGTCATCTAAGCTAACAATTGTGTCAGCTGTAAGCACGGGAAGAATTTTTTGTTGATTTTCTTGCAGATATGCAAAAGCTGCTATAGATTTTTCTTTGGTATTTCTTTCAATGAACTCATATGGAGATTCATTTTTAAACGGATTAGATTCTTTATGAGGATAGTCGATTATTTCAAATTCAACCTCTAAAGATTCCAAAATTTCTTTTCGTCTAGGAGACCTTGAGGCAAGATAAATGCCAGACACTTTACTTAATTTTTTCTTCTTTGTATAAGACGTGTTTTTTAGCTTTAGGGTCGAATTTCTTCATTTCTATTTTATCAGGAGTGCTGCTTTTATTTTTATCGGTAGTGTAAAAGTGGCCAGTTCCTGCTGAAGATACTAGTTTTATTTTTTCTCTCATATTTTTTCTCCCCTTGATCTGATGTCTTCTAGAACTTGGTCTATTCCTTTTTTATCAATGATTCTGAGCCCCTTGGTGGAAATATTTAAGGTGATAAAACGATTTTCAGATTCAACCCAAAACTTATGTTTATGTAAATTTGGCATAAATCTCCTACGAGTTTTATTAACTGCCTTGGAAACATTGTTTCCAGACATTGGTACCTTACCAGTTACTTGACACTGCTTACTCATAAAAACCTCAAAAGGAGTTGTTTTATACCAGAATCTAAACTTCTTTGAAACCTATCTGGAGTATAATTCTTAAGTAAATGAAACAACTAGCTAACAAACATATACTTTTATGCGTCACTGGAGGCATAGCTGCTTATAAAGCTGCAGAAATTATTAGACTATTTAAAACATCGGGTGCAAACATAAGAGTTCTGATGACAGAAGCCGCACAAGAATTTATCACTCCTCTCACTATGCAAGCTTTGTCTGGAAATCAAGTTCACACTGATCTATTAGACACAAAAGCCGAGGCTGCTATGGGACATATTGAACTGGCCAAATGGAGTGACATTATTCTTATTGCTCCATGTTCTGCTAATTCAATAGCAAGATTAGCTTCTGGAAAAGGAGATGATTTAATGACTGCAGTTTGTTTAGCTGCAGTATGTAAGATATATTTTGCTCCGGCTATGAATCAAGCCATGTGGTCTGATTCTAGGACGCAAGAAAATTTTAAAAAACTAATAAATAATAATTTTATTTCTATAGGACCTGATTCAGGAGAACAAGCCTGTGGCGATGAAGGGTTCGGCAGAATGTCTGAGCCGCAACAAATCATTAATCAAATTGCTTCAAGTTTTTCACAAGGTCTTTTAGCAGGAAAAAAAATATTAATTACAGCTGGACCAACACGAGAAAAAATTGATCCAGTTAGATATATTTCAAACAGAAGCTCTGGAAAGATGGGATTTTCAATTGCTGAAGCTGCAAGAGATGCAGGAGGCCTTGTGAGTATAATAAGTGGACCTGTAAGCCTAGAAACACCTAACGAAGTAGATAGAATAAATGTTGAATCTGCAGATGAAATGTTGAAAGAAGTAGATAAGGCTATAAATAATTTCGATCTATTTATATCGACAGCAGCAGTTTCTGATTTTAAACCTGAAGAATATGAAAATCAGAAAATTAAGAAGCAAAAAAAAGGTAATAATTTAAATTTAGAATTAACTAAAAACCAAGATATTTTAAAATCTGTTTCAGAAAATAAAGGAGATCTAAAAGTAATTGGTTTTGCTGCAGAAACTCAAAACATCATAGAAAATGCAAAGAAAAAACTAAAAGAGAAAAATTTAGATTTGATTATTGCAAATGATGTTTCTGATGATTCGATTGGCTTTGATTCTGATGAAAATGAAGTTTATTTAATTACCAAAAAAATAGAAAAAAAAATTAGCAAAGTATCTAAAAAGAAACTATCAAGAAATATAATTGAATTCATAGCAGAAAATCTTTAAATGATTAGATGGATCTTGAAAAGAATTATTGGGTTTATTTTGCCAAATCTTATATCTAATTTTGTTAAATCAGACTCATCACCAAAAAAAGCAAATAGCATTAATGTCCAAATTAAAATTATTGATAATAATTTAGGAGACGATATTCCTCTACCCAAATTCAATACAGATGGGTCTGCTGCTTTGGATTTGAGAACTAATATAGAGGATTCTAAAGTTCTTGAGCCTAATGAAACATATTTATTTTCAACTGGCTTTTCAATTTTTATAGGTAATCCAGGTTATGCGGCATTCATTTTGCCAAGATCAGGATTAGGCCATAAGAACGGTATTGTTTTAGGAAACTTAATTGGTTTGATTGACTCGGATTATCAAGGAGAAATTATGATTTCTCTTTGGAATAGATCAAAAAATTCTTTTACAATAAACAGGGGAGATAGAATTGCCCAAATGATGTTTTTTGAGGTAGCTTCTCCAGTATTTAAAATGGTAGATCGTTTTGATGAAACCGAAAGAGGTGCAAAAGGATTTGGATCGTCAGGAAAAGATTAAAAAAGGAGAATTATGGATATTCAATTACAAGATTCACTAGCTGAGAGCTTAAGGTGGAGATGCAAAGAATCAGCTTCAGATACTGCTATAAAGTTTTTAGATAGAGAACAAACTTATGCAGAATTTGATTCTAATTCAAATTTAGTCGCTCAAGGACTTCTTGACTTAGGAATTGAACCTGATTCTAGAGTGGCTTACTTAGCAAAAAATACTGATTACTTTTTTGAAATATTTTTTGGCTCGCTTAAAACTAAATCGGTTGTAGTTGGAGTTAATTGGAGGTTAGCAGCTGAAGAGGTTGCCTATGTTCTAGAAGACTCAAAAAGCGAAGTTCTTTTCGTTAGTTCTGATTTCTTTAGTGTCATAGATCAAATAGAAGAAAAATTATTATTAAAAAAAATAATTTGCATTGACGGCGACCATAAAGATTGGTTAGTTTATGAAGACTGGAAAAAATCCTCTAAAGATATTGATCCAAACCTATCTTCTAATGAAGATGACGATGTTATTCAGCTTTATACTTCTGGAACAACAGGTCACCCTAAAGGAGTTCAACTAACGAATAAAAATTTTTATGCGGCAACAGATTTAACTATCGAAACAATCCCTTTTCCTTCAGGCTCGAAATCCATGATTTGCATGCCGGTTTACCATGTTGCAGGAACAAATTTTGGAATTTGGGGATTACTTCAAGGATGTAACAACGTTATCATTCCAGAGGTTGATCCAGGATTAATTTTAGAGTTAGTTGAATCTGAAAAGATAGAAATGGTTTTGTGGGTGCCTGCAGTAATTTTATTTTTAATTCAACATCCAAACATAGAAAAAACGGATTTTTCCTCTCTAAAAATGGTTCTATATGGGGCTTCTCCAATTGCTGAAGATACTGTTACAAAAGCTATTGAAATTATGAAATGCGGTTTCTACCAAGTTTATGGTTTAACTGAGACATCCGGCGCTATTACTTGTCTTGTCCCTGAGGATCATGACCCGCAAAGAAACAAATTAAGGTCTTGCGGAAAGGCTCTTCCAGGGGTAGAAATAAAAATTATAGACGAAGATGGGATGGAGGTTAGCCAAGGCAATGTTGGTGAAATTTTAACTAAGTCTGATTTAAACATGAAAGGGTATTGGAATAATTCTGAAGCAACTGAAAAGTCCATTCAAGATGAATGGTTTTATTCAGGAGACGCAGGTTTTTTTGACGAAGAAGGTTTTTTATACATTCACGATAGAGTAAAAGACATGATAGTCTCAGGAGGAGAAAATATTTATCCTGCCGAAGTAGAAAATGCTTTGATGAGTCATGCTGAAATACTAGATGCAGCAGTGATTGGGGTTCCAGATAAAAAATGGGGAGAGTCAACAAAAGGGTTTGTTGTCCTATCTCAAGACAGCAATTTAAGTTCGGAAGATATAATTTCTTTTACAAAATCAAAGATAGCTTCTTACAAATGTCCCAAATCTATTGAATTTATTGAGATGCTTCCCAGAAATCCTTCAGGAAAAGTTTTAAGAAGAGAATTAAGGGAACCATACTGGGAAGGGCAAGATCGTGGTGTTTCTGGCTAGACTATTTCCTAGACTTTAAAGGGTCTTTATAAACTGTGTATATTGAAGCAATAAGAATTATTGCTATTAACGCATAAGTAAAATATTCAACGAAAATAACACCTAAGAAGTATCCAGTTAAAACGTAAAGACTAGCCCAAGCTGGAGAAGCAAGAATTTCGGCTGGAAAAAAATATTTAGATTTCATGCCCAATGAGCCAGCTATGAATGGCACAGTACATCTTAAGGGACCAGCAAATCTACCCAAGGCAACACTTATTATTCCTCTTCTTTTTATGAATTTTCTTGCTTGAGTCAGATAAAGATGATACTTGTCTGGGATCCAATCTTCCACTTTATTTCCTATTAGTTTTCCAATTAAAAAACTCACTGTATCTCCAATAATCATTCCTAAAGAAGCCCAAAAGACTATTTCAAATGGACTAATATTAATTGAGGCTGCTAAAGCTCCTATTCCAGGGATAATAAGGGTTGCAGGAGTAAATAGGCCTAAAATTATTAAGGATTCTACAAATACCAAAAGAAACATAATTATATTTATCCAATTAGGATTTTCTTCTAAAAATTCTAAAATAGAACTGAACTCAAACATCAAATTTTGTTTCTAAGGCTTATAATAGTTGCAATAATACCTTACATGAATAATAAAAATAATACTTTGGAATTAGATCAAATTTTAGAAGATGCACAATCTACTAAAGAACAGTTAAGAAGTTCTTCTAAAAAGCAAAAAGATAAGGCTTTAGAGCAAGCTGCTGAAAGCATTGATTCTAATAGAAGAATTTTAAAACTTGCTAATAATGAGGACATGGAGCATGCCAGTACTTTAAATCTGCAAGATAGCTTTATTGACAGGCTCAAACTTGATGACAAAAGAATTGACTCTATGATTTCTGGATTAAAAAAAGTTATTGATTTAAATGATCCTGTAGGAGAAACAACAAAAAAATCTAAGTCTCCTTCTGGATTTTTAGTAAGTAAAATGAGGGTACCTCTGGGTGTTATTGGGATTATCTATGAATCTAGACCTAATGTTACAGCCGATGCTTCTGCGCTGTGTTTGAAATCTGGGAATGCATGTATCTTGAGAGGAGGATCCGAAGCAAGCAAAACTAATAAAGAAATTGAAAAATGTATGATTGATGGCTTAATTTCGGCAGACTTACCAGAGAAAGCTATACAGTTGTTAAAAAATCAAGATAGAGCATTAGTTAACCAACTAATTAAGTCAGAAGATAAGGTTGATCTGATTATCCCTAGAGGAGGCAAAAGTTTGATCAAAGTGATAGCTGATGATTCTAAAGTGCCAGTTCTCAAACATTATGAAGGTTTGTGCCATGTGTTTATTGATGACAATGCTGATTTAAAAAAAGCCCTAGATATTTCTTTAAATGCAAAGGTTTATAGGTATGGCATTTGTGGAGCCATGGAAACTTTACTAGTATCAAAGGAAGTTGCAGGCGAATTTTTGCCCAAGATGGAAAAAAGTTTTCAAAAACATGGTGTCGAATTAAGGGGCTGCTTAGAGACAAGCAAAATTATCAAAGTTAAAGACGCCAAAGAAGATGACTGGAAAACAGAATATTTAGAGCCAATTCTTTCAATTAAAATAGTAGATGGAATTGATGAAGCAATTAGGCATATAAATACTTATGGATCAGGACATACAGATTGCATCGTTACTGAAGACATAAAAGCAAAAAATAATTTTCTTTCCAACATAGACTCAAGCTCCGTTATGCATAATCTTCCAACTTGTTACGCAGACGGTTTTGAATATGGCTTAGGCGCTGAAGTAGGAATTTCAACGGATAAATTACACGCAAGAGGTCCTGTGGGCTTGGAGGGCTTGACCAGTCAAAAATTTATTGTTGAAGGATCAGGGCAACTAAGAGAATAAATATATAGATGGCTAAGACTATTGGAATTTTCGGCGGATCATTTGATCCTGTTCATGTTGGCCACACAAGTTTAATTTCAGATATTCAAAAAATTATAGACTTTGAAAAAATTTTTATCATCCCATCGGGAAAACCAGTATTAAAAAATATTCATTTTGTTGACGGCGATAAACGAATAGAGATGCTAGATATAGCATTTAAAAAAAACAAAGGAGTGCACATAGACAATAGAGAGGTTTTAAAGGAAGAAGTTTCTTATACATTTGAGACTCTAAGAGAATTTCATAAAGAATATAAAACTAATCAACATTTCAGTTTTATTTTAGGTCAAGACGCATTTGCTAATTTTAAAAGTTGGAAGAATTGGGAAGAATTATTAAATCTTTGTTCTTTAATTGTAATAAAGAGGCCAAATTATTTTTTTCCTTCAGAATATATAAACGATTTTAAAAAAAATATAACTTCATCTTTATCAGATTTTTTAACTGGACACGGAAATATTTTTTTTGCTGAAAATCTAATGCTAGATATCTCTTCAAGCGATATTAGAGAAAACGTTTATAAATCCGAATTTAAGGAAATTGCTCTCGATAATGAGGTACTAGACTATATAAAATTAAATTCGCTTTACAAAAACTAAATGGATAAAAAATTAAAAAATTTAATAAAAGAAAATCTTGAAGAGATTAAAGCACTAGACACAAAAATTTTAGATTTATCAAAAATAGATGCTTTTACAGAACAATTAATCATTACAACAGGAACCTCAACTCCGCATATTTCCGCTATTTCAAAAAAAATTACTGAAGTTTTAAAAAAAAATAAAATTAAAATTTATGGATTTGAGGGGAGAGGTTCTAAAGATTGGGTCTTAATAGACTTGGGAGAAGTAGTTCTTAATATAATGTCGTCCTCTGCAAGAGAACTATATGATTTAGAAAGTTTATGGGATCCTAATTTGTAATGTCATCATTTGAGAACAAAAAAGACTCCAACGAAGTCTTTAGAATAATAGTTTTCTTGAGCCCATTTATTTTTCTGCTCTTTTTTGCTTTCTTACAAATTTTAAACTTATCTTATTTTCAAGCAGACGATTTTAAGACTCAATCAGAGTCAAATAGACTCTATCAATCGAAAATTTTTCCTCAAAGAGGCTTTATTTATGATTCAAACGATGTTCTTTTAGTAGAAAATAATATCCAACAAGATTTGCAAATTAACCCAAATATTATTGAGAACCCAAGCTTTTTCTTAAAACAAATTTCTGACTTGCTTGAATTGAATTACAGTAAAATTGAAAGTGACTTTTTTATAAGAGCTACAGGAAAAAATCCAAATGAGCCTTATTTTTTAATAAAAAATTTAAGCGAAAAACAAATCGCAAAAATTAGCGTCAACTTGGAAAAGATAAAAGGTGCCGAAATTATTTCCTCTTTTTCTAGAAATGTAATTCATAAAGAAATAATGGCGCCAGTTTTAGGATATGTAGGGAATATTTCCAAGCAGGAAATTTTTAATAATCCAGAATTAACAAAATATTCTGGACTAAAAGTTGGCAAGACAGGAATTGAAAAAGATCTAGATTCCATCCTCAGAGGAGATATAGGTTTTAGAATTCAGGAAAGAGATTCATTTGGAAAATTAGTAAGAAACATATCAATAGAGCCGCCAAAAAAAGGGAAAAATTTAAGGCTCTCAATTGATTTAGAATTGCAAAAAAAACTTTTTTATGACTTCAAGGGCAGGAAAGGTGCTCTGGTAGCAATTGAGCCAAAGACTGGCCTGATAAGAGCTTTGATAAGTTCACCAACATACGATCCTAATCTATTGAATACTATTAATGATTACGATGAAGTAAGAAATTTATTTTCTGATCAAGACAGTCCTCTTTTTAATAGAGCCCTGTCAGGGCAATACCCTCCAGCTTCAACTTTGAAGCCTTTCGTTGGCATGGCAGCTTTAGAAGCAAAAACTATCTCTTGGGAAAAAGAAATATTAGATTCTGGAGAATATTTAGTGGAAGGAGATCAAAGGCCATATAGAGGATGGAAAGAAGGCGGCCATGGAAAGGTAGATATGAACAAAGCAATAATAGAATCATCGGATGTTTATTTTTATTCTCTTGCATATGATTTGACAATAAATAACTTATCGCCATTCTTAGAAAAATTTGGTTTTGGAGAACAGAGCGGACTTACCATAAGGGAGGGAACGGGAATCTTACCCTCAAGAAAATGGAAACTAGGTTATATAGGAGAATCATGGTTTAAAGGAGATACAATTAATATGGGAATTGGACAAGGCTATATAACTGCCACACCATTACAGATAGCTGTAGCTTATTCCGCATTAGCAAATAAAGGCGAGTTAGTTCAGCCTAGAATTATTGAAAAGATTGGAGAAGAAAATACTGAAACAGTAATAAAAAAGAATATCTCTCTGATTGATGATTTGAATTGGAAAAGAATAGAAAAATCTCTTCTTGGAGTGGTGGAAGCCTCAAATGGAACGGCAAATAATATTTATGATAGAAATATTAGAATTGCAGGAAAAACAGGTACGGCCCAAGTAAAAAGTATTATAGAAACTGAATATGAGCTGCTGAGAGTAGATAAATCATTAAGAGATCATGCTTTGTTTGTTGGGTATGGACCCGTAGAAGAACCAAAATTAGTCGTAGTGGCCATTATAGAAAATGGTGAGTCTGGAAGCGCTGTAGCCGCTCCTTTAGTAAGAAAAGCAATCAATTTATATTCAAAAAAATGAAAAATAATCCTTTAAGTTTTTCTGTAAATCTAAAAATTAATAGAAACCAAAATCAAATCTTATCATTTGATTTTTGGATAGTATTAAGTGTTATTGTTCTGTGTTTTTTTGGGTTAGCAATGATTTATAGCGCAAGCAATTCTCTAGAAATGACTGTTAGACAAGGAATTTACTTATTTGTTGGGTTGGTAGGAATGTTTTTTTTAGCTTTTTCAAATTTTAGACAAATGGAGGTATTTTACTTACATAGTTTTTGGCCAGCTTTATTTCTTTTGGTGATTGTCTTATTTTTTCCTTCTGAAAATTCAGAAACAAAAAGATGGATTGATTTGGGGTTGTTTACTTTTCAACCTTCTGAGCTTATTAGATTTATACTTCCTATATCCGCTGCATCTTTTCTAACAAGAAATTTAAAAACCGAAATGAAAGACATGTGGTTAGTAATTTTGTTAACTTTTTTATGTTTTTATCTTGTTGCCATTCAGCCAGATTTAGGAACCTCTCTAATTGTTTTATTAGCAGGAATGCTACCAGTAATTATTTCAGGATTCCCATGGGTGTATATATATTCAGGAGCATTTCTGGGAATTTTATCATTACCCATAATTTGGCTTAATCTTTATGAGTATCAAAAACAAAGAGTTTTAACGCTATTTAATCCGGAGGCTGACATTTACGGAGCAGGATGGAATATTGTCCAATCCAAAATTGCAGTAGGTTCAGGAGGCTTATTTGGAAAGGGCTTTCTTAATGGCTCTCAAAGTCAGTTAAATTTTATTCCAGAAAGTCACTCTGACTTCATATTTTCAGTCATTGCAGAAGAGTTTGGTCTTGCGGGTGTTTGTATGCTTTTATTCGTTTATGGAATTTTAATATTCAGGCTCTTGTTAGTTGCATTTCGGAGCACAAATAGATTTGCAAAAATAGTTTCTGGAACTTTATCAATAGTTCTTTTAGCATATATTTCTATTAATATTTCGATGGTAATTGGAATATTACCTGTTGTTGGAATGCCATTACCATTTTTAAGTCAAGGAGGAACGGCCTTGATAGTGAATTTGTTAACTATTGGAATAATTTTATCTTTAAGGAAAGAGGTTTGAATGAAAAAATTTATAAGTTTTTTTATCTTAATTCTTTTTAGTAATATTTTTTTTGCAAATTATTTAGATAGAGACGATGTTCAGGAATTTATAAACCTCATGCATGAGGAACATAACTTCTCAAAAGAATATATTTCTAAAACTTTATCTCAAGCTAATAAGCAGCAAAAAATCATTGATCTAATGAATAACCCTTCAGAAAAAATAACCTCTTGGGACGATTACAAAAAAAGAGTTTCTTTGACTAGAGTCCAAAATGGGATCAGATTTATAAAAACCTACAAAAAATGGTTTATAAAAGCTGAAGAAGAATATGGAATTCCTAGGGAAGTAATTGCTGCAATAATTGGACTAGAAACTAATTATGGTGGATATAAAGGTAACACAAGAGTTATTGACGCCTTAACTACCGCAGCATTTGATTATCCAAGAAGAAGAAGCTTTTTTAAAACTCAACTTGAGGAATATTTTTTGCTTTCTCGTGAAGAGAATTTTGATCCTCTTCAAATAAAAGGCTCATATGCTGGAGCAATGGGTTTTGTTCAGTTTATGCCTGATAACTATCGCAGACTTGCAATAGACTTTGACGGGGATGGAAAAAAAGATATTTTAAATAATCCTGCAGATGCAATTGGTAGCGTTGCAAATTTTCTAAGTTCTACTCAAGGAAATAAAAGAGGATGGAATAAAAATGGCTTTATTGCCATGAAAGCAAATGCAAAGAAAAGCAATAAACTAATTAAATCTTCCTTCAAATTAAAGTCATATAAAGATTTAGACATTAAAGTTGAAAAAAAGCGTGATTTTATCGACGAATATATTCAAATTTCGCTTTTTCCAAATGATAATGCAAAGGATGAATTTTGGTTGGGTGATAAGAACCTTTATGCAATAACAAGATATAATCCTAGTTCTAAATATGCAATGACGGTTTTTCTTTTAAGTGAAGAAATAGCAAGTATAGGAAAATAGTTATGAAAAAGTTAATCTTTGTTTTTCTTTTAATATCGCAAAATGTCTTTTCACAGGCTTTGATACCAAACCCACCTGAGGTTTCTGCAACGAGCTTTTTATTAATGGATGCTAAAACTGGAACAGTCATAACTTCAAGTAAACCTAACGAATCTAGCGGATTAGCTAGCATAACTAAAATTATGACCTCTTACGTAGTATCTGATCAGATCTCAAAAGGCTTTATTTCAGAAAATTCTATGGTTGAAATAAGTGAAGAATGCTGGCGTATGGAAGGCTCTAGAATGTTTATCAAGGAAGGTACTGAAGTTTCGATCTCAGAATTATTAAAAGGAATGGTTATTCAATCTGGAAACGATGCAAGCTGTGCTTTAGCAGAAAAAATTGCAGGCTCCCAAGTAGCGTTTGCCGACCTCATGAATGATTATGCCAAGCAATTAGATTTAAAAGATACAAATTTTGTTAACCCTACCGGTCTTCCAGATATAAATCATTACTCTACTGCTAACGATATTGCAAAATTAAGCATTAGGCTTATAGATGATTTTCCAAATAATTATGCTCTTTTCAAAGAGAAAGAATATACATACAATAATATAAGACAATTAAATAGAAATAGTCTTTTGTGGCAGGACGATTCTATCGATGGAATAAAAACAGGCCATACAAATGATTCTGGATATTGTTTAGTTGCCTCTGCTGAAAGAGATGAAATGAGGTTAATAGCTGTAACGCTCAACAGTTCCTCGGAAAAAACTAGACTACAAGACAGTAGAAGGTTGTTAGATTATGGATTTAGATTTTTTAAAACAAAAAAAATTCTATCCAAATTTCAAGAAGTTTCATCAGTTGATATTTGGGCAGGCTCCAAAGATCTAGTTTTTATTGGTCCAGAGAAGGATATTTACCTTACCCTAACAAAACCTGAATTTAAAAATATAGAAATGATTGTTTCTAAAAATTTAGGTATTACTGCTCCAATAGAAAAGGGTGAAAAAGTTGATAGATTAGATATTGTAATTAATGACGAAATTAATTCTTCTTTTGATCTAGTTGCTTTAGAAAGCATAAATACAGAAGGATTTATTTGGCCCTATATTGAGTCTTTAGCTTTCTATATCTATTCTTTTTTTATGCAAGATGAAGTTCAGTAAATGTCAATTTGCTACTTAAACGGAAAATTTTTAGACTTAAAAGAAGCTAAAATATCTCCTCTTGATAGAGGGTTTCTTTTTGGAGACGCCATTTATGAAGTAATTGCTTCATACAACAACAAACCTTTTAAAATAGAAGATCATCTAGATAGATTATTTATAAATTTAAAAGATATAAAAATATCAATTAATTATTCTCGCCAAGAAGTGAAAAATATTCTTGAGTCAGTCATAGAAAAAAATGACTTAAGTAATCAAATAATTTATCTACAAATTTCTAGAGGGCATGAAGATATAAGAGATCATATTCCGGGCCCAAGTCCTAGCCCAACAATTTTTGTCTGTTCATTTCCTCTTAAAAACATCCCAAATGCTCAAATGACTGCTATCAAAGCCAGCTTAAAAAAAGATTTTCGTTGGAGAAAAAGCAATATTAAATCTACTTCTTTATTAGCAAATGTTATGTATAAAATTCAGGCATCTGAAGAAAACTTTTTTGAAATAATTCTTCAGGAAAATGGTTATATTACTGAAGGGGCAGTAAGTAATGTGTTTTGTGTTAAAAATAATGAAGTAAAAACTCCATCTTTAGAAAACAACATTCTTCCTGGTATTACGAGATCTGTAATAATCGATATTGTAAATAAAATAGGAATAAAAATAACTGAATCAAAAATTAGTGTAGAAGATTTTATGAATTCTGATGAGATTTGGATTACAAATACCACAAAAGGTATACTCCTTGTTTCAGAAATTGATGAGGTTCAAGTCTCTAACTCAGATAATGTATACAGCAAGGTTTTAAAAAAATTTATTGAAGAAACTCTGGTTTAATAAATTCAATAATTATTCTTTCAACATTGCTCCAAAAATTATCTTTTCCAGTTTTAAAGCTAGTGTCTAAAAAAGCAATTTTTTTCTTAAAATAAATTACTTGCTGATCATTTAGTTTTCTGCTTTTTATTTTTATATTATCTACATAATCAAAAGGACCATTTAATTTAATATTTGGATCTTCTTTTAAAAAAGAGATTCTTTCAATCTCTCTAAATAGACTCCAAATAACTAAAGCTTCAGAACCTTTTTGAAGTTTTAAATATTCAAGTATTTTAAGAGATTCTTCTAAATCATCTTTTAAGATTGAATTTGATAAATTAAAAATATCAAAATTAGAATTTTCCGAAACAAAATTACTTTCAGAACTATCGTTCAATGCTTTGATTATTTTTAGCTCTTGATAAGAGGAAAGTAAATTTCCTTGAGTCTTTTCTATAATTAAGTCAATTTCCTCTTCAGAAATCTTAATATTAAACCTTTTAGACAGTTCTTTTAGCCACTGCTTTTTCTGATTAGGCCAAATCTTTTTAATTTCTAAATCTTTGCTGTAGTTCAATAATTTTTTAAACCATGCCCTAGATTTAACATTCTCTAAACCAATTACCGACATAATAATACTATTTTCTTCAGATAAATTTTTACAGAATTCTTCCAATAATTCTCCTTCACTTTTTGAAGGAGCGTTTTCCAGTCTTAAATCAATTATTTTTTTTGAGGAGAACATATCACTGAATTGTTCTTCCATTAATTTCTCATAAGAGAAAGAAGGAGCCTTAGAAAAGAAAATTTTTCTTTCGATATACCCGTCTTTTTTTAATTTATAAACTAATTTATTTCTTTCTAGCTCTATTAAAAATTGCTCTGGGCCATGAATCGAAAAAATGTTTTTTTTATCCATTGAAATATATGTATAAAAAATTCTTTAGTTGATTTTGAGCTTCGAAAAAAAACATCTTTTCAAGTTCTTCAATTTTTTTTTCATTAGATAAAATTTTATTTGTATCGTAAGGAAAGTTTTCAGACGAGGTAAAATTAAATCTTTTAGATTTATTTGATTTACTTATTATCATAGAAATTTCATACTCTATGATTCCAGTTGCCGAAAAGAAATTCCTATCAGTAGCTCCTGTATATTTTGAGATCCTATGATCAAGTATTTCAATATTAATTTCTGCTTCATTAGAATTTGTTAACGAAAGATTGAGAAATTTACTATTTCTTTCTATATTTTTTATGAATTTATTATTAAGCAAATTTTCTTTAAAGGAAATAAAAACATCCTTTGATTCATTGCTTGCATTATTTATAGGTGCAAAACCGCAGGATATAAAAGTAAAAGAAATAAAAAATAATAATGCTTTCATTTAATTTACAACAAAGTTGACTAATTTTTTCTCTACAAAAATGGTTTTTGAGATTTCTTTATCTAATATGTATTTTTTAACATTCTCTACTTCTTTCGAAAGCTCTATTATTTCTTCTTTAGACTTTTCCTCATCTAACATCAAAGATCCTCTTAATCTTCCATTCACTTGAACTATCATTTTATAATTTTTTTCTTCTAAAAGGTTTGGATCAAATTCAGGCCAACATTCATTTAAAATTTCTTTGCCATTTTCTAATTTATTCCAAAGTTCGTGTGTTATGTGAGGAGCAATTGGACTAAGCATGAGAAGAGATGAGTCTATTAATTTTTTAAAAAGTTTTCTTTCATCTTCTGTAATTTCATCTTTCATGAAATCTTTAGGGATATTATTTAAAAGTTCCATTATTGCTGCAATTGCAGTATTAAAGGAATTTCTCCTCTCATAATCATCAGAGACTTTTTTAATGGTTTGATTTAACTTTATTTCCAAAGGTTTTAGGTCAAGAACAGAATTTTCATTTTTCACTGTTTGATGAGTTAGCTTTGATGATAAATTCCACAACTTATTTAGAAATTTATGAGAACCTTTTACTCCATCGTTTGACCACTCTAGAGATTGTTCTGGAGGAGACGCGAACATAGAAAAAAGTCTAACTGTATCAGCTCCATATACATCTATAAGCTCCTGTGGGTTGACAGTGTTACCTTTAGATTTTGACATTTTTGATCCATCCTTAAGAACCATACCTTGGCAGAGTAGCTTTTTAAAAGGCTCTCTAAATTTTATTAAACCCAAATCATTTAACGCTTTTGAAAAAAATCTTGCATAAAGTAAATGCAAAATGGCGTGTTCTATGCCACCAATATATTGATCTACTGGCAACCAATGATCGACTTCATCATTGAAGATTTTATCTGATGAATTGTAGGAGGCAAATCTCGCAAAATACCAAGATGACTCAAGAAAAGTATCAAAAGTATCTTTTTCTTTTATGTACTTTTTTCCATTTTTAATTAAAATTTCAGAATTTATTTCTTCTTCTTTTAAGTCCGAAAATGGAATCACATCGGATGAGTTTTCTGTGTTTATCATCATAGGAATAGGAGCACCCCATTTTCTTTGTCTTGAAATACCCCAATTTTTAAGACGATAATTTATTTTTTTAGATCCAAAATTATTTTTTTTAGCAAGATTAGAAATTTTTTCGAATGCTTCGTTAAAATTTAATCCATCAAGATCTATTCCTGAGTTTATAAGTAAGCCTTTTTCCATTATTGCAGCGTTTAATTCTTTTAGTTCGCCTTCTCCAGTATCAATAACCTGTTTGATTTTAATATCGTATTTCTTCGCAAATTCAAAATCTCTTTGGTCATGACCAGGAACAGCCATTAATGCTCCAGACCCATACTCCATTAATACAAAATTAGCTACCCAAACTTCAATTTCTTCTTTTGATATTGGATGTTCAGCTTTTATTTCTAATTTAAATCCTTTTTTTTCTAGTGAAGATCTATTGGCTTCGTTGCTTGAGCCTTTTGCATTTAATTCTATCCATTCTTTTAGTTCATTATTTTCGTTAGCTAATTCAGAAACTATTGGATGGGTAAGAGACAGACCAATAAATGAAACACCCATTATGGTATCCGGACGAGTAGTAAAAACATTTATTTGACGCTTATTTGATAAATTAAAAGAAAATTCCATTCCTATGGACTTGCCTATCCAATTTTTTTGCATTGTTTTTACCTGTTCGGGCCATTCTTTTAATGACTCAAGTTCAGACAGAAGTTCTTCTGCAAAATCTTCTATTTTAAAAGCCCATTGGTCTATTATTTTTTTTTCAACGTCTGCCCCAGATCTCCATCCTTTACCATCAATGACCTGTTCATTAGCTAGAACCGTCTCATCAACAGGATCCCAATTCACTTCTGCTTTTTCCCTAACTACTAAGCCTTTTTTGTACATTTCACAAAAAAGCCATTGTTCCCATTTGTAATAATCTTCATCACAAGTTTTAAGCTCTCTTCGCCAGTCATAAGCAAACCCAAGAGAATTTAATTGCTTCTTCATGAATAAAATATTTTCCTCTGTCCATTTTTTTGGAGATACGTTATTTTGAATAGCTGCGTTTTCGGCAGGCAAACCAAAAGCATCCCAACCCATAGGCTGAAGTACATTTTTACCTTTCATTCTTTGGTATCTAGAAATTACATCTCCAATGGTATAATTTCTTACATGTCCCATGTGTAATTCACCTGAAGGATAAGGAAACATACTCAGACAGTAATATTTTTCTTTTTTACTATCTGGATTTACTTCAAAAGAGTTATTTTTTTTCCAGTAAGATTGTATTTTTTTCTCTATTTCAGAGGGGTTGTAAGAATCTTCTTTCATCAATTTATATCTAAAACATTTTGTAAGTAGTTTATAGATATATTTGCCTTTCTAAAGTTTTCTTCACTCATAATGATTTCTTGTAGATCCTTATTAGTATCTATCCCTTCAACAAAAAATTCTTCTAAAGCAAAAGACATTCTACATAAAGCCTCTTCTCTATCAGCACCATGAGTGCAAATTTTTGCAATCAAAGCATCATAATAGGGAGAAATTATGCAACCATCGTAGACATGAGAATCCACCCTAACTCCTATACCGCCTGGCTTCCCCCATTCCGTAATTTTTCCTGGTGAGGGAATAAAAGTTTTAGGATGCTCTGCATTGATTCGACACTGAATTGCATGACCACGAACGCTAATATCTTTCTGACTAATTTTTAGCTTTTCTCCAGCAGCTATTCCAATTTGAAGTTTCACTAAATCAAAATCGGTAATCATTTCTGAGACAGTATGTTCAACCTGTAATCGGGTGTTCATTTCTATAAAATAAAATTCTTCATCCTTGTACAAAAATTCAAAGGTTCCAGCACCTTTGTATTCCATTTTTTTACAGCATTCTGTACACAATTTAAAAAGATCTTGCTTCTTTTCCTCTGGAATATTTAATGCAGGCGCTTCTTCAACTATTTTTTGATTTTTCCTTTGGATTGAGCAATCTCTTTCAAAAAAATGCAAGGCGTTTCCAAAATTATCGGCCAACACCTGAACTTCAATATGTCGAGGACTATCGAGAAATTTCTCTAAATATATTTCATCACTTCCAAAGCTATTCAAAGCTTCTTGCTGAGTTACTTTCATTTTTGGAATAAGATCTTCTTCATCATGCACTATAGAAATACCTCTTCCACCTCCGCCTGCTGCTGCTTTAATCATAATTGGATAGCCTATTTCTTTAGCTTTTTTCAAAGTTTCTCTATTTGTTGCAGAAACTCTTCCGCTTCCTGGAACACATTGTAATCCAGCATCTAAAGCCATTTCTTTTGCAGAAATTTTATTTCCCATAACTCTTATGGATTCAGGATCAGGTCCAATAAAAGTATAGCCACTACCAACTACTTGTTCAGCAAAATGATCGTTTTCAGCTAAGAATCCAACTCCAGGATGAATTGCCTCAGCATTAGTCAATTCACATGCGCTGATTATCGCCGGAATATTTAGATAACTTTTTGAAGACTCGGGAGGACCAATGCAAACTGCTTCATCAGCCATCTTCACATGTTTTAAATCTTTATCAGCTTCAGAATATATGGCTACTGTGCCTATACCCATTTCCTTGCAAGCTTTAAGAACCCTCAAGGCGATTTCACCTCTATTGGCGATTAAAATTTTAGAGAACATTTATTCCTCTATTATAAAAAGTGCTTCACCGTATTCGACTGGTTCAGCGTCAGAAATTAAGATTTCCTTAATTACTCCATTGTAGTCAGACTTGACCTCATTCATCATTTTCATGGCTTCAATAATACATAAAACATCGCCTTCAGAAACTTTATCTCCAACTTTTACAAAAGAATCAGCGCCTGGATTAGGAGAGCTATAAAAAGTTCCTACCATGGGAGAATTTATGCTTTTACCATCTATTGTTTCAGGCTTGACCTCTTCAGTAGTCTGTTCAGATGATTTTTTTTCTGTTACAGGCTGTTCGATAACTTGCGAAGGAGTAGATACCATCTGAGGGGCTTGATTAAATCCCGCAGATTTCACTAGCTTTACGGACTCTTCTCCTTCCTTAATTTCAATTTCATTCAAAGAAGAATTTTCTAACATTTCGATTAATTTTTTTACTTTTCTTATGTCCATTTTGACTCCTAAGTTTTTTCTATTGCTAAATTCAATGCTGCTTCGTAGCCCTTATCTCCAAATCCAGAAATAATACCTAAAGCTATATCAGAAAAATAAGATTTCTCTCTAAACATTTCTCTGCCATAGATATTACTAATGTGGATTTCAATCATTGGTATATCTACTCCCAAGATGGCATCTCTTAATGCCACACTAGTATGGGTGAAGGCCCCAGGATTAAATAAAATACAGGAAACACCATCAGTTTTTGCAGCCTGAATTGCATCTACAAGCTCATGTTCTGCATTGCTTTGAAAACAAGAAAGATTTACTGATTTTTTCTTAGCTATTTTTAAAAGATTTTTTTCAATTTCTTCCAAAGTTAAAGAGCCATAGATTTCTTTTTCTCTAGTTCCTAGCAAGTTAAGATTAGGGCCATTCAATAAAATGATATTTTTCATGTTTACGTATTTTATTGAATTTTATTGATATTTCAAAGAAAATCAAAGGTAATTGGAGAATTTCTAAATTTATTAAGTTTTATTTTTTTAGTTATCTTTGGATAACAGATAATATTTTCTAAACAACCTTGATAAGATAAATACAAAACCTTTCCGATATATT
>CABZES010000007.1 GCA_902524805.1 uncultured SAR86 cluster bacterium | reverse complement strand
TAAGTAATTCATTTCCTTGCTAGCTTAGGATGAATTATGAGATAAGGTGTTTTTAACAGAGATATTTACGAAAAATAAAGAACTGCTGCCAAAACTACCCATAAAGAAATAAAACCTACTATTATCATCTCTTGTGCTTGAGAGTTTGCAGGCATTAATCCTTGGTCTTTAAGAACTGTTTTAGTATTCATATTTATTAGTAACTTATGTGACACTATTTTGTCACACAAAAGACACAATAGACTAATTTTCAAAAAAAAACCAGTTTTTTTAAAAAACTTTTAAATTTAAATAATTAAAAGTTTACTTCTATTCCTATTCCAGTGTAATCCTTAGGCTGATTTGAAATAGAGATTACGCCATCCTCATGCTCAGTATCGTAAAAGAATAATTTAACTTTTTTTGCGAGTTTATAATCTATTCCAAATGAAGTTACATCGTCTTGAGTAATACCATTTTCATCTTCCTTATCCATAGTTTGGAATTTAACAGTTAATTTGTCAGTTGCTTTCCAAGCAATGTTAAACATAGTTGAATCATCTTTTGAGGTTCCTATTTCAGATTCTTGATCAATAAATCCAATTTTAACTGGTCCAATAGGAACTTGTATCACAATTCTTGTGTGATCCTCTCCATTTGATTTTGTACTGTTGTCTTCAGAAGCGTAAGCAGCATAGATTTTTTTGGTTTTATAAGAAATAGCATAAGCAGTAGCATCCCTATTTCCTTTACCGCCATTAGTTGCAGATCCACCATCACTTAAATTATATTTAAATTGAAAGCCGCCACCAAAGACCGGGGATTCGTAACCTAGAAAATCTGACGTTCTATCTTCTCCACTGAAAGTAGTTTTAATATCACCTCTTAGGTCATTGAATAAATCGACTTTGCCTTGAGCCAGTTTCAAATAAGTATCGTGAAATCCCAGCTTAACTGTTCCCCAATCGCCCTTAAGACCAACAAAGGTATTTCTTTGTTTTGCAATCATGGCAGATTTAGTAACATATCCATTGGAATTTTTTACTTCATCTTGCGCATAGCCATCGGTAGGATCTATTTCGTATTCAATTTGATAAATCCCAATCAACCCATCAAGATCCTCAGTGCCTTTTATTCCCAATCTAGAAGAATTATTAACATAATCGTCAGTTCCATCTCCATCATCAGCTGCAATATTTATTTTTCCATAAACCTTAGGCGCGGCAAGAGAATTGGTAGAAAGCAAAAAAACTAAAATCGTTAGTAACAAAAAATTTAATTTTTTCATATTTCTCCTGAAAATATAATTTATTGATATTTTAATTTATTTTATTTGCTCTTTATTAAGATTTGATTGCGAAATGGGGAAGATCAGCGAAAAATATGTGACAATTTAGTGAAAAAGTTATTCTTCTAAGAAAACTTAGCTAGAATACATCTTCGCCAAATAAATCATGATTGAATTTGATATACCAAACTACAGGAGAATTGATTCTAAGCTTTATGAAAAAGAAAAAAGAAAGCTTTTAATTGAACTTGTCAAACTCCAGAATTGGATCATACAAGAGAAAAAAAAGATTGCTGTTGTCTTTGAAGGAAGAGACACAGCTGGTAAGACTGGAAGTATTTCTGTTTTATCTAAATATTTAATACCAAAACATTGTCGCTTAGTTAAATTAGGGATTCCTACTGCAAGAGAATCAAAAAACTGGTTTCAAAGATATGAGAAACAATTGCCAGATGTAGGTGAATTAGTTTTTTTTGATCGGTCTTGGTATACCAGAGCTTTAGTTGAATCAACCATGGGCTATTGTACAAAGGGACAATACAAATCTTTTATGAGAAAAGTTGTACCTTGGGAGCAAAAACTCAGAGAAAATGGCACAGAAATACTTAAGTTTTATTTATCCATAGAAAAAGGGACTCAAAAAATGAGAATAGAAAAGCGCAAGAATAGTCCTTTGGTATATTGGAAAATAAGTGAAAACGATTTAAAAGGTTTAGACAAATGGGATATTTTTACCTTGTATAAAGAGCAAATGTTCAAGAAGACTTCCTATACTGAAGCACCTTGGATAATTTTAAATGCAAACGATAAAAAGATAGCGGTGCTTCATGCATTGCGTTATATCCTAGGAAGCTTTGATTATCCTGATAAAAAATTACCAAAGCCAAAAGTTTGGACAGAGAATATTAACGACTACTCTTTGACTATAAATAAAGTCCCTTTTAATAACTTAAGTTATCAGCAATACAAGGTATTAAAAGTTATGGCAGATGCAGAATAAAACTCAACGCTTAGCTTGTATCGATATTGGTTCAAACGCAATTAAATATCGTCAATATCGTATATCAAAACAAAAAAGTAAAAATTTTGCTGAATTGGATACTTTTAAAAGAATTTCAGTGAGACTTGGAACCGATGCATTCAAATTTAAAAAAATCTCTTCTGAAACGGAACAGAAATTATTAAAAAGCATAATGAAACTCAAAGACAAGGCCGATAAAAAAGATGTAAAAATAATTACTGGGGTAGCTACCTCTGCAATGAGAACAGCTTCAAATGGACATAAAATTTGTAAAAAAATAAGAAAAAAAACTGATATAGAAATAAAAATCTTATCTGGAAACGAAGAAGCGCAATTGTTAAATTTTTTTAATTACAAAGATTTTAAAAAAGATGAAACCTTAGTCGTGGATATTGGTGGTGGCAGTACCGAATTATTCCATCATGGAAATGGTAAACTTCTCGCAAAGTCTTTTCCGCTTGGTGCAGTGCGAATTTTAGAAGGAAAAGACTCGCCCAAGCATTGGGATAATTTAAAAGAGTGGCTAACGAAAATTCCGTCTGAAAATATAAAAAATATAGTTGGTGTTGGAGGAAATGCCAGACTCATCAATGAAATTATCAACAGACAAAATAGAAAATCGTCCTTAGAGGAATTAAAAGTTTTAAAAAAAGAACTTTCCAATAAAAGTTTTGAAGAAAAAATATCTTCTTACTCTCTGCCAGAAGACAGAGCCGATATACTCGAACATGCTATAGCTATCTTTATGGGAATCATTGAATTTTTTCCTAACTCTTTCTTATTTGATAGTTCCTGGAATATTGCTGACGCGGTAATGGAAAAAGAACTAAAGGAAAATAAAAATATTCAAGCAGCTTGAATTGATTTTTCCTCATCGACTTTTATATCAATAAAAAAAGTGGCGCCCTTGGGCTCATTCGCTTCAACTCCAACAGAATAACCCATCATCAGTGCTAAATTTTTACTAATTGATAGACCCAAACCTGTTCCACCTGTTTTGGATGAACGACCTTTATCTATTCTATAAAATCTTTCAAAGACTCTTTCTTTGTATTTTTTCGGTACCCCTTTGCCTTCATCTGAAACAGACAGCCTAACGAAGCCCTTTGAAGAGGAAGATTCTGCTAGATTTATAAGAGCTTTTTTGGGCGAGTGTTTGATGGCATTGCTTAAAAAATTTGTCAGAATAAGTTTCAGAGCAGCTTTGTCAGCCATTACTTTGGTGTTTTTATTCAAATTGTTTTGCACAATTAATTTTTTCTTATCTAAGTTGGGTTTAAATTCTTTGATTAAATTTTTAGCAATCGAAAATGAATTGATAGACTCAATCGAGATCGGGTATTCCCCTGCTTCCATGCTTGAAATTTTTAGCAAATCATTAACTATGACTGTCATGCGTTCTGATTGAGAAAATATTGCTTCCGTAAACAACTTTGCGTTTTCGTCATCTTTAATTAGTTTATTTTCGATTAAAGTTTCTGCATTGGCTTTAATAACACTGATGGGAGTTCTCAGTTCATGAGAAACATTACCTATAAAGTCTTCTCTCATTTTTTCAAAATTCTTTGATTTAGATATGTCACTAAAAACAATCAACATCTCATCTCTGATATCGTCTTTTTTAGCACTTACCAAATAAACAGTCTTTATAGATATGGGACCTGAAATCTCTCTAACTAAGTCTTTTTTGTTCCAGGCTTTTTCTAGAAATTTTTTAAATTGAGGGTAACTTATATTTTCGAAAAGTTTATCGCCAATATTTAAATCCGGGAAAAATTCTGCATTAATAGTTTTATTGAGATATAAAACTTGATAATTTTTATCAACCAAAATCACTCCCTGTCCCATTTTTGATAACACAGAGCTAAATTGTTCTGTTTGTTTAGTGTAATAGACTAACTCATCTTCAACCTGACTGGATTCTTTTAAAAGCTCATCAAAAATTTCTTCAGAAGCAACCGAAGGATCATCCATAGTATTTTTGGCAATAAGCTGAGCTGCTGAATTTACTAATCTCTTAAAATATTGATAAATAAAATAAGTTGCAACAACTGTAGTAAGAATTAATAAATAAAATCCTAATATTAAATTTCCGCTTAATAAAATATTTCCTCTGTAAATGATATACCCAACCAAAGTAGCAGAAGAAACAATTATTAAGACCAACAAAAACAGTTTTATTTTTACGGAAAAATTCATTTAATCTAATTTATTGAAGATATACCCTTCTCCTCTGACTGTTTCTATTTTGTCACCGTATTTTCCAAGTTTTGATCTCAATCTTTTGACATGCGTATCTACAGTTCTGGTAGTGACATCCTGGTCATAGCCCCATACTTTATTTAGTAGATTATCTCTAGTTTGAACTTTGTCAGCTTTGGATAAGAGATGTTTGAGAAGTTTGAATTCTTTTGAGGTTAAAGATATTTTTTTATCTGATAAGTAGACTTTATGCTTATTGGTATCTATTTTTAGACCTTCAAAAACAAGCACTTCTGCATTGCTTTCGTCTTTTTCCTTCGAGGATCTTTTCAGCATACCACTGACTCTAAGCAATAACTCTCTTACGCTGTAAGGCTTAACAACGTAATCATCTGCTCCTACTTCAAAACCTACCACTCTATCTACTTCCTCTCCTTTGGCAGTGACCATAATGACCAAGAGGTTTTTTAGGTCGTCTGTATTTCTAATGTGTCGACAAATATCTAAACCGCTGATACCGGGCAGCATAAGATCAAGAATAACCATAGCTATGGAATCATTTTTCTCAAGCAACTTCATGGCCTCTTCGCCATTCAATGCTTTTGAAACTTTATAACCTTCACTTTCAAAATTAAAGGAAAGGGTCTGAAGCAAATCAGGTTCGTCTTCCACCAATAAAATGTGTTCTTTACTCATTCTCTAATTTTACTAGAAATAGTTTTTTCTTGTTTAAAAAACAATTTTTTTTGCAATCCTGTAATACTTTCTTAATAGTTTTGACACTCAGGTTAGCTCTTTCGGGCTCTTAATAAAATTAAGCTCTCCAGATAAGGTATCCGACTCTACTAAATTTATCTGACAGATTGAGCAAGTTTTTAGATAGACATATTTAGTTTTCAACATCTCTTCAGCGACCTGAGAAATTATAGGATTGTGTCCAAAAATAACAATATGCTTCTCATGGTTGTTTTCTAAAATTAAACTTTCATAATCTTGTAAATTTGCATGGTACAGATCATCAACAACGTTAAATTTAATTGGGGTCAATTCTTTTTCAAAATATTTCGCGGTTGATAAAGCTCGATTGGCTGGACTAGAAAAAAAAATAGGTTTCTCTTGAGTATTCTTAGAAAACCACTGAGCCATTTTTGGTGCATCTCTGTTGCCTCTTTCATTAAGAGGTCTGTCAAAATCATCTAAGGAAAGGTCTGACCAAGACGATTTGGCGTGACGTATCAAAGTCAAAATCATTAATAAATGTAATCAATTACATAACTAATCACTGCTAAAAAAACTGTGACTAAGACCAATAAAATGATAAGCCCCCATAAGTTAAATTGTTTATCTTTTTCTTGATCTGGCATAATTATTTTTTTTATAACAATAACATATGGCAAAAGAAGATTTAATAGAAATGGAAGGCGAGGTCATAGACACAATGCCTAATACTACTTTCAAAGTTAAATTAGAAAACGATCATGTAATTACCGCTCATATTTCAGGAAAGATGAGAAAAAATTACATAAGAATTCTGACTGGAGATAAAGTAAAGGTTGAAATGACCCCTTACGATCTATCGAAAGGAAGAATAACTTTTCGTTCTAAATAATTTTACTTATCAGCTTTAACTTCTTCTTCTGAAGATTCAAGTTCAAACGAAATTACCAAGTCGTCTTTCTTCTCTGAAACAAGCACCACTCCACCCTTTTTAGAGAGGTCTCCGAATAAAATAGATTCTGCAAGGTTCTTTTTAATTTTATCTTGGATCAAACGTTGCATTGGTCTAGCGCCCATTTTTTCGTCGTAACCATTTTTAACAAGCCAAGCTCTAGCTTTGTCGTCGACTTCCAGGGTTACCTTCTTCTCATCCAATTGAGCTTGCAATTCTGTTAAGAATTTATCCAAGACCGTATGGATGACTTCTTCACTTAACGAATCAAACTGAACTATGGCATCAAGTCTGTTTCTAAATTCTGGTGTGAAAGTTTTTTTAATTACTTCGGAACCATCAGTGGTGTTATCTTGCTTTTGAAAGCCCATGGACTCTCTAGCCATTTCTTGTGCGCCAGAGTTTGTCGTCATAATCAATACACAGTTTCTGAAACTTGCCTTTCTACCATTGTTATCAGTCAAGGTTCCATGATCCATCACTTGCAATAAAACGTTGAAGACTTCTGGATGCGCTTTTTCTATTTCATCCAAGAGAATTACAGAGTGAGGATTTTTAGTAATGGCCTCTGTTAACAGTCCCCCTTCATCGTAACCAACGTATCCTGGAGGCGCTCCAATCAAACGCGAAACAGTATGTCTTTCCATATATTCAGACATATCAAACCTGATCAATTCAACCCCTAACAATTGAGCCAATTGTCTAGAAACTTCAGTTTTACCGACACCTGTAGGTCCAGAGAATAGAAAAGAGCCCATAGGCTTTTCGTCGTTGCCCAATCCTGCTCGAGACATCATTATCGAGCTCGCCAGTTTATTGATGGCTTGGTCTTGACCAAAAATGACTCTCTTTAAATCTTCTTCGAGTTTACCTAAAGAAACTCTGTCTTTGACGGAGATGCTCTTTTCAGGAATTTTTGCTATTTGTGAAATTACTTTTTGAATGTCCTGTTCTCCCACAGTTTTTCTTTTTTTATCGGAAGAAAGCCTAATTCTTGCGCCTGCCTCATCAATCACATCAATTGCTTTGTCAGGTAAATATTTGTCATTGATATGTTTAGCTGAAAGTTCAGCTGCTGCTTTCAAAGCCGATTGTGAATATTTCAATTCATGATGCTCTTCGAATCTAGATTTTAGACCTTCTAAAATTTTTACAGTTTCCTCAATGCTAGGCTCGTCTAAATCTACTTTTTGGAATCTTCTGGCCAAAGCTCGATCTTTTTCAAAAACAGTTCTGTATTCTTTAAAAGTGGTAGAACCAATGAATTTAATAGGACTTTTGCCAAGAATTGGTTTTAGCAAATTCGAAGCATCCATAACACCGCCAGAAGTTGCTCCAGCGCCAATAATTGTGTGAATTTCGTCAATAAATAATATGGCGTTATCTAATTTTGAAAGATCTTTTAGGATCACTTTCAATCTTTTTTCAAAGTCGCCTCTGTATTTTGTGCCCGCAAGAAGTGACCCCATATCCAGAGAGAATATTTGAGCATTGGCTAAAGTTTCTGGGACTTTTTTGTCAATAATATTTTTTGCTAAGCCTTCGATTAAAGCAGTTTTTCCAACTCCTGATTCACCTACTAAAATTGGATTATTTTTAGATCTACGGGCAAGAATTTGTGTGATTCTTACCAGTTCGCTCTCACGACCTATGACAGGGTCAATACGTCCTTGAAGAGCTTCTTCATTTAAGTTCAAAGCAAACTTAGATATGTTTGAGTCGGTTTTACTTTCCACTTCCTTTTCTTCAGTGAACTCTGAGAAACTCTCGTCTTCTAATTTTTTTTCGCCATGACTTAGAAAGGCAACCGCATCCAATCTATTCATGCCTTGTTTTTTTAGTAAGAAAACACTTTGACTTTCTTTTTCACTAAAAAGCGCTACCAAAACATTTGCACCCGTTACTTCTCCGGCGCCAGTGGACTGCACATGAAAAACTGCTCTTTGGATTACTCTTTGGTAGCTTAAAGTTGGCTGAATTTCTTTGGCTTCGTCTTGAGTTAAAGGCGTGTTGTCTTCTATAAATTTTGTCAGTTCAGTTCTTAGCGTTTCAATATTGACGTTGCATGAAGTCAAAACTTTAATTGACTCATCGTTATCTAGGATGGATAAAAGCAAATGCTCTGTGGTTACGAATTCATGCTTCTTAGAATGAGCATATTTGAATGAATTATTCAGGCAGGTCTCTAGGTTTTTTTCTAACATTTATTCGTCCTCTGCTGGTTCGATCTCACTAATTAAAGGGTGTTCATTTTGTTGGGCAAAATTATTGATGTGCATTGATTTTGTCTCAGCCACTTCCCTGGTAAAAACTCCACATATACCTTTGCCTTTGGTATGTACGGACAACATGATTTGCGTTGCCTTTTCTTTATCGAATCCAAAGAACGATTGTAAAACATAAATCACAAATTCCATGGGAGTGTAATCATCATTCAATAATACTACATGATACAAAGGTGGTCTTTTAAGTATTGGGTCTGAGGGTTTGACTAAAACAGACGAGTTATCGTCAAATTCATTGGCATTATTATTTTTCAAATAATTGTGTGACATTTTCAATTTATACTTCGTCTTTCACTAATTTAATCTTAGGCTCCTCATTAGCATCTGTTTTATCTATTATTTCCATACCAGAGATTATTGACTCGCCAAACTCTGAACATTTTAATAAAGTTGCACCATCCATCAATCTATCTAAATCATAAGTTACTAGCTTAGATTGAATGGACCAACTAATACCTTTGAGAACGTAATCAGCTGCCTCTTGCCAACCTAGGTGTTCTAGCATCATGTGTGCAGAAAGAATCAATGAGGAAGGATTTATTTTATCTTTGCCAGCATACTTTGGCGCTGTGCCATGCGTTGCTTCGAATAAAGCCACTGAATCTCCTATATTTGCCCCTGGTGCTAATCCTAAGCCTCCAACTTTTGCAGCCAAGGCATCCGATATAAAATCTCCGTTCAAGTTCATCGTTGCAATCACATCGTAATCTACTGGTCTTATTAGAATTTGTTGTAGAAAATTATCGGTAATGACGTCTTTGATTATGATTGGTCTATTTGTTTTTGGGTTTCTAATTTCCATCCACTCTCCACCATCCAAACTAGAAGCCTCGAATTCTTTTTCGGCTAGGCTGTAGCCCCATTCCTTAAAAGAGCCTTCAGTGAATTTCATGATATTCCCTTTATGAACCAATGTGACAGAGGATCTATCATGATCAATTGCATATTCAATTGCTTTTCTTACCAATCTCTCAGAGCCTGCTTTTGAAATATTTTTAACTCCTATTCCGCAATTCTGCTCAAAGCGAATGTTTTCAACTTTCATCTCTTCAACTAAAAATTTGATAACCTTTTCAGCTTCTTCACTTCCAGCTTGAAATTCAATCCCTGTATAGATATCTTCTGAATTTTCACGAAAGACAGTCATATCCGTAAGTTCTGGTTTTAGAACTGGAGTTGGCACGCCCTCAAAGTATCGAATAGGACGTTGACATAGAAAAAGGTCTAATTTCTGTCTTAAAGCAACGTTTAAAGACCTTATCCCTCCCCCGATTGGAGTTGTTAATGGACCTTTTATACCTACTGAAAACTCTTTCAAAGCATCTATAGTTTCTTCTGGAAGCCATTCGTCATCGCCGTATACTTTCAAAGATTTTTCTCCGCAATAAACTTCCATCCAATTAATTTTCTTTTTGCCGCCATATGCTTTTTGCACGGCATGATCGATAACCTTCAGCATGACCGGGGTTATATCAGTTCCAATGCCATCTCCTTCTATAAAAGGAATGATTGGGTTATCAGGGACAATTAAGTTTCCCTTATAATCATGGGTTATTTTTTCTCCACTTTCTGGGACTGTAATATTTTTAAATTTCATATAAACGATTTAGAATTGCAAATCTTTTAGTAATTATAGCATTTTTTAAAGGTCAAAGTTATGGCAAATAAAGTACTAGTTGGCGTCTCAGGAGGGGTTGATTCCTCCGTTTCTGCAGCAATTTTAAAAGATAAAGGTTTTGAAGTAACTGGTGCTTTCATGAAAAATTGGGAAGACGACGATGGCACTCCCTATTGCAGTGTGAAAGAAGATTTTTTTGATGCTGCTCGAGTTTGCGATAAATTGGGTATCGAACTCATTCAACTCAACTTTGCAAAAGAATACAAAGAGAAAGTTTTTAAATATTTTTTAGATAGCTTGAAAAATGGAAAAACTCCTAATCCAGATATATTTTGCAACAAATTTATAAAATTCGATGCTTTTTACGATTACGCAATTGAGAATAATTTTGATCAGATTGCCACTGGTCACTATTGTAAAATTGAACAAAAAGAACCCTCATGTTTACTAAAAAAGTCTCACGATCAATCGAAAGATCAAACTTACTTCTTAAATGACATTAATAAAGAGGTTCTAAATAAATGTTTATTTCCTATTGGTGATATAGAAAAAAGCCAAGTTAGAGAAATAGCCAAACGTAGAGATCTGGTTACGCATAACAAAAAAGATAGCACCGGCATTTGTTTTATTGGAGAAAGACCATTTCCAGAATTTTTATCTAATTATTTACCCGTAAAAAAGGGAAATATTTATGATGAAAACCAAAATTTAATTGGTGAACATAACGGTGTTTATTTTTACACTCTTGGTCAAAGACAAGGTCTTGGAATTGGGGGTATTAAAGGCTCATTAGAACAACCCTGGTATGTCGCAGCTAAAGACAATCAAAAAAATTCTTTGACTGTTGTACAAGATAATTATCACCCTTTGCTTTTTAAATCTGAGTTAACTGTTAAAAAAATAAATTGGCTAGTTGAAACTATCCCTAATCTAAAAAATATAACTGCAAAAATTCGATACCGACAAAAAGAGCAAGCTTGCACTCTACAAGAAACAGCTAATGGCTGGAGTGTTAAATTTGATGTACCCCAACGTGCGATTACTCCGGGGCAATCTGTAGTTTTATACTCTGGTGATATCTGTTTGGGGGGAGGCGAAATTGAATAATGTATCGACGATTTAATGTATAATAAATTAGCTTCTCATGCTGAAAAATACTCTTAATTCAATCTCTCCTTTAGATGGAAGATACGCAACTAAATTAAGGGATCTAGAACAATATTTCAGCGAATTTGCCTTAATAAAAAATAGAGTTCTTGTTGAAATCAACTGGCTTATTTTTATGTCCCGCACTAAAAGTTTGAGTTTTATTCCTGCATTGTCTAAAAATAAAGAAACTTCATTGATAAAAATAATTGATGAGTTTTCTTTAAAAGATGCTGAGCATATAAAAAAAATAGAAGCTAAAACTAATCATGATGTTAAAGCAGTAGAAATATTTATTGGAAAAAAGTTAGAAAGCCTAAATCTTAAAAAATACTCAGAATTTGTGCATTTATTTTGTACTTCTGAAGATATCAATAACTTGTCTTACAATTTAATGCTAAAAGGTTATCTAGACAACGAATTCAAAGAAATAAATTCATTGCTTTTGAAAGATTTAAAATCTAAATCTAAAAAGTGGTCTAAGTTATCCATGTTATCTTTTACTCACGGTCAAACTGCATCACCCACAACTTTAGGTAAGGAAATTGGAAATTTTCACGAAAGAATTAAATACCATTTGAATCTTTTAAAATCTTTAAATCCTAGCGGAAAATTTAATGGTGCAGTAGGTAATTATAATGCGCATGTAATAACTGATGATAAGGTGAATTGGCAATATCTATCCGAAAGGTTTGTAAAATCCCTTGGTTTGAATTGGTCCAAGTACTCAACTCAGATCGAATTAAAAGATGAAATGGTAACTATTATTTCGACAATGGAAAATCTTAACAACGTTCTCCTAGACCTATCAAAAGATTGTTGGTTGTATATTTCGAAAGGATATTTAAAACAATTAATTGTTACTGGAGAAGTAGGCTCATCAACTATGCCGCATAAGGTAAATCCTATAGATTTTGAAAATGCAGAAGGAAACTTAACTATTTCAAACTCTATTTCGTCAGCTATAAGAGATAAGATTCAAATTTCAAGGTTGCAAAGAGATTTATCCGATTCAACAACATTAAGAAATTTGGGCTCTGCTTTTGGATATTCCCATTTAGCATACAAATCTTTACTCAAAGGATTTTCTAAAATTGAGGCAAATAAAAAACAAATTAAAGAGGATTTAGAAAATAGCTGGGAAGTTCTTGCTGAGCCGCTTCAAACAATAATGAGAAAAAATAACATTTCTAATAGTTATGACTTGATTAAAAAGATTTCAAGAGGAAAACCGTTTGATAAAAAAATCTATTTAGATATCATAGCAACCTTGGATATAAGTGAAAAAGATAAAGCTAAACTTTCTCAGTTAACTCCATTAAAATATATTGGCTTGGCCGAGAAATTAACTAAAGAAATTTAAATCTTACAAACACAATTTAAGGGAACTCCATGTTGAAATACAAAGAAATGCTAGATCATTACACTGATCTCAGAGAGAAAGAACCTAATCTTCTTAAGCATATCAACGCTGAAAGTGCCGCAAGAATGAGACTTCAAAATAGATTTCATTCAGGCTTAGATATTGCTAGGTACACTGCAGATATCATGCATGCTGACATGAAAGATTATGATGGAGATTCTTCAAAATATACTCAATCTCTTGGTTGTTGGCATGGTTTTACAGCTCAACAAATGATGATGGAGATAAAAAAATCTCAAAAAACTACGGCAAAATCATATGTCTACCTTAGTGGTTGGATGGTTGCAGCATTAAGATCTGAATTCGGTCCCCTACCTGACCAAAGCATGCATGAAAAGACAACCGTGCCGAATCTAATAAAAGAAATTTATACTTTTTTAAAAAGAGCCGATTCAGTTCAACTTCAACATCTATTCAATGAGTTAGATGAAGCTTACAAGAGTGGTTCGAAAACAGATGAAATTATTTCTAGAATAGATAATTTTGAAACTCATGTCGTTCCTATTATTGCTGACATCGATGCCGGTTTTGGAAATGAAGAAGCAACTTATTTGTTGGCTAAAAAAATGATTCAAGCAGGTGCGTGTTGCATTCAAATAGAGAATCAAGTTTCAGATGAAAAACAATGTGGTCACCAAGATGGCAAAGTTACCGTACCGCATGAAGATTTTCTTTCAAAAATAAATGCTGTTCGATATGCTTTTTTAGAATTGGGTGTTGAAAATGGAATTATTGTTGCAAGAACAGATTCCTTAGGTGCTGGCCTTACTCAAAAGGTTCCAGTTTCGAAAGAGCCGGGAGATTTAGCTGATCAATACAATTCTTTTCTTGAAACTGAAGAAATTCAAGATTTAAATCAGTTAAATGAAAATGATATTTCGATTCATCAAAACGGTATTTTAGTAAAGCCTGTCAGATTGGCTAATGGATTATATAAGTTTAGAAATGGTACTGGTTTCGACCGAGTGGTTTTAGACTGTATAACAAGTCTTCAAAATGGGGCGGATCTGCTTTGGATAGAAACTGAAAAACCAAATGTCGCTCAAATTGCCGAGATGGTTAACAAAATAAGAGAAACTGAGCCAAGCGCTAAGCTTGTTTACAACAACTCGCCTTCTTTCAACTGGACTTTATCTTTTAGAGAACAGGTCTATGGCGAATGGGTAGCTGCCGGCAAAGACGTAAGCAATTATCCAGATCCAGCAAAAGCTCCAAGAGGTCTTATGGATGTAAAATTTGATGATAGTGAGTTAGCAGCAGAAGCTGATCAATTAATACAGGATTTTCAAAAGGATGCGGCCAGAGAAGCTGGAATATTCCACCATCTCATTACTTTGCCTACTTATCATGAAACGGCTTTGGGAACAGCAGTTCTATCGGAAGGTTATTTTGGAGATAAAGGTATGTTGGCTTACGTAAAAGAAATTCAAAGAGCAGAAATTAGAAGAGAAATGTCTTCTGTTAAGCATCAGGATTTAGCTGGTTCAACTGTTGGCGACACTCACAAAGAGTACTTCTCTGGTGAAAATGCTTTGAAGGCTGGTGGTGCAGATAACACCATGAATCAATTCTAATCTTTCACTTTACCGCAAACACTGCAAGTATCTCCCTTTTCAAGGTAGATTCCTCCGCAGCTAGGCTGTAAAGGTTTTTTATTTAGAATTAAGCCTATCGCCATGCCTCCGATCGACAAGGCAACTACTATTAATGCAAAAACTATTGTAGCCATAAGTTTATTCTACCAATTCAGACCACTTAGATGTAGTGATAATTTTAACTTTTTCTTCCTCACCGTAAATAAAATAAGCATTTAAGTTGTTCTGATTAGCCAAATTAAGCCAGTCATTGCTTTGTGAAGCGTAAAGAGCAGTAGCCCAGGCATCTGCAAGAGTTGTTGAGTTCTCATCAATCACTGTGACACTTAATAAGTTTGTCTTGGAAGGTTTAGAAGTATTTGGATCCAGTATATGTCCTGGATTTCTGTAATTTCCTGAAGATGCGATTGATAGATTTCTTAAAACAGAAAACTTTTTATGAATAGTTTTAGACAAAGATGGGTCTTCTATAGCAAAGGACCAGGGTTTGGATTTGTTCAAACCTTCAAACCTTAATTCTCCTCCTATCTCAATCATATAATTATTAATGTTATTGGCTTTTAAAAGATCAGAAACTTTATCAACAGCATATCCTTTCGCAAAAGAATTAAAGTCATAATTACCCGTAATTTTATGATTAAAGTAACCTTTTGATTTGCTGTGAATATTCCATCCAAGTTGATCTAGCTTTTTCCATTCCTCATCTGCTTCTCTTAAATCAATCTTGTTATTATTTATAAGGGAAGTCAGTGAATCGTCTTTATAATGAGAAAAAAGGTCATCAATTCTATTCAGCTCCTTTAAAATGATTGCTTCTATAGGAACTTCTTTATTTTCAGAAAAGTACTTTAACTGCCAAGTAGTACCATAAATCTCTCCTTGAATTATTTTTTGGCTAGACTCGTTTGAACAACTTAAGAAGATGAGACCAAAAAAAAGAAAGAGAAAGGTTTTTGGCATTATTAGCCACCGAAATCATCAAACATGATGTTTTCAGGCTCAACCCCAAGACTATCAAGCATTTTGAATGCTGCATCCATCATCATCGGCGGTCCGCACATATAGTACTCGCAATCTTCAGGTGTTGGGTGATTAACCAAATAATTATCATGGAGAACATGGCTTATGAAACCTGTATAACCGCTCCAACTATCTTCCGGAAGTGGATCGGATAAAGCAGTATGATAAGAGAAATTTTCATATTTTTGTTCAAGTTCTCTAAATTCTTCATCATAAAACATCTCTTTGAGACTCCTTGCCCCATACCAGAAAGATATTTTTCTTGAGGAATCTAATCGTAAGAGCTGGTCAAAGATATGAGATCTCAATGGTGCCATACCTGCTCCACCGCCAATGAATACCATTTCATTTTGTGTATCCTTAGCCATGAATTCTCCAAATGGTCCAAAAATAGTTAATTTGTCACCTTTTTTTAAATTGAATAAATACGATGATGCTTCACCAGGAGGAAAATCTGTTCCTGGAGGAGGACTAGCAATTCTGATATTGAATTTCATAATACCTTTCTCCTCAGGGTAATTTGCCATTGAATAAGCTCTTATTACAGGTTCTTTTACAATGGACTTATTTTCAAGAACTTTAAATTTTTCCCAGTCTTCCAAGTACTCATTTTCAATTTCAAAGTTTTTATAATCAGCCTCATAAGCAGGAATTTCCATTTGGACATAACCTCCTGCGTCAAAGCCGACAGCTTCTCCTTCAGGTAATTCCAATATTAGTTCTTTAATAAAAGTGGCAACATTTTCATTTGATTTGACAGTAGTTTCCCATTTTTTGGCTCCAAAAACTTCATCAGGTACGGTGATTTTCATATCACTTTTAACGGGAACCTGACATGACAATCGCCAAAAATCTTTCTTTTCTCTATTATTAAAATGTGCTTCTTCTGTCGCTAAAATTGAGCCTCCACCATCAAAAACCTGACACTTACATTGCGCACAAGTTCCGCCTCCACCGCAAGCTGAAGATAAAAATAAATCTTGTTCTGCGAGTGTTTGAAGTAATTTACCACCTGCTGGTACTGTAATAGTTTTTTCAGGGTCACCATTAATCTCAACTGTCACATCTCCTGTAGAAACTAATCTAGTTCTAGCAAACAAAATGACGAAAATCATCATGTTCACTATTAATGTGAATGCTACGATACCCAATGCTATTTCAATTACATCAACCATTAAATACTTATACCCCCAAAAGACATAAATCCAAAGCACATCAAACCAACAGTTATAAAGGTAATACCTAATCCTTGTAAACCGTCGGGAATATCGCTGTATTTAAGCTTTTCTCTAATTCCAGCAAGCATAGCAATTGCAAGGGCCCAACCAACTCCAGCACCTAATCCGTAAACAACACTTTCTCCAAAAGCTAGACTCTTCTCGACCATAAACAATGACGCGCCCAAAATTGCACAATTGACTGTAATTAATGGTAGAAAAATTCCCAGGGCGTTATATAACACTGGCACATATCTATCTAAAAACATTTCTAAAATTTGAACGGTAGCCGCTATGACGCCTATATAACTTATAAGTCCAACAAACTCTAAGGAAACTTCTGGGAAGCCCAACCAAGCCAATGCGCCTTCTTTAAGAATGTATGTATAAATTAAATTATTTAAAGGAACTGTGATTCCAATAATTACAATGACAGCTATTCCAAGACCAATTGCAGCATCTATTTTTTTTGAGATTGCAATAAAGGTGCACATTCCAAGAAACACCGAAAGCGCTATATTCTCTATAAAGACAGCATTGATAAATATACTTAAATAACTCTCAAGCATGATCTGCCTTCACTTCTTTAGGAGCATTCTTGCTCATTTTAAATTCAGCTGGTTCTACTTGTTCAGTCTTCCAAGATCTTAAAAACCATATAAATAATCCAATTATCAAAAAAGAGCTTGGTGGCAATAGAAAAAAATTATTACTTACGTACCATCCACCTTCAGAGACTAATGGAAGAATTTGTACCCCTAATAATTGTCCGCTTCCAATTAGCTCTCTTATAGAACCAACGATAATCAAAATCACGCTGTAACCCAAACCGTTTCCAAACCCATCGACCATACTCATATAAGGACCATTTTGCATGGCATAAGCTTCAGCACGTCCCATGACAATACAATTGGTGATTATTAAACCTACGAATACTGAAAGAGTTTTACTCGTCTCGTAATCATAAGCTTTCAAAAGCTGATCAACGATAATTACTAAAGAAGAAATAATTGTCATTTGAACAATAATTCTTATGTTGCTCGGAACTATGTTTCTTATTAGTGAAATAAAAAAATTGGATAACGTAATTGTCGCAGTTAAGGCGACACACATAATTAAAGTTGGATAGAGTTTGCTAGTTACTGCCAAAGCAGAACAAATACCCAAAACTTGCAAAGCAATTGGGTTGTCTTTGAATATCGGAGATAATAATACTTCCGAAGTCTTAGCCATTTATATTTTCCTGTTTTAAATTATTTAAAAACTTTTTGAAACCACTATCACCCAACCAGTAAGCTAATAGGTTCGACACCCCGTTGCTGGTTAAAGTTGCTCCAGATAAACCATCTACCTCATAAGTGGACATATCACTGTTATTATCCACTTTTCCCTTTACAACTTTAATAAGAATTTCACCGTTTTCGTCATAAATCTTTTTCCCTCTCCAAAGAGCCTTCCATTTAGGATTATCTACTTCAGCTCCAAGACCAGGAGTTTCTTTATGTTGATAGAATTCGAGACCGATGATCGTATTTAAATCACTAGAAATTGCTAAATATCCGTATAGAATTCCCCACAATCCATAACCTCTAACAGGCAGGATCACAGTATTTAATTGGTCTTCACGGTATTCAAGGAACACTTTTGAAAAATTCTCTCTTTTCTTAATGGTTGCAATGTCCTCTATTGAGCTTAGCGCTATATAGCGAGATGGATCTTTCAATTCCTTAGAAAGATCGTATTTTTCGGTTGAAATATCAGTAATAAGCCCTTCTTCTATATCAATAATTTTTTCTTCTATAGAGTCAAAAGCAGATTCTGTGGTGCCATAAAAACCTTTTAAATCTGCTGCTGCAACAATTTTTTTTTGTTGATCTAATATAGCATTACTCTTTTGGAGTTCCTTTAAGCCTACAGCTATAACTGAAATGACAGCGGCGCAAATTAGACAAAGTCCAATTCCAATAAACAAAGTATTTTTAATACTATCTTTATTCTGCATTGAGCACTCTCACTCTTTGTTTAATATTTCTTGAAACAAAATAATGATCTATGAGAGGAGAAAGTAAATTTCCAAATAAAATAGCTAGCATCATACCCTCTGGGTAAGCAGGATTAAGAACTCTAATCATGATTACCATGAAACCGATTACGAACCCGTAAACCCATCTTCCTTGGTTAGTGTGTGAACCTGAAACTGGTTCTGTTGCCATAAAGACTAGGCCAAACATATAACCACCCATGACCATATGCCACCAAAAAGGAATAGCAAACATTGGATTAGTATCGCTGCCAGCCAAGTTAAATAGCGTCGCTGTAAACATTGTACCTAAGACAACACCTGCGACGATCCTCCATGAAGCTATTTTTGTGTATAGCAAAATAGCCAGTCCTATTAATATTGCTAAAACTGATGTTTCGCCGATTGATCCAGGAATGAAACCTAAAAAAGCATCGCTCCATGTATAAGACATGTTCATATAAGATTCTTGAGCTGACATTCCTAACATTGTTGCTGCTGTATATCCATCGACTGCCACCCAAGCCATATCACCTGACCATGATGCTGGGTATGCAAAATATAAAAATGCTCTTCCCGTTAAAGCTGGATTTAAAAAATTCTTTCCGGTACCACCAAATATTTCTTTACCTATTACCAAACCGACACTGATACCTAAAGCTACTTGCCACAGAGGCGCATCCGGTGGGCAAGATAGAGCGAAGAGAATGGTTGTAACGAAAGCACCTTCGCTTATTTCATGTTTTCTAATGACAGCAAAAATCATCTCCCAACCTATTCCGACAATAAAAGTGACTAAGTAAATTGGTATGAAATAAACCGCCCCATAACTAATGCAATCTAGAAGATTGTTTGGGTTCAAACCTGAAACAAGTTGAATTATTGGCCAATGCCAGTCCGTTTCAAAGACTCCTCCATTGAGGTTTATTTCCTCTAATGCCGATAAAGCTTGGAATCCTACGTTATACATCCCAAAAAAAGCAGCAGGAAAAGTTGCCAACCAAACCACTACCATGATCCTTTGAATGTCGCTGCCGTCTCTTATGTGAGTGAGTCCTGAGGTTTTTCGATCAGAAGAATAAAAAAGGTTCTCAAATACATCGAAAAGAGGAAAATATTTTGCTAATTTTCCTGAGCCTTGAAAAGATGGCTTTACTTTATCAAAGAAATTTCTTAGAGGATCTGACATTATTAACCTTCCTCCTCTATCTTGGTTAACATTTCTCTTAAGAGGGATCCGTAATCATATTTACTAGGGCAAGCATAAGTACATAGAGCTAGATCTTCTTCATCTAATTCTAAAATGCCAAGTTTTTGTGCTAATTCAGTATCACCAATGACAATGCTTTTAAGAAGCTGAGTAACCATAATATTATAAGGAAATATATCTTCAAAAATGCCAATAGGAACTATTGCCCTGTCTGCACCATTCATCGCAGTTGTATAATTGAGTTTTAAAAATTTTTCTTTTAATTTGGTTAAGAAAACAGGAAGAACAGAATGTTTTTCTAATCCTGGTCTTAAAAAATTTAAAAATTCTCTATCATCTTTTTCAACCTCTCTTAAAACTGATATTTGTGAGTTATACCTTCCCAAATAATTTGTATAACTATTAGCCTCTCTCCCACATAAAACTGATCCTGATATAAATCTATTATTTCCTTGAAGTGTCTTACCTGCCGAAACCTCTGATATTGATGCACCAATTTCAGTTTCTATGAGACATGGGGTTTCAACTTGTGGACCGCAAAAAGCTACCATTCTAGTTGTGTCTAGCGATCCTGTTTTAAATAGTCTTCCTATCATAGCTACGTCTTGATAATTTATTGTCCATACAGTTCTGTTCAAACTTACCGGTGAAATTCTATGAATTTGAGTGCCAACTAATCCAACAGGATGAATTCCATCAAACTCATGATATTGAATTTTATCAGACGTAATTTTCGAAAAGTTACTAGTGCTAGAAGTTGAAATATGTACACAATTTTTTGGAATATATGAAATCACTTCTAATCCAAAGTTAAAATCGTCTGCCTTATGATTGAGGTAATCGTCGGGGTTTAAGCTCAAAGGATCAGAGCTAATTAAAGAAATAAATATTTCTTCGGGAATTGTATCTATTTTTGGAATTTTAGAAAAAGGTCTTGTTTTAAATGATGTCCAAGTTCCTGACTCTATCAAGTTTTTAACTACTGAATCTTTAGATAACTCAGAAGAGTCCTGAAAAGACTCAAACGTAACTTCTGAAGTACTATTTAAATTTTTTTCAATAACCATAGAAAGGAATGATCTTCGCTCTCCTCTATTTATCTCAACAATTTTTCCAGAAACCGGAGAGGTGAACTTTACTCCAGGATTTTTTTTATCTTCAAATAAATTCTGTCCTTTAATAACAACATTGCCTTCTTTCACCAACATCGTTGGTTTCAAACCATGGTAATCCTCTCCTAATAGAGCAACATTTCTTACAGAAACAGAATTCTTTTTATCAGGGTTTATATTTCCACTGATCGGTATATTCAAACCTTTTGAAACTTTAAACTTCATTAGTAGAGGGGATATTCAATATTTTTATAAAAAATTAGGTAACTTTCTATACTGTATTCCTGACATTTTTTTAATTACTTTTAATAATTGAGCACAATAACCGAATTCATTATCGTACCAAACATAAACTACCGCATTTCTGTCTTTTATAATTGTCGATTGACCATCTATTACAGCCGCATATTTACTTCCTACGAAATCAGAAGAAACATTTTCTGTTGAAATTGAAAAATCAATTTGATCCTTTAATAAACTGTGAAAGGCTGTTTGTTTTAAAAACTCATTGAATTTTTCTAGCTCCGAAGGTTTTTCTAAATATAATTTTAAGATTGCTAAAGAAACATTAGGTGTTGGAACTCGAATTGCATTTGCAGATATCTTTCCTTCTAAATTCGGTAAAACTTGAGAAACTGCACTTGCGGCTCCAGTTTCTGTTAAGACCATATTAAGAGCTGCTGCTCTTCCTCTCCTATTTTTACTATGATAATTATCAATGAGGTTTTGATCGTTAGTATAAGCATGAACTGTTTCGACGTGTCCATTATCAATTTTGAACTCATTATCAATAGCGCTTAGTACAGGAACGATTGCATTAGTGGTACAAGATGCTGCACCAATGATTTTATCTGTATCTTGAATATCGTCATGATTTACGCCATAAACAATATTTTTTAAACCGCCTTTTACAGGAGCAGTTAATAAAACTTTTTTGATTTCTTTATTTTTTAAGTGCGCAGACAAACCTTTTTCATCTGAGACTATTCCAGTATTATCAATTAATAATGCGTCTTTAATTCCATATTTAGAATAATCAACATCACTTGGATCTTCGGCATTTATGAATTTAACTATATTACCATTCATTATTAAGGCGTTTTGTTCTTCGTCTACCCTTATAGTTCCTTTAAAACGACCATGTACTGAATCTTTTCTAATTAGTTCTGCTCTCTTTAGTAAATCATTACTAGATTTTTGTCTGGTTACTACTGCTTTGAGATTCAGCGTTTCGCCTGCGCCGCTATCTTCTAGCAACAATCTCGTTATCAATCTACCTATGCGCCCAAATCCAAATAAAACTAAATCTTGTGGGCTATCTAAAATTGGGTCATGCGCTCCAATTACTTCTTTTATTTGACTATGAACAAATTCATCAATATTTAGTCCTTTATCATCAAACATAAAACCAGCTGCTAGAATGCCAATGTCTATCTGACATGGACCAACGTCAAGTTTATCTATTGCTGCCAGTACTAAAGAGGTTTCATATTCACTAAGTTCATTTGCCTCAACTTCACGAACCTTCCTGTGAAGTTGCATAATTTCAATCACTGACAGGTTCATCAGCGGATTGCCATAAAGAAGAATTCTTACGTTATTTCTGTGCCATTTTCCAATGACTGGAATCATAGATTCGACTAAGGATTGCCTTTCAATCCAATTTTCTAAGTAGTTTTCTGGTTTCGCCCTAGATCTTTTATCAGGGTTATTATCCGAATCGGTTGGGACCATTTTCTTATAAGGAAGAGTATTTTTTTAGATGATAGTCTGCGTTTCCAAAAATAGTTCTTATCGTAGTTAATCTCTTAAAGTAATGACCAATGCTCATTTCTTCTGTAACTCCCATTCCGCCATGCAATTGAATGGCTTCTTCCCCGATCAATTTAGCTGCATTTCCTACTTGATATTTTAGGGCCGAAATCGATTTCACTGCATCTTCTGATTTATCGTTCATTTTAGCTGCTGCCATAAGGAGCAATGATTTAGTTTGCTCATGTACCATGAAGGTATCAACCATTCTGTGCTGAAGAGCTTGAAATTGGCTAAGCGCTTGACCAAATTGTTCTCTAGTTTTTGTGTATTCTAAAGTTAACTCATTCATTTTTTGCATAATACCAATTGCTTCGGCAGATATAGCTAAAGTTGCAAGATTTACAACCTCTTCAATGGTTGAAAATGCCTTATCTTGTTTGCCAAGAAGAGCGTCTTTAGTTAAGACAACATCTTCTAGTGTAAGTTCAGAAGCTTTTGAACCATCAACATTAGAGTAGTCTCTTAAAGATACTCCTTTAGTCTCTCTGTCAACTATAAATAAACTGATGCCATTTTCATCTAGTTGAGATCCAGCAGTTCTAGCAGAGACAATCAACTTATCTGCAGCAGGTCCGTTCATGACCACACACTTATAGCCATTAAGTTTGTATCCATCTCCATCTATTTCAGCAGCAGTAGTCACATCGTTCAAATCAAACCTACTTTGAGGCTCAGAAAAAGCAAAAGCTAATTGCATGTCACCATTTAATAAATTTGGAAGAATGGCGTCTTTTTGGTCTTTAGAGCCTAGCTTACTGACAAGATTTCCAGAAAGCACAATATTTGGAATATAAGGCTCGACAATTAGACCGGTTCCAAATGCTTCAAGAATGATCATTATATCTACCGGACCACCATTAAACCCTCCATCCTCTTCTGAAAAAGGCATTGCTAAAAGACCAAATTGAGAGAAAGTTTTCCAGAAGTCTTTACTAAATCCTTCTTCTGTCTTGACTAGCTTTTCTCTGACGTCAAAAGGATAGTCTTTTTGAATAAATTGGTGAATTAAGTCTTGAAGCTGTTTTTGCTCGTCGGAGATTAAAAAATCCATAACCTACACCGAGAGGTTTTAAAGACCTAAAACAGCTTTTGCAATAACATTCCTTTGAACTTCATTACTTCCACCATAGATAGATACTTTTCTATAATTTAAGTAATGAGGCATAACATTAGCTGCAAAATCAGGGCCTATTCTTTTTTCGTTTGACTTTAAATCTTCCTCGCTCATGAAAGGATGGGCATAATAACCCAATGCTTCAACATAAAGATCAGATAAAGATTGTTGTAAATCTGTTCCTCCAATTTTCAGAATAGAGGATTCAGGACCTGGATGGCCTCCTGCAGAAATAGAAGCCAAGGTTCTCAATTCTGTAAACTCTGCTGATAATAAATCAATCTCAACTTTGTTTAATTTATCCATGAAAAGTTGATCATCCTTCAAGAAACCTTCGTTTAAAGGAAGTTCTTCTGTAATCTGTCTTAACCTTCTTATTTCTCTTTTAAGATGAGGAATACCTCCAATACCAGTTCTTTCGTGAGCAAGTAAAAACTTAGCAATACTCCATCCAGCACCTTCTTCACCGATTAAGTTTTCAGCAGGAACTTCAACATTATCAAGATAAACCATATTTACTTCATGTGATCCATCGATTGTAATTATTGGTTTTACTTCTACACCTGGAGATTTCATATCAATCAATAAGAAACTTATTCCTTGTTGTTTAATTCCAGATGAATCTGTTCTTACCAAGCAAAAAATCCAATCGGCATGTTGCGCCATAGTGGTCCAAGTTTTAGTTCCGTTAACAATATACTTGTCACCTTTTTTCTCTGCTTTCGTTTTAAGAGATGCTAAGTCAGAACCTGAACCTGGCTCAGAGTAACCTTGGCACCACCAAACATTATTGTCTCTAATATCAGGCAAGAATCTTTCTTTTTGCTCCTCTGTTCCAAACGTATAAATGACCGGAGCGCACATGCTAACTCCAAAAGGTACTATGTTAGGCGTGTTAGCTTCAGCAAGCTCATTTTGAAAAATAAATTTCTGTGTAACAGACCAGCCTGAGCCACCATGTTCTTCTGGCCAATTGATGGCAAACCAACCTTTTTTACTTAGAATTTTTTGCCATGTAACTATGTCGTCTTTAGACACTGGCGTGCCATTGTCCATCTTTTCTTTAATTTCTGATGGATAATTTTCTTTAATAAATGATCTAACTTCTGCTTGAAATTTTAAATCTTCTTCTGAAAAAGATAAGTTCATAAATAACCTCGTTAAAGTGTTTGAATTGTCTCTGAGGTAGGTATTATACACACAGAATTAAACTTCAAAAGGTGTAAACACACTCATATGCATAGAATTTTAGGACATGATAAATCTTTGATAATTTGTGAAAATCAATTTTTTTTAGATGATTTTGTTAACTTTTTGAAAAATAAAAAAATCGATGATTATTTTGTTTTAAATGATCTTGAAGTTTTGCCTTACGATATATTTTCGCCTCATCAAGAAAAACTCTCCTCTCGTCTTGAAACAATGGCAAAAATTACAAGTGAAGACAAAATTATTGTTCTTGCGACCATAAATTCTCTAATTCAACCCTATTTTGATAAGAATTCCTTTAATAGCTTTTCATATGAATTTAGCGAGGGAGATTTGTTAGATAGGAATCATCTTATAAATTCGTTATCAAAATCTGGCTATAAAGCTTCTGAAATAGTATGCGAGCGATCTGAATATGCTATCAGAGGCTCTGTCATAGATATTTTTCCTGCAAACTCTAATTTGCCGCTTAGAATTGACCTTGATGACGAAAAGATAGAATCCATCAGAATTTTCGATAAAGATTCTCAAATTTCATTTCAAACGATCAATAAATACAAATGTAGGCCCAGCAAAGGTTTTGAATTGGATAAAGAAGCAATAGCGTTATTTAAGAAAAATTGGCGAAGAGAGTTTAGTGAAGATGGAGATTTTTTTGATCAAGTATCTAAAGGCAAATTTCCTGAAGGAATTGAGTCTTACTTCCCATTGTTTTATGAAAAAAAGCCTACATTCGGAGATTTTTTTTCACTTTTCTCTATTTTCTCCTACGGAAAAGTAGATAGCGGTGCAAAAAAATATTGGAAATTAATAAATAGAAGGTTTGAGGATTTTATTTCTGATAAAAATCGTCCTCCTCTCAAACCAAAGTTCTTATATAACGACCCAGTAGAAATTTTAAAAAATCATGAAATTTTACCTGTCAAAAAAGAAATTGAGACAACTAGTGGAGTTTTTAAAGAAGCTAAAGTAGAGAAAAATTTAAATCAAAATCAAACCACCATTGATGATTTTCACGAATTTACAATTAATAAAAGAATAGTTCACTCTAATTATGGTATAGGAATTTATAAAGGTCTAAAAAATCTTAACAATACTGAATGTTTTGTTATTGAATATGAGGGTGAAGAAATTTTATATATCCCGGTTGATTCAATAAATGTTTTGACTCCATATGTTGGAAATCAAGATATAAAACTCGATTCTCTAAGTAGAAATAATTGGAAGCTTAAAAAAGAAAAATCTGAAAAAAAAGCCTACGATATTGCTACCGAATTACTTGAAGCTGAAGCAAAAAGAAAAATTGAAAAATCAGAACAATTAATTATCCCTGATCAAGACAAGTACCAAGCTTTCAAAGATGGTTTTGGATTCTCGGAAACGCCAGATCAAGCAATTACAATTTCTCAAGTTATAGACGATTTATCTGTGTCGAAACCTCAAGATCGTTTAATTTGTGGAGAAGTTGGATTTGGAAAAACAGAAATTGCTTTAAGAGCGTCTTTCATTAGTTCAGAAAATTTAAAACAAGTTTGTATTCTTGCCCCAACAACTCTTTTAGCCAGACAACACTACGAGTTATTTAAAGAAAGGTTCAAAAATTTCAATGTCAAAGTTGATTTCTTATCCAGGGAAAGAAGTCAAAAAGAAAAAAAGATAATTATTGATAAATTAAAAAGTGGTGACATCTCCATTATTATAGGTACTCATTCTCTACTAAGTGATTCTATAACTTTTGCTGATCTTGGGTTGTTAGTTATTGATGAAGAACACAGGTTTGGAGTGAGGCAAAAAGAAAAATTGAGAAATTTAAGAAAAGGGGTAAATGTGATCTATCTTTCCGCAACTCCGATTCCCAGATCACTAAATTTAGCTCTATCTAAAGTCAGAGATATTTCCATCATTTCGTCGCCTCCTCCAGGAAGAAAAACAGTAGAAACAATAGTTTCTAGGTATTCAAATGCCTTAATAAAAGAAGCTCTTGAAAGAGAATTTCATAGATCAGGACAGTCTTTTTACTTACTCAACAGCGTATCTAACTTGAGCTTTAAAGCTGAGGAACTTAAAAAAATACTTCCTGATGCAATCGTTTCAACAGCTCATGGTCAAATGTCACCCAAAGATCTAAAAGAGATCATGATTAAATTCCACAATAAGGAAATAGATATATTGGTTTGCACAACTATCATAGAAAGCGGCCTAGATATTCCCAACGCAAATACTTTAATAGTTGAAAGTGCTGAGAACTTTGGATTATCTCAGCTTCATCAAATAAGAGGAAGAGTTGGAAGATCAAAAAGGCAGGCTTACGCATATTTTTTAACTACCGAAGAAAAAAATCTTTCAAAAAATGCTGTTTCACGAATTGATGCTCTTAAATTTGGAGATTCACTTAATTCAGGTTTTAACTTAGCAATGAGAGATCTAGAAATTAGAGGAGCAGGAGAATTATTAGGAGAAAAACAAAGTGGAATAATTGATTTTGTTGGCTTAACTCTTTTTACTTCTTTAATTGATAAATCAATAAAGCTTCTTAAAGGAAATCTTGAAACTAGTCTTGATGAAATTGAAATTAAGTTAGGAGTTAATGGCTATATTACAGAGGAATCAATCCCTCAACCTGAGGTAAGATTGTCTCTCTATAAAAAAATGACTTCTTTCAGGGAAGAAAAAGATTTATTTGAATTAAAAAAAGAATTAGAAGATAGATTTGGAAAACTTCCCGAAGAAACAGAAAATTTGATAAAAGTTGCAAGAATAAGAATCTTGAGCAGCAAGCTATCAATTTATAAGATTTTGTCAGAAAAAGATCGAATCTTTCTTTTCTTGAATTCTAAAAGCCCCTTGAAACCAAAAGATTCTAACTTAGAAAAAATATTTCTTAACTATTCAACTAAAGAAGTAGATAAAATAGATTTTGTCTTAGATAAACTAGTTTCTTTTAATGAACAAAATAAATCTTAATTTACTTTTCATTTTCAGCTCTGTTGTTTTTTCGAGTTTTTCTTTTTCAAATGAAAGCATTTATAGAATTGACTATATTATTTTTAAATTTTTACCAGACATTGACTCTAAAGAAAAATTTAAAACTCCTGAAATTTCTTTTTCTGATGAGTTAATAAATATTACCGAATTAAAATACCCAGAATTCAATAAACCAGATTCTTTAGATAATAATTTGCCTTATCAAGATTTATTTCAGGATATTTCAATTTCAAGAGTAATAACTCAATCAAATCTTCAAGAAGAAAATAATGAAGACGATGTTCGAATGTCTGAAAATCAAGTTTTTTTCCAAAATGATTCAGGCACTGACTTTGCAATGGAGGAGATTGTCCAGACATTAAAAAGAAGTAAAAATTATAGAGTAATTGACCAGAATTCGTGGTTTCAAGAAATAAAAGATCAATCTTTAGCGCCAGCAGTCTTGATAAAGACCGAAATAGATAATGGAGATATAGTGGTCGGAGAAATTAAAGCTTATAAAAAAAGATTTTTACATTTAGATGCTAATCTTTATTTTGCTGAAGAATCTATTGTCCCTAGTTCATTTAGAAAAACTGTCAAATTAAAAGAGCAAATCAAGAAAGGAGAATTTATGATTAACGAAATTAATCTCTTTGAAAATGAAAAATTGGAATTTTTATATCAAATTAACCATTCAAGAAAGGTTAGATCTAAAGAACTACATTATGTAGACCATCCAAAATTTGGCGTTATTTTTCAGATATCGCCAATCAAGAATATGTAGATTTCTTTTCTCTGTAGTGATCAAGAAGTTTTTCTAAAATTTCTACATCCTCATCTGAATTGTCCTCAGATAAAGACGTTTCAGCTTCTATAATAGCTTGATCTAAAGTTTGTCCTCGATCCTTTAGCCAAGGCCCTTTTGAAAAGAGTCTTGTTTTTACAAAAGACTCAAATCTATCGATCATTTCTTTAGTAGCAAATTCAGGCTTTTGATAACAAACAATCCTCTCAGCTAGTTCTCTATACCTTTCATCTTCGAAGCCATCAATTAATTTAACTTTTTCGGCCCATGGTGCTAATTCAAATCTTTCTCTCCATAATTTATCAGCCTCTGAAGGAAAGCCATCATAGATCCTTTGTTCAACAATTTCTTGTGCTGGCCAATTAAATTGAGATTCTCCTAAAACGTTAGAAATTCTTTCTTGAAAGTCTATATTTTCTCTTACTATTTTAGCCCTTTCTTCTAGCTGTTTTTCAGGGGCGTCTAAAAATTTAGACAAATTAGGTATATTTTTTGCATTAATGAGAGGGATAGTTTTATTGATTGCAATCTTTTTAAATGCACCTGATCTGCCAATTTGTCCTTTTAGTTCATTATCTTTCATCTCAAAAAGCTCCTTGGGATCAAAATAAAGGTCGAGAAGAATTATTTCATTTTTATTGTTGGGATTTTGACCACATGGCACGACAGGATAGGTAAATTTTTTACCTCCATACAATTCTCCCTGCATACAAAAAGGTTCTGAATTGAGTAGCTTTAGACAACCTTCTTTAGATGATGCTGATACAGCAGAAGACCAAACTTCAGGAATCTTTTCTTTGATGACTCTTAGAAGGTTAATCATTAAATAACAGTCAACCACGGCGTCATGGGCATTTTGAGCAGATATTCCATTTTCTTCTGCGAGCAGTTCTAACTTATATTTTATTTTTCCTTCATCATCCGTGGGAAAGAGAATTTGATCGGAATAAAAATTAGCAATTACCATCATCACTACCATTAAATCTATTCGACTAGCGCCATTCGTATTGGTCATGTAAGGGTCATAGAGATTCCAATAAAATTGTCTTCGAAATAACTCTTCATCAAATTTCAATCCATTGTAAGTTACATGAATTAAATTCTTTTCTTTACTCCATAGTGACCATTTATCTTTTAAAGTAGTCATCATATCGAGATGGGACATATTGCTACTTAAACTATCTAGTTGTTTATGAACTTTATAGGCTCCTACCGTAGGAACAACCCAAGGCAAAACCTTTGAAGAAATATCTAATTCTTCTAAAACTTCAAAGTTTTCATCACTAAGAACGGATCCAATCTGAATAATTTGGGAAAACCAAGTATTGAGGCCAGTGGTTTCCGTATCGTTAAATGCATAGAGTTTATTTTCGTCGCTCATTTATTTAATTATATTAAATAATTTCGACAGATAGTGTCTAATGAAAGATTATTTATAGTAAGCGTTTTCTGTTTGAGAGTGATCAGTGGAATCTACTATTTCTGATAATTCTGGAATATTTTCTTTAAGAGTTTTTTCAACTCCATCTTTAAGAGTAAGATCTACCATTCCGCAACCTTGACAGCCTCCTCCAAATCTCAACACGGCTTTTGAGTTATCAATGACTTCCACTAAATGTACTTCGCCACCATGCGATGCTAATGACGGATTTACTTCGCTATAAAGGTAATAGTTTATTTTTTCTTCTATAGAACTATCTTCTTTCAAATTAGGAGTTTTTGCATTGGGTGCTCTTATTGTAAGTTGGCCTCCAAATTTATCCGGATTGTAATCAACTTTAGTATCTTTCAAAAAGGGCAAGGATGCATTATCAAGGAAAACTTTTATTTTTTTTAGTTCTAAAAGTTGATCATCCTTTTCTTCCTCCCCTGCTTTACAATATACAATGCAGGTTTCTGCAATAGGCATTCCTGGATCTGTAACGAAGATTCTAATATTTATATCTTTTTCATCTTGTTTAGCTATAAGATCAGCTAAGTAATCCTCAGCTGAATCAGATATAGAGATGTTTAGGAGACTTATATTTTTGATTCTAACTCCGGCATTGCTTCAAATAAATCAGCAACCAATCCATAGTCAGCAACCTGGAAGATAGGCGCGTCTTCATCTTTGTTGATTGCAACGATAACTTTACTGTCCTTCATACCAGCAAGATGCTGAATAGCTCCTGAAATTCCCACAGCTATATATAAATCTGGTGCAACAATCTTTCCGGTTTGACCTACTTGATAATCATTTGGCACGAACCCTGAGTCAACAGCTGCTCTTGAAGCACCTATTGCTGCGCCTAATTTATCTGCAATACCTTCCAAAATTGAGAAATTATCTCCATTTTGCATTCCACGTCCTCCAGAGATTATGACATCCGCTGCCGTTAATTCAGGCCTATCAGATTCAGCGATTTCTTCTTTTACAAATTTTGAAATACCTGCATCATTTATCTCTTCTAGAGTAATTATCTCTGCTGACCCGCTAGCTGCATCTGCAGCATCAAAAGCAGTATTTCTGACGGTAATGATCTTTTTAGAATCATTGCTTTTAACAGTAGCAATACAATTTCCGGCATAAATAGGTCTTTGAAAAGTATCGGAACTTTCTATCGCCGAAATATCTGATATTTGACTAACGTCTTGCAGAGCAGCAACTCTTGGCATTACATTTTTACCATTAGTGCTAGTCGGTGCAAGAATAAAGTCGTAATCGCCTGAGATGTTAGAAACCAGTGTAGCTATATTTTCAGCTAGAAAGTTTTCATAAGCGTCGGATTCAACGAGAAGTACTTTAGCTATTCCAGCAACCTTAGCGGCTTCCTCAGCTACAGCTGAACAAGCATTTCCAGCAACTAGAATATGGACATCTTGATCAAGTTCAAGGGCCGCCGTAACTGTGTTTAAAGTTACAGGTTTAAGTTCTTGGTTGTTATGTTCTGCTAATACTAATGCTGTCATGAAATCACCTTTGCTTCGTTTTTAAGTTTATCTATCAATTCATCGACCGTTTCAACAATAACTCCTGCTTCTCTTTCGGCCGGTAAAGTTACTTTGATTATTTCAAGCCTTGGGGAAATGTCCACTCCAAGGTCTGCTGCAGGAATAATATCTAATGGCTTGGATTTAGCTTTCATAATATTCGGAAGAGAAGCATACCTTGGCTCATTTAATCTTAAGTCTGTTGTCACAATTGCAGGCAAATTTATATCTAAAGTTTGAAGACCACCGTCAATTTCTCTAGTTACAGATAGGCTTTCACCTTCTAAATTAACTTCTGAGGCGAATGTTGCTTGGGAAAAACCAGTCAAGGCGCCAAGCATCTGACCGGTTTGGTTATTGTCGCCATCTATTGCTTGTTTTCCTAAAATTATAAGGTCTGGAGATTCTTTATCAACAATAGATTTTAATAATTTTGAAATACCTAGCGGTTCAGCTTCAACTTCGGTTTCAACCAAGATAGCTCTATCAGCTCCAAGAGCAAGAGCCGTTCTAAGTTGTTCTTGAGACGAGCTAGCTCCAATGGTAACAGCAATAATTTCTTCAGCTTTTCCAGCTTCTTTTAGTCTTACTGCCTCTTCAACAGCAATTTCGCAAAATGGATTCATTGCCATTTTTACGTTATTTAGATCTACGCCACTTTCGTCTGATTTAGGTCTAACTTTTACGTTGTAATCTACAACTCTTTTAATTGGTACTAAAATTTTCATAAAGTAAATGACTTATTGATTCTGAACGATGATATTTTAATTGATATCAGTTCTTCAAGCAAAGTCTTGATGGCATAAGTTTATATAAATATTAATAAAAAGGGATTAAAAAAAGCATTTTTTTATGCATATTTGCTATAAAACAACTTGATTATCGATTTTTAAACTACAATATAAGTAAATGGAAGTTACTACAGAAGAAGTGTCTAGAGACGTTATGGAATATGACGTTGTCATTGTTGGTGCAGGACCATCTGGTCTTTCCTCGGCCATAAAGCTGAAACAGTTGGCTGCAGAAAATGATTCTGATTTGAGCGTCTGTGTTATCGAAAAAGGGTCTGAGGTTGGCGCTCATATTTTATCTGGCAATTGTTTCGAACCAAGAGCTTTAAACGAGTTAATTCCCGACTGGAAAGAAAAAGGCGCACCTCTTAATAGCCCTGCCAAAAAAGATGTAATCAAAGTCCTCTTAAATGAAAAACTATCATTCAATGTTCCATTCCCTTCCTTTTTATTACCAAATTTTAATAATCACGGAAACTACGTGATGAGCCTTGCTAATCTTTGCCGATGGCTTGCCACACAAGCCGAAAGTCTAGGCGTTGAAATATTTCCAGGATTTACCGCTTCTGAAGTAATTTTTGAAGATGATGTTGTCAAAGGAATACTTACTGGAGAAATGGGTATTTCTAAAGAAGGTGAGAAAAAAGCCTCTTATCAACCATCAATGGAATTAAGAGGAAAATACACAATTTTTGCTGAAGGCTGTCGTGGTCATCTAGGCAAGCAACTCATTTCAAAATATGGTTTAGATGCAGAAAGCGATCCTCAACATTATGGTATCGGTTTCAAAGAGGTTTGGGATGTGCCCGAGGAATTTCATTCGGAAGGTACGGTCATGCACACTCTAGGATGGCCTAGTATGGAATCCGGAGCTGGTTCTTATTTCTACCATGGTGAAAATAATCAAGTTTATTTAGGCATTGTTGTTCCGTTGGACTATTCAAATCCTCATTTGAGTCCCTTTGATGAGTTCCAACAATGGAAACAACATAAAGACATCAAGAAAATATTAGAAAAAGGCACCAGAGTTGCTTACGGGGCCAGAGCTCTTACTAAAGGCGGATACAGTTCTAGACCTAAAATGACTTTCCCGGGTGGACTTTTAGTAGGTTGTGACGCTGGCCTGATGGTTTTTACAAAGATCAAAGGTTCTCATACTGCTATGAAATCGGGAATGCTTGCGGCAGAGTCGACATTCGAAGCAATTTCTGCCAATAAGATCGGTGAAGATTTACTGGATTTCGAAGAAAAATTTCAAGCATCATGGATTCAAAATGATTTATATAAATCACGAAACATGGGAGCTCTCATCCACAAGTACGGAATTGCTCTAGGGGGATTGATTTTAGGTATTGAACAATTCCTTTTTAGAGGAAAAATGCCTTTCACCTGGAGACATAAAACTCCAGATTATGCCTGCATGAAAAAAGCTTCGGAAGTTGAGAAAATAAATTATCCCAAACCGGATGGAGTTGTTAGTTTCGATAAACTTTCCTCGGTATTTTTATCAAATACAAATCATGAAGAAGATCAACCTTGCCACTTAACGCTCAAAGATGCATCTATTCCGATTGCAGTTAATTTGCCAGAATATGATGAACCCGCGCAAAGATACTGTCCTGCTGGAGTTTACGAAGTGGTCGAAAAAGAAGGTGAAAAGAAGTTTCAAATTAATGCCCAAAATTGTGTGCATTGTAAAACTTGCGATATTAAAGATCCAAGTCAAAATATAGTTTGGGTTACCCCTGAAGGTATGGGTGGTCCTAATTATCCAAATATGTAAAAAATAAAAAAAAGGCGCCTTAAGGCGCCTTTTTTTTGTGACTTAATTAGAAGTTATAAGTACCTTCAAGTCCAATTACACGACCTTTCATTAAAGGAGCATAAGAACCGATACTCAATTGAGTATCACCACCATGTCTCACTTCATTAGTAAGGTTGTTTCCGTAAATACCGATCGACATACTTCCATCAGGAGATGTGAAGTCTAAACCAGCATTAAGGACATTTTGTTTGTTGATAAAACCTTTGTTGTTATCAGTATAGAAAGATTTATCTCTATGAGCTAAGGATATTCTAGAGTTAGTTGTCCAACCTTCGTAAGAACCAAATCTGTTTAATCCAATAGACCAAGTCAAAGGTGCTGCTCTGGGTAATTCTAAAGCAAGATCAGTAGCATTTACTATTGGTCCTGTTGCAGGAGTACCATCGCCACTAATATCTTTAGTAACAGTCGCATAAGAAGCATCAATATAACCAGCAGATAAAGATAAAACTAAATCATCAGACAGAGATATAACTGAATCGATTTCAATACCTTGAACTTCTGCATCACCAACATTGGTAAGATATTGATTAACAGCTCCTGTGTTTGCATCGGCCTCATTAAGCTCTCTTTGAATATCTTCAATTTCAGTATCAAAAATAGCAAATGTTGCTTTTCCACCTTCAAAGCTCATTTTATAACCAACTTCATAAGTCGTAACCTCTTCAACCAAAGTTGGTCCTGGAGGATAATTTGCAACATCAGCATTAGTATTTCTTAAATTATAAGCACCCGATCTAAATCCTACGGCTCTTGAGATATAAGCCATGCGATCAGAATCAATGGTGTACTTCGCACCAAGTTTTGATGAAGTATTTGAGTAAGTCTGCTTGTCATTGAAGTCTCTGGTGCAACCGCCATTTAAAACATTACAAGGTCTAGTCATGATTAAGACTGAATCCCAGTCATCTCCGGCTGTAGCAGAAAACGCAGTAATGTTTTTATTTAATGAAGCTATTGAAGCTTCTTTGTCTTCGTCAGTATCTCTAACACCAATTGAAACTTCTAGATTATCAGTTAGGTTATAGTCCAGAGATGCAAAAACTGCTTGTTGATCAACATTGTAATCTCCTCCACCGTCCATGTTTGCTGATAAAGCGGCAAGAACTCTTGCTTCGTGATATTTGAGTTCGCTGCTGTAATCAAAAAATCCAAGCGTAAGGGTTCCATTCTCTAAAACATTTCCAGTCCACCTTAGTTCATGACTATCTTGTTCGTGATCTAAGAATCCTGGAGCATGAAATACTTTAGCTGATGTAGCATCAATATCACCCATAGATATTTGATCTATGGATTTTGTACCATAAATATATGTAATAGCTCCGTTATCTAAATCATGATTTACAGTAAAAGTAGTAGATTTAGTGTCGGCTTCATAAATACCTGTTTCATTATTCGAGAAAGCAAAAGAATTTCTATCTTTACACTGACCTAAACATGTTTGTGTTGCGGCATTTGCATGACTTTGTCCTGCCGAACCATCACTTTTAATGTCAGAACTTTCTGCTTTAAAAGTAAAAGTAGTTCTATCTGAATAATCATGAATCAGTGTTGCTCTAAAGCTCTCTTGGTTATTCATGCCATGTTCATCATCAGTAAAGTCATTTTTAAACCAACCTGAATCTCTATTTAAGTGCGCACTAAAAGAACCTTTCCAGCCATCAGCAATAGGTCCGCCAACACGGTATTGAATATACTTATTCAATCCTCCACCGGGACTACCAATACCATCCATCGCAATTCTAGCTTTGGAAGTAAATTCGTCAGTTGGGCTACCAGTAGTTATTAAAACCGCACCTGCTGTCACGTTTCTTCCAAATAAAGTTCCTTGAGGTCCTTTAAGAACCTGAATTGTTTCAATATCAAAACTATCTAACAGCACACCATGGTTTGAACCTTGATAAACACCATCAATAAAAACACCGACCGTGGGGTCAATAGAAGGTATGGATGCGTTTATACCTAACCCTCTAATTTGAAAGTTGGCCACTCCTTTAAAAGTTCCAATATCATCAAATGAGACATTGGGTATGCCTACTGTTAGGTCGCCTAAATTGTTTACATTTAAAAGCTCTAGCGTATTTCGATCTAGGGCTGTAACTGACGCAGGCACATCAAAAGATGACTCTGCTCTTTTTCTTGCAAAAACTACCAAGTCTTCAGTCAAAGCATCAGCGCTTTGGGCAAAAACATAAGATGTAGGAAATGCAGACAAGCACAATAGTGCTATTAAAAGTCTTTTCATGGTTTCCCTCCCCTGAGAATTATAAAAAAGTTAACTAATTTGATTTAATTATACTATATACCCTGATTTTATGTAAAAAGAGTTAAATTTTTCCTAAAGAAAAGGAAATACCAGAACTCTGAATATATAATTCTTGAGAATTTTCATCTAAATTGGCTTCTTGAACCAATTGATAAAAGACATTTCTTGAAATTAACCCTTCTAAATTTTTTCTTACCAATAGATATGGAGATGGTTCATTAGTTTTTTCAGAAAATTCTACTCTTAGAGGATGGGAATCATTTAAAGGAATAACATCTCCTACATTGGTCTGGAAAAAATAAGTTTCCTTATTATCTATTTTTTCTTTGTCGTAAGTAACTATTACAAAAGGTTTATCGGCCACATTAATTTTTATCTTCTCAACTGGCGTAACGAGATAGTAAAATCCATCTGGATCTAACCTCAGGACAGAGCTAAACAACCGAACCATCTTTTCTCGACCGATAGGAGAATTCATAAAAAACCACTTACCGTCTTTTGAAATCTGCATTTCAATATTTTCACATAAAGGTGGATTCCATTTTTCCACGGGAGGTAATTCTCCTGAGGTTTTTTGAGCTTGGAGAATTTCTTTTAAGAGACTTGCAGTATTTATTTCTTTTTTCAAGGTTAACTAAATATTTTGGGTTCAAATTCTAAGGCAATATCAAAATTTTCTTTTATTCTTTTTTTGACCTCTTTGGCATAGGATAAAAGAGAGTCAGATTTATCAGAAAGGTTATAGAAAACCAAAGCATGTTCTTTGGAAATACCGCACTCACCTTTTGTTGTTCCTTTTAAGTCTAACTTTTCAATAAGCCATGCTGCTGAAACTTTATATTTTTTTTCATCAAAACCATAAGACTTAATTTCAGGAAAATCCGATATAAGTTTTTTTAGTTTTGATTCTGAAATAATTGGATTTTTGAAAAAACTACCTACGTTGGGAATCTTTTTGTGATTTGGCAATTTTTGAGATCTTATAGTTAAAATATTTTTCCTCTGCTCTCTCGCATCAAAGACTTTTTTAGGTAAGGCTTCATAGTGAGTATTTGCTTTGAATTTTTCACTAAGATTAAGACAGATTTTTGTTACTAGAAGATTAGATTTTTTTTTGAAAATACTATCTCGATAGGAAAACTTACATGCCGATTTCGAAAAGACTTCGTAGCGCCCTTTTTTAAGATTAAAAGTTTCAACATATTCTACAAAGTCTGATACTTCAGATCCATAAGCACCAATATTTTGAATAGGTGAAGCGCCAACCGAGCCAGGAATGCCAGATAAATTTTCAAGCCCATATAGATTGTTGTCTAAAGACGATGTCACTATGTCGTCCCAAAGTTCTCCGGCTCCAGCCGTCATTGAATTTTGGTAAAAGGAAATTCCTTTTAGATTGTTTTTTATAACCAGGCCTTTCAAATTATTTTTTAAAATAATGTTTGTTCCATCACCAATAATCCAATAATTTAGTTTGTTATTTTTTAGGAAGTCATGAATTAAAAAAAGATCCTCCTCATTATTGCAAGATACAAATAAATCACTGGAATAATTAAGTTTCAAAGAATTGTTTTCTAATAAACTAAAATCTGAATTAAATTTTCTTGGCAATTTCATTGGCTTCTTCTAAGTCTTTTGGCGTATCAACGCCCAAATGGAATAAGGATTTCGATGGTAAAGCTTTGATTAAAACTCCATTATCAAGTGCACGAAACTGTTCTAATTTGTTTTCGAGCTCTCTTTTAGATTGCTCCCAGTTAACAAAATTTTTCAAGCAGCTATATTTATACCCGTAAATTCCTAAGTGAATAAACCAATCCGATGTGTCGCCATCTATTTTTCTGGAGAAATCTAAAGAAATGCATTCGTCTACTTTGATCTTCACTTGATTTGGGTTGTTTTTAGGAGATACGGTTTCGTGAGCAGAATATAACGTTGTCATTTCGTGCGCTAAAATATTTTTAATTTGAGTGTCAGTATTTTTTTCAGAGTTAAAGAAAGACCTAAAAATATTATTTATATCCTCTGGATCTGTAAAAGGTTCATCTCCTTGAACGTTAATGACTATATCTTCATCTTTTAATTTCAAGTTACTTGCAACTTCAAAAACTCTATCTGTTCCAGTTTGATGCAAGGAAGAAGTCATAAATACTTTTCCATTAAAACCATTAACTACTTTATTAATTTTTCGCGAGTCAGTTGCAACATAAACTTCATCGGCAATCGAATTGCAAGCGGCCTGGTAAGTCCATTCAATCATGGGCTTTTGATTGATCATTTTTAAGGGTTTTTCAGGCAATCGCTCTGAATCTAATCTTGCAGGAATGATTACTATTTTTTTCAAGATACTATTTTGTTGTAAATTTCGTCAGCAAAATCTTCAGATAATTTTGCCTCAATTTTTAAATACCAAAAATTTCCGACAAAATTTTTGCATTTTATTGCATCTTTCTCAGTCATGATAATTGGTAAATCCTCAAGGCCCATGAAGTCTGCTTTGCTGAATGTATGATGATCAGGAAAAGAATTTTCAATAACCTCAAAACCTAAATTTCTTAAAGTAGAGAAGAAGTTGTTTGGATTGGCTATTCCTGCAACGCCGTAAACCAACTTACTTAAAGACCAATCTTCAATTTTTTTCTCTTCGCCAGTATTAAGTTTTATCCAAGAGACTGGTTCGTAAGTCATCAATATATCTTTGTTAGTAAGCTCCTCCTCATCAGAGCGAAATTTATTGGTATTAATTATGTAATTTACATCTTTTAATCTGCTCAAAGGCTCTCTCAATGGTCCGGTAGGAAAAGTAAACCCATTTCCAAATTTTCTAAAACCATCGACCAACGCAACTTCTATATCTCTACCAAGTTTGTAATGCTGCAACCCATCATCGCTTAAAATCACGTCGCAATCGTGTTTTTTTAGGAGAAACTTTACTGCATCTACTCTGTTTGGCGAAATTACTGTTGGGCATTTAGTATGATTATGAATGAGCTTAGGTTCATCTCCTGACGCACTAACACTGGTATTTTCGTTTATTTCCAAAGGGAATTGAGCAGAAGCGCTTCGATATCCTCTTGAAACAATGCCGGGTTTAAGTCCTTTACTTTTTAAAAAATTAGCTAGCCAAATTACGAAAGGCGTTTTTCCATTCCCACCAAGGCTTAAATTACCGACGACGACAACTTTTTGATCTGGTTTCCAAGCATCTTTTTTTTGCCTCCTTTTCCTAACTGAAGTTGCAATATTAAACAACCAAGATAGTGGTAGCATAAATTTGATCCATAATTTATTTTGATACCAAGCTTTTTCAATTATTCCTTGAGGTGTTTTCTCTTCAATTTTTATGGATGGTATAAATACTTTATTTTCAGAAGATTTTTTCAATTCTGTGTCCGAGAACTGATTTTTATATAATTCGTAATATTCTCCCTCTAGGGAAAGCAACTCTTCATGTTTGCCCTGCTCAACAATCTTACCTTTTTTTAGAACGATTATTGCATCGGCGCTTTCCACGGTTGACAACCTATGGGCAATGACTATTGTTGATTTATTTGCCTTTAGTTTTTCTATAGCTTCTTGGACTAATTTTTCTGATTCTGAATCTAAGGCTGAAGTAGCCTCATCTAAAAGCAAGATGGAACATTTTTTTAAAAAAGCTCGTGCAATTGCTATTCTCTGTCTTTGGCCCCCCGATAAAAGCATTCCATCATTTCCTACTAGAGTTTCGTATCCATCTGGCAATTTTGAGATGAATTCTTCGGCATGGGCTTGTTTAGAAGCTTCATATACTTCTTCATCAGAAGCATCAGGATTTGCGTATTTAATATTGTTGAACACAGTATCATCAAACAAAATAGTTGTTTGTCCTACAGCTGAAATGTTTTCTCTTAGGTTTGACAGCTTAATGTCATTTATACAATAATCATCTAATGTTATCTCACCTTCGGTAACTTCATAAAATCTAGGAATAAGATTTACAATGGTAGACTTTCCGGCGCCAGAAGCACCTACAATAGCAAGTGTTTTATTAGCTGAAATACCAAATGACAGCTTGTCTAATGTTTTTTCTTTTGAATTTTCATAACTGAAAGAGACATTATTAAACATAAGATTTCCATCACATTTTGATAAAACTTCTTTACCGCTATCTTTTTCAGGCTTCTCATCCAGCTGATCAAAAATAGTTTCAGAAGCTGCAACGCCTCTTTGAATCATGGCATTAACCTGAGTGAGTTGCCTAACTGGCTTAGCAAGCATTCCTGCTGCGCCAAAAAAAGCTATGAAAGTTCCAGCTGTCATTACTTCTAATACGTTTGAGTCTAAAGCAATCCAGGTAATCAGGGCTAACGCAAGGGCAAGAATTATTTGGATTAAAGGTGAGGCAATAGAGTTAGTTGATTCAAATTTTAAATATGCCAAAGTATTGTCCAAACTGGCTTTTTTAAATCTCAAATTTTCGGCTTCTTGTTGATTGAATAACTTTATTTCTTTATTAGCATTTATCGATTCCGAACTGACATGAGTAATGTCTCCCATTGCGTCTTGAAGTCTAGTGCTAACCCTTTTTAGCCTACGTGCAGCTAGAAAAATAATACTGCTTATTAGAGGAGCGGTTAAAAGAAAAACTAAAGACAGCTTCCAGTTGAGATATAAAAGATAGCTTAAAATTCCAACTACTATAAGTCCTTCTCTGAATAAAATTTTTAATGCTTCCGTACCTGAATCTCTTACTTGACCAACGTTGAAAGTTATTCTTGATAAAAGATGTCCTCTATTATTATCATCGTAGAATTTGGAAGGCAATGAAACCAAAGATCGGAATAAGTCAGATCTTAAATCGTGCACCAAATTCAAAGACACATACATCATAAAAAAATTTCCTAAATAAAATCCGATTCCTCTAAATACTGCCAGGGCAACCAAAGCTAAAGGCAAGATGAGTGATTTTGATGGATCTGGTGAAGAAATATAATCAACAATTTGTTTGAACCATTCAGCAATAGCGACTTGTGATAAAGCAAAAAAAATAAAACCCAGAAAACTTAATAAAAAGTAACCTAAATACGGTTTAACATATGATAGAAGTCTAAAGTAGTAAGATTTCTTTACAGACATATCAATCTACCTTTGAAACACCATTAATTTGAATATTTTTAAAACCATTGCTGTTTAAAGACTCCATAATAGTAACTATATATTGATATCTTGTATCTGAATCAGCGGAAATAATCGCCGTCTTTACATTTGAGGGGATTAAACTAAGTTCTTCGTTAAGTGATTTGAGAGAAAATTCACTTATCGTCGTATTATTAATCAAAACCTCTCCTTCTTTAGATATCTCTATTTTGACTCTGTTTTCTGGCAAATTACTCATTGTTTTTTTATCAAGGCTCGGTAAATCTATAGACATAGTTTTTAAATCAATAAATTGAGTACTTAAAACAAAAAAGATTAATAAAAGAAAAATAACATCCACCAAGGGAGTAATTTCTAAACTTATATCTGGAGATTTTTTTTTCTTGAATTTCAATTTTTTGATAAATAACTAATTAATTTATTTGATTCTTCCTCTAACTCTAAAGAGTAATTATCTATTGTTCTATTAAACGATCGATAAAAAATTAAACTCGGAATTGCAACAATCAATCCAGCGGCAGTTGTGACTAAAGCCTCTGCAATACCTCCTGCCAAAGGTCCTATGGAATTGGTTCCTACAACTAAAAGATTACTAAATATTGATATCATTCCTGTCACAGTTCCTAAAAGACCCAAAATTGGAGAAACTGATGCAATAGTGCCAAGTAAGGTCATAAACTTTTCGAGTTTATTTATTTCAATTCTCCCAATCTCCTCTGCGCGTAATCTCAAATTAATTTTACTTTTAATTTTTTCTTCTAGAAGACCAAAAAAAATTGTTCCTTGAATAGAGTCACATGCCATCTTTTCTTTCATTTCATTAGTAAGAGATTTTTTTTCAATTTGGGAAATAACATCCTTTGTTAAATCTCTAGGCAGAACCATATCTCTTGCTAAATTCCATGATTTTTCAATTATGATGGCTAAGGAAATAATCGATAAAAGAATAATTGGCCAAATTATTAACCCGCCTGAAAAAAGTACATATGACATATTTATCCTTATTTACAATTATATAAGAGATCCAAAATCCATTGTTTTTTGAAAGTTCGATAACTCCTCAAAACTTCTGTCATGAGTTGCTATTATTAGAGAAGCATTCGAATTTTGCATATATTCTTTGAGCATTTCTCTTACCTCTTGAGCGGTATCTCGATCAAGGTCGCCCGTTGGCTCATCTAGTAAAACAAATTTTGGGTCATGTATCAGGGCTCTTGCGATTGCAACTCTTTGTCTTTCTCCTCCAGAAAGTTGATTTGGTTTATGATGCTTTCTATTGCCAAGTCCAAATTTATTTAAAATATCTTCTGCCTTCACGTACGCCTCTTCTTTGGTATCTCCATTTAGCAGCAAAGGAAATGAAGCGTTATCAATAGCGCTAAATTCTGGAATTAGGTGATGAAATTGATACACAAAACCTATATTTGATCTCCTGATAGAAGCTAATTCGTCAAATGTCAAATCTTCGAAATTAAATTTATCAAATTTAATATTTCCACTAGAGCAAGTTTCTAATCCGGCCAACAAATATAATAATGTTGATTTGCCTGAACCAGATCTTCCAAAAATAATCATTATCTCTGACTTTCCAAGAGTAAAACTTACATTCCTTACCGCCTCTACAATATTAGAATTTTCTGAAAAATTTTTATTTAAATTTATTGCTTCAATTACACAATTACTCATTTCTTAAAACCTCCGCAGGAATGACCTTAGATGCAATTCTCGCAGGATATAAACAGACCAAAAGAGTAAGAATAATCGTAGAAAATAATATAAAGAAAACCCAAGAAAATCTTACATCGACTGGAAAATAGCTTATGAAGTAGGTCCCTTGCATTAATGAATTTATAAATTCTTCAAATACTCTTGAAGATAAAAGGAAGGTTAAACTTAATCCTAATATTAGCCCTACTAAAGAGCCAATAGAGGCAATCATTGCTCCTAAATATATAAAAATTTTTCTTATTTCATATTTGGTCATTCCCATAGTTTTAAAAATAGCTAATTGAGCTTTTTTGTCATTTATCAACATTACAAGCATTGAAACTATATTAAAAGCTGCAACAAGTACTATTAAAAAAACTAGCAAACCAACAAGTGTTTTTTCCATCATTATTGCTTCAAACAAGGGGCCATAAGTAAAAGTCCAATTTTCGGATATTAAAACTTGATCTGTAAGATCTTCTACATCCATTAAAACTTCCCAGGATAAATAATTTGCTTCAAACAAATCATCAAATTTAATTCTAAAACCATGAATATTATCTTTGAGCGACAATAAATTAGCTGCCTGAGAAATATTTATATAAGCTACTCCTTCATCAATATCAGGAGCGCCTACCCTGAAAATACCACTGACTTTAAAATTTTTAATTTTTGGAAAATATCCGGAAAACGAAGCATTATTATCTGGAAGCATCAAAGATACTTGATTTCCAATATCTAAATTTAATTTTCTTGCTAATAGTTCTCCAAGAATTATATTATTTGAGTCTTCATTTAATGATTCGTAACTTCCTTTTGAAACATAACTAGATACTACAGAAACACTTTTTTCAGAGTTTGGGTCTATTCCTATTAAATTTGATCCATATACTTCATCTAAGCTTCCTATCAACATTTGTGATTGAATAAATGGCGCAACTCCTACAACTTTCTGGTTATCTTTTAAAGATTCATAAATCTCATTCCAATTTGAAAGAGGTAAAATTCCCTCAATTGAAGCATGAGGAATAACATTAAGAATTCGGTCTCTAAGTTCTTTTTCGAATCCATTCATTACCGAAGAGACTATTATTAAAACTGCCACTCCAATAGCCACGCATGTATATGCTAGCGATGAAACAAAAGAAGTTGCTCCTTTTGTCTTAGATCTCAAATACTCAAAAGCAATTGAAAGGGATATATCTTTAGTTTCCATAAGATATAAAACTATACAGAAAATTTATTTCAATAAAGATTCTTTGGTAGATTCAAGTTGTTTGCCTTTATAAGGAGGCATCATTGGAGCCAAAAGGTCTGCAGAAAATTGTTTGTAGATAGCTTTAGCATGACTAAAATTTTTGAATCCATCAAACCCATGATAATTTCCTGTTCCACTTGGTCCTACTCCTCCAAATGGAATATCTTCTTGCCCTATATGCCAAATTACGTCGTTTAAAGTAACTCCTCCTGAAATTGTATTATTTAATACATCATTTTCTCGATTTTTATCGTTCCCAAAATAATACAAACCTAAAGGCCTGTCTTTTGAATTTACATACCCAATTGTTTCTTGGAAGTCATCATATTCTTTGACAGGAAGTAATGGACCAAATATTTCTTCTTTCATGATGTCCATGTCATCAGTGGGATTTAAGACTAATGTTGGAGGAATTTTATGAACTTCTTGTTGAGTAAAATCTTCATCAGCAGGATTTATAACTCTTATGTCAGCACCTTTTTCTTTTGCATCTTCAAGCAAACTGTTTAATCGATCGTAATGTTTTTCATTTATTACAGAAGTATAGTTTTGATTATATTTAAGATTCTCATACATAACTTTAACTGCATCTTCAGATTCCTTAACAAATTCTTCAGATTTTCCTTTAGGCACCATCACATAATCAGGGGCTAAACAAATCTGTCCAGCATTCATAGTCTTTCCTCTCATAACTTTGGTTGCAGTATTTTTTAAATCAGCATTTTCATCGACAATCACTGGTGATTTACCTCCCAATTCCAAAGTCACAGGTACTAAGTTTTCAGAAGCAGATTTCATGACTAATTTTCCAGTTTGAGTGCTTCCAGTAAAAAGTAAATGGTCAAAAGATAAACTGCTGAATGCGGCTGCAACATCCGGACCACCAGTTATAACTGCAGCTTCTGAAGCATCAAAAAATTCTTTGAACATTTTTTCTGTTAGATCAGAAGTGGCTGGAGTGAATTCAGATGGTTTAATCATAACTCTATTTCCTGCAGCAAAAATAGTCCCGAGAGGTGATAAAACCAGATTGATAGGAAAATTCCATGGACTAATTAAGCCAACAGTTCCCAAAGGTTGATATTTAATCCAAGATTTAGATCCCAATAAAGACATAAGAGTTCTTATAGGAAAAGGCTGAGACAAGTTACTCCTTCTTTTTTCATCTTTCATCCATTGTTTAACATTTTCTTTTGCATGATTTAAGGAACCAATGGTTGACATGATTTCTGTAAGGAATCCAGAATTGTAATCTCTATTGCCGAAGTCTTCTTGAATACAGTCTAAAATTTCAACATTATATTTTTTAAGCATTTCAATACAACGAGTAAGTCTGTCTTGTCTAAGCTCTAAACTAGGAGTTGCTTCCTCAATGTATAGTTTTTTTTGAAGTTTTAAAATTTCTTCCATTTCTTGAATTTTTTCTTGTGACATATCTTTCTCCTTTAGTGATTTATTTTGTATTTCTTAAATTTTTATCTTTTTCATTACTTTTTTTAATGGTTTCTCTTATGTTTGTCCAGTCTTCATCATTAAGCTTTCCAAGGCTTGCAAAAGTTCCCCCAGCAGAAAGATAAGCTGCTCCGTCTATTGCGATAGTTTGACCAGTTAAATAATCGCATCCGTCAGACATTAAAAATGTAGCTAAATTTCCAAGTTCGCTCATTTCACCTACTCTGCCCATAGGATTGGATGACATTGAACTTTGGTCTAAAGCTCCTTCATTATTTTCTGTTTCCGGGCTAAGCCTTGACCATGCTCCTTCTGTTGGAAAAGGTCCTGGGGCAATACAATTCAATCTAATATTATGAGGACCCCACTCTACAGCTAACGACTTAGTCATTGCATTGATTCCCGATTTTGACATTGCAGAAGGCACAACGAAAGGAGACCCAGTCCAAACCCAAGTAGTTGTGATTGATAAAATATTGCCGGGAGTTTTCATTTCAATCCATTTCTTACCAACACTATTTGTCATGTTAAAAGTGCCATGAAAGACAATAGAAGCAATTGCATTGAAAGCATTTGACGATAAATCTTTGGTTCTACTTATAAAATTTCCTGCAGCATTATTCACCAATCCATCGAGGCCTCCCGATGCAAAAACCGAATCTATTGCTTCTTCAATCGCGAGAGAATCTCTAATGTCCAAACTAAACGATGAAATTTTTCCTTTTGTGGTTTTTGCCAGCTCTTTTTCTGTTTCTTTCAGAACTGAATCCCTTCTACCGCAAATAATAACTTCGGCGCCATGAGATAAAAAATGTTTTGACATTTCTTTCCCTAAGCCACTTCCTCCACCAGTGACAAGAATTCTTTTTCCTTCTAACGCATCTTCTTTAAACATAATCTTAGACCCTAATAATAAAAATATTTTTTTTGATTTAAAAGTATAAATATTATTAATAATAAAGCCAGAAAACTGATTGCAAAATAAGGCAGGTTCGGACTCAACATATATAGAGGCATAATTGAAAATGGAGTTATCAGGTGTCCAATTGGAAAAACTGTTCCCATCCAGCCGCTTGCAGCTCCTTGCTCTTTAGGACTTACTGATAGAGACAAAATAGTTATATTCCCCGGCCTTATTAACCCAGAACCTAATCCAAACATAATTAACGATAGGTATAAATTCGAAATAGATGTCGCATTAGCTAAAAATAAATAACTTAAAAGAATTAAAGAACAGCCCCATTTGATTAGGTTTAAAGGCCTTATTTTAAATTTATCAACTATAAATAAATTAGCGAACATTCCTGACATAGCAACCAATGAAAATCCAATAGCTATTACTGTATAGACACTTTCTCCATTCGTTATTATCACGTCCTTCGTATAAAGCGCAGACGTTAGAACTAAACAGGCATTAGAAATTCCCATAAACGATGCTATTAGAAGCGAAGGCCAAACTCTTGAGTCATAAAATTTTAATTTTGGTTGCTGCTTTATATCTTCGGCTTTAAAAGATTCGTTCATATTTTTAAAATTATAAAAGCCTATTATTAAACCTAACACAGCTATGAATAGAAAAGGCGCTAAAAGATTCTCATTAAAAACTGATAACAAGACTCCCACAACTATTGGCCCAATAACAACACCAAACTGCCAACCTGCATCAAATCTTGCAAAGCCAGCTGTCCTTGTAGTGGGAGAAGTTAAATCAGCAATCCTTCCACCAGCAGCTGGCCTCACAGCGCTTCCTAAAAGCCCATTAATTAGCCTTGTCAAAACTAACAAAGGAAAAACCAATGCTAAAGGCAATAGAAGACTTTGAGCTGATATTAAAATGGCAGCAAAAGAAGCCATAGAAAAAGCAAACCCGATCATTCCTAGTAAAAAAATCGATCCTCTTCCAAATTTATCGCTCAACCTTCCCCAAAACGGACTAAATATCATCCATGCTAAAGCAGAAATTGAAAAAATTAGCCCTACTTCAAATTCAGTAAACCCTAAACTTCTTACTTCTGAAGGAATTAAAATAAATACTGTAGATTGCCCTGCACCAACACAAGCTAAAGCTGCAGCAAGAAGCCAAATTGATTTATGAGGTTTTTCTATTTCATTAATCATAAGCAAGAATGATAGAAAAACATTCATCTGCTTCTAAAGAAAAAATAATGAACTCATAATACTCATTTAAAGCATGAGACCATTCATGTTCAAATTTTAAATTATTTTTTTTATCAGTAACCGATCTATTCAAACAGAAACATATTGTTGGTCTGTTTAAAATCACATCAATAAAATATTGAAACCTTGTTAAAACTTGATCAGAGATTTGAGGGGTATTTAATCTAGTTTTTTTCAATTCATTTAGAATCTTTTTTTCAATATCTTTTCTATCCAATTCTTCATAATTATCACTAGAAAGAGAGTCACTTGAATAAGGGCCATGAAACCCTTTTGCTCTTACAAACATAAAATCAGTCAGTTGAAAATTATTAAAATCTTCAGCTAAAAATTTATTAATGATGAAAGGAAATCCATGTTTTTCAATAGAGTGAGAACATTTAGATCTAGAAATTATTCCCTGACCATGTTGATGAAGTCTCATAAACTCAAGACCTAAAAACTCAAAATTTATATTTTTTGGATAAGTTAAAATATTTTTTTTATTTTTCATCGAGAGCTCTTATACCAACCTTTTTTCTAATTTCTGAAAGTTTTTTTTCTGCAATTGAAGAAACTTTGTTTTCACCCTCGATTAAGATTTTTTCTACTTCATTTGAATTATCAAGATAATGATAATATTTTTCTCTGTAAATTTTTAATTCCTTATTCACTAAAGTAAAGAGCTCTTTCTTTAAATCTCCCCAGCCTTTTCCATCAAGAAACATTTTTTCTACTTCTAATAAAAATTCTTTTGAGGAAAAGGCTTTAAAATAATTAAATAAAACTGAGTCTTTAGTTTTTTTTGGTTCCCCTGGCAATAAAGAATCTGTGACAATTTTATTAATTGCTTTCTGGAGTTCTTTTTCGTTTGCAAACAATTCAATATAGTTTTTGTAAGACTTGCTCATTTTTCTGCCGTCTGTTCCGGATAACAAAGGAATATCTCTTGAAATATGAGCTTCAGGTATTTTAAAAGTTTCGCCATATATATGGTTGAATCTAAGAGCTATATCTCTTGTCATTTCAATATGCTGTTTTTGGTCGCTTCCTACTGGAACTATTTCAGCATCAAATATCAAGATATCAGCAGCCATTAAAATCGGATAATTAAAGGTTCCAGCTGATATTCCTTTATCAAGGTCTTTAATTTTTTTTTCCTGATTTAAATCTACAGCTGCTTTGTAAGCGTGTGCTCTGTTTAAAAGACCTTTTGAAGTCGTATTAGATAAAATCCAATTTAATTCCATAATTTGAGGCACTCGGGACTGTCTATAAAAAAAAGTCTTTTTAGGATTTAAGCCGCAGGCTAACCAAGCAGAAGCAATCTCTAGACTTGATCTATGAGTTAATTCTGGTTCTTGTTGTTTAATCAATGAATGATAATCAGCCAAAAACAAAAAAGATCTTTTTGCTTTTTTGATTTTTATCAGGGAAGGTTTTATTGCTCCAATATAATTTCCTAGATGAGGAGTTCCGCTAGTGGTTATGCCAGTTAAAATTGAAGACATAGGACGTAGTATAAAAAAAAACACCACGAAGTGGTGTTTTATATTCGAAGTTGAAGGGGTCTAGCGGGTTATCTAGTGCAGGCGAGTTACCCTTTCCCTGCATGTGGCGAAATTTCTTTCGTCTTCTCACCCTTCTTCTTCTACTTCTTAGCTTCTTCCTCACCGTCTCGAGTTGTTGAGTCTCCTACTAAGCTATGTAATTATATTACTGAAATGAAATTATATTTACAACACCTAATTTAGGGTTTTTTAGATTAAGTTTGAATTAAAAAAAAATTTTTTATAAAAAAAATTATTTTTTCAAAATTTAAAGGATTTTATCCAAATAATTTGACATGATTTCTTTAAATTCATGTTTTTTAGATAAATCTTTTAGATGCTTTAAAGAAAGAGGAAAATCTTTTTCGAAATTTTTTGAAATTAATTCGTATCCTTGTTCTTCTATTAACTGTTTGTTATCTCTTTCTCTTAAAAACTGTGCTAAATCACAAACAAATGATACGTCAGCAATAGTTATTGTATTTCCAGATATAAATTTATCAAATGACAAAGCCTTTTCTATACCATCCAGATAAAAAAGATACGCTGACTGCATTCTTTTGTACAAATATTTATTTAATGAATTAATTTCAAGGACGTAGACTTGAAACTCTCTAGCAAAAACAAGATTTGCATCAAGAAAGCTATCTATTCTTGATTGTTTAAAAGCATCATCATCTCCATAAAGAGATTTGTCCTTTGAAAGTCTGGCCACTGCGCGCATTATGCTGTTTGATTCAAAGATTCCTTCAGACCCATCAAAATTGAATCCCGCAGGAACCGTACCAAAAGGATGTTTCTCTAAAAATTTATCAGTCTTATAGAGAGCGCCTTTAAATCCTCTCTTACTTACTCGTTTGTAATCTTCTATCTGGTCTAACTTTGCAGGATCAATTTTCAAAGCATCAAAATCCCACAACCAATTTGATAAATTTTTTGGTTTATCGCCAATAATTTTAATATCTACTTCTCCAAGCTTAGCGGTAATCATAGACTTCCAGACTCTTGGATTTGGTAAATATGAAAATACTCTAATTTTTTCTAACATTTTTATAATTATGGCGGAGGGGGTGGGATTCGAACCCACGAGGCCATTTCTGACCTGCTGGTTTTCAAGACCAGTGCATTCAACCAAGCTCTGCCACCCCTCCTAAACAAGCTTCGTATTATTCTTTAATTTTGAGACAAAAAAAAGGGTTGTTTTCAACCAACCCTTTTTTCATAAATTATTAAAGTTTAGTTATATCTTTTTACAACTGAAGAACTTGTGATACCTTTTATTTCAGAAATTCTAAAAGTTTTTCTTATAAATCTTTGAAATTCTTTTGTAGGAACTCTGACTTGAGCCTGCTCCATGTAAGAGGCTAAATCTGGATAACCGCAAAAAGCAATGTGAGTACCATACTCTTCCGGTTGAACACCTGGCCCCATAGCAAATAAGCCCCAAGATCCTGGACAACCTTCGTTATCTTCCATTAACTTATTATAAGCAGACAAGAATTTATCAGGTCTACTCACGTTAACAAAAAAATTCACAAAAACTGTATCTTTAGAAGCATCTCCTCCTCCAGCAAGGGGAAAAGCTAATGCTTCTGTAACACTTTCTGAAATTGGTTGAACAGCTTCAAAATACTTAACCCATCCAGGACAACTAGAAATGCTATTTGTCCAATCCACGTAAGCTGCATTATTAGGAAATCCTACAAGATAAGAATGTGTCATTTCTTCTGAGCCATTTAAATTTTCAGACATTAAGGTAACTGTTACGCCATCTGGATTTTTGCATTCCTTATTAAGTTGATCTGTAGCAGCTACTATTTCTAAAGGGCTATTTGTTTTTATCCCAAAAATCCCTAAAAAGGGTCCATCGTCTGCAAAAGATGATGCAGCAAAAATTATTGTTGTGATTAAAATAAAATATTTCATATTTTTCCTCCTTGAAAAATTAATTGAATAATCAATATAAATAATTTGTCAAAAAAAATAAAAACTTTCACACGACAACTTGTCAACTAGTGCTTATTTTAAGTCAAAGAGATCTGAAAATTTGGCAAATCCCCTTTTTTGTGTATCTCTTATTTAAGATTGTTTGACAGAAAGAGATAAAACATGTTCTAAACAAATTTATTTTTAAAATTTTCGATTCTTTTGTGCTTAAATCTATTTTGCTAATTACATAAAATCTGGGGAGGAAATTATGGAAAATGCGTTTAATATGATACGTGACTTGGTTTCCGGATTAACTGGAATCTTAGTTGGTGTAATTGGGTTGGGAGTTGTTGCCGGAATAGTTTTTGGTGGAAACTCTTTTTTCTTTGGTGATGTTTTAAATCAGCTTATTGCTGTGATACAAACGTTAGGTGACAATGGCATTGTAGGGCTTTTAGCAGCTGCGATTCTTATTCAGTTACTTAGATAACTAAAGTTATAAGTTTTAGGAGCCTCTAGCTAGGCTCCTAATCTTAGAGAAATTATGGATTGGTTAAATTTAGAGACAATTAAAAACTTCCTTTACAAAATTACCGAAGTTTTAGCTTTATTTGTTGCTGTCTCATTACTTGTTGGAATTATATTCGGACCTGAAACTGCTTTTTTTGGATCAGTTGTCTCAAACTTTTCATCAATACTATCTACCATAGGAGAGGAAGGTCTAATAGCCTTAGTTTCATTGTTGATAATCGCAGCAATCCTAAAAAAATAACTTTTATTAGATTTTTCGGAGGCTGGAAAGTCTGCAACGATACATTCCAGCCAAAAGATTGGTGTCTGAATAGAGGGCTAATTCTCTAAAACAGCCTTGTAACTTAAGTTTTGGGTCTTGCTTCGTTGACGATAACTTTTCTACCTTCAACTTCTGACTCATTCATTGCTTCAATAGCTTCTGGTCCGCCAGAATCTAGTTCTACAAAACCAAAGCCTCTAGATCTTTTAGTGTCTCTGTCTGTTATTACATTTGCAGAAGTTACTGTTCCATAGCTTGAAAATAAGTCTTCCAATTCCTGATTACCGATGCTCCAAGGGAGATTTCCTACGTAAAGTTTCATATATACCTATAAGTAAATTATTCTAAGAGTTGTATTAAATACTAATTTGATAAAACTGAAAGATATATTTAAATAAAATTTTAGTTTGCTAATTCAGTTATAGTTTTGATGCAAGTCTTTTTAAAAAATTTAAAGAATTTAATTTTCTTGTTTTGCTATTAAATACGTTCCTGCACAAGAAAGAATCAATATGACAACTTCTGGTAAAAACATTTCCATGATAAAACCCGTTCCGTGGACTGTCGCTGCAATAATATGAGCTAAAACTACTAGAGAAAATAAAATTGCAACAGCAAAAATCCAACGATAATTAACAGTTATCGCGCTAATTAGGCAAAGGACTGGAACGAATAGAAAAAAAGCTGTTAAGTCTCTTATTAAAGCATTTTGAGCAGCCAAATTAAGATCACTAAAAATAAATCCGAAACTAGCACTAGTTTCAGCTGGATTGGATAGCCACCCTATTCCAGTTGGCAAAAGCATAAGTCCTGGAAGTAAACATATTATTCTAGCTAAAATCATTATTTCTCCTTACAAAATTACTTAAATCTATTTTTATTTAAAGTTTCGTCAATTGTGTTTATAAAATCTTTAAGCAATGTGCTTAAAAATCTACTTAGTTTATCTTGGATTTTTTTCTTTGTTTCAAATTTTATTTCATAAACCTCGTGTTTCTTAGAAAAATTCATTAAATATTCATCACTAGTAGAAATCTCATCCACTAGACCAACCTCCAGGGCTTTTGTACCCTCCCAGATCTCTCCGGTAGCAACTTTAGAAATATCAAGTCCTGGTCTAAATTCAGAAACATGTTCTTTAAAAAGATCATGAATTTCCTGGAGATCCTGTTTAAATTTATCTCTTCCCTCATCAGTTGTTTCACCAAAAGTAGTAATGGTTCTTTTATATTCGCCAGCGGTATGCAGTTCATAATCAACATCTAGTTTCTTTAAAATTTTACTAAAATTTGGAATTGCAGCTACGACACCAATAGAACCTATAACTGCAAAAGGAGCTGATACAATTTTATTTGCTACGCAAGCCATCATATAACCTCCCGACGCAGCTACCTTATCAACGCAAGTAGTAAGTTTGATTCCGGCATCTCTAATTCTTTTAAGTTGTGCTGCAGCCAAACCATACCCAATAACAGTACCGCCTGCACTTTCTAAATTGAGAACTATTTCTTCGCATTTAGTCTCGCTTTGAAGAATTGCACTTATTTCTTCTTTCAAGTTTTCTACATTGGATGCTTCAATATCTCCTTTAAAATTTAAAACATAAACAGGTTTCTTTTTTGTTTTTATATTCGTCTTTTTCTCTTTTTTGAGAGACTTCTTAAGTTTCTTTTTTTCTTCTTTACTCATATTCAATACTTTTAAAGAATTCGCCATTGATTGATATCGCTTAGTTAAATTTTTAATTTTTAGAGATTCATTTGTATCAGGGGGTTGTCGCATTGAAGAGACCAAAAAGAAAATAGGTATAAATATTAAAATAATTATAGTGAATGCTTTTAAAACAAAAAGACCGTACTCGATTAGAATTTCCATAGTGTTAGAAGTTAAATTTGAGAAGAGATTCTATCAGCATTAATAGATATCTTGAATTAAAAAAATTTAGAGAATTTTTAAATTATTCATATAAGGCTTTAGCACTTCGGGAATAGAGACTGTTCCATCTTCGTTTTGATAATTTTCTAAAATCGCAGCCATAGTTCTGCCTACGGCTAATCCAGAGCCATTAAGAGTGTGACAAAGAATATTTTTTTTATCTTTTTTTATTCTTATTTTCATTCTCCTTGACTGAAAATCTTTAAAATTACTGCAAGAGGAGATTTCTCTATATTTATTCTGACTTGGAAGCCAAACTTCTAAATCGTAAGTTAGGCTTGAAGAAAATCCTATATCTTGAGAGCAAAGAATTACTTTCCTAAAAGGCAATTTAAGTTTTTTAAGAATATTTTCAGCATGTGAAGTAAGAACTTCAAGTTGTTCGTCAGAATTTTCTGGATCTACAAAACTTACAAGCTCTACTTTTTCAAATTGATGTTGTCGAATAATGCCTTTGGTATCAAGTCCATAACTTCCAGCTTCGCTCCTAAAACATGGTGTATGACATACATATGTAATAGGCAACTCTTTTGAATCTAATATTTCGTTTCTGTGGTAATTAGTTACAGGAACTTCTGCGGTTGGTATCAAGTATAGATCTTGTTCGTTATCATCAATTTTGAATTGATCTTCTTTGAATTTTGGCAGTTGTCCTGTCCCAATTAGAGAATCTGAATTCACGATTAAAGGTACGTATATCTCTTTGTACATATGTTCTTTTGTATGAACATCCAACATGAAATTAATTAAAGCCCTATTAAGTAAAGCAAGCGAATCTTTAAAGACAACGAATCGAGATTTTGAAATTTTAGAAGCGCCATCAAAATCCATTCCATTTCCAAGAAGGCCTAATTCTTGATGATCTTTAATGTCGAAACTAAATTCCGGTTTTTTTCCAATTTCTTCTACTATAGTGTTGTCTAACTCTGAGTTACCTTCTGGAACTTTTGCATCGATTAGATTTGGAATTGATAATAAGAAATCCTTTAATTCGGCTTGTACTTTGTCTAATTTATTTTTTTTTGTTTTTAAATCATCGGAAAATTTTGATGCTTCTTCTTTAGCTTTGGAAAAGTCTTTTTTATCCTTTTGTAATTTTCCGATTTCTCTAGCTAAATTATTTTGAATTTCCTGTAATTGTTCAGTTTCTATTTGTAGTTTTTTTCTTTTTTCTTCTATCTTCAACCAATAATCTTCGTTGAAGTCAAAACCTCTCCTTGATAGGTTTTCTATGGTTTCAGACAGGTTATTTTTTAAATTTTGAACATCAATCATCTTAATCAAGTGAAATTAGATCTTTCACTTCATAATTATAGCTAAATACAGAAGCTGGTAGTCTTGGCTTTGAAATAAAATTTGAAATTGTAACTATACTTTTGGCTCCAAATGCATCTGTATATTTAACTTTAGTTATAAAAGTATCATCAAAAATCAGATCTATCTTAGAAATATAACTATTATCTTTAAGAAAAATAGTACAAGAATTATCAATACAATCTACTTTCGAAGAGTTTAAACAGATAGATTTTAAATCTTCGAGAAGAAAAGCGGCAGGAATCTGATGAATAATATTTTCCTTTCTATATTTAACCGCCTGGTCTAAATCATAATCAATTCTATAAATTGAATCTTCATTAATTATAATTTCTGATTCAACAAAATTAGACCTTGAATTAGAAACCTTAAGAAAAAAAGGTTTTTTTAAAATAATATTACCATTTACGGCCTCTTTTTCTTTCTTATCGAATGATTGAGAAAAGTCAGCACTGTAAAATGTTTCTTTAGAAAAATTTAATAAATATTTATTATCTTCTACGCAAGTTGCAATTGATAATGGCAAAAAAAAGAATAGGAAGAAATATATAAAATATTTATTCAGCATCAGGTCCTGGAGCTAAAACCTCTCTATTTCCATTTGAATTCATCTCGCTCACCAATCCAGCAACTTCCATTGTTTCTATCAAACGAGCTGCCCTGTTGTATCCTATTCTAAATTTTCTTTGGACTGCAGATATGGATGCCCTTCTAGATTCAACTACAAAAGCAACTGCTTGATCGTAGAATTCGTCTTTTTCTGAATTATCACCATCAGCGTCAGATCCATCTGCTACCTCAGGAGCTTTTGTGACCTCGTCTAAATATTTTACTGTCTCTTTGTCCTTCCAATCCTTGACAACTCTGATTATTTCTTCTTCTCCAACAAAGGCGCCATGAACTCTCAGCGGAATTGAAGTTCCAGACCCAACATAAAGCATATCTCCTTTTCCAAGAAGCTGCTCAGCTCCTACTTGATCTAATACAACTCTAGAATCCATGGATGATGCAACGTTAAAGGCCATTCTGGCTGAAATATTGGCTTTAATAAGGCCAGTAATAACATCAACTGAAGGTCTTTGAGTGGCTAGTAACATATGTATTCCTGCTGCTCTTGCTTTTTGAGCTAACCTAGCGATTAATTGTTCTACTTTTTTTCCAACTACCATCATCAAATCGGCTAACTCATCAACAGCGATTACAATTTGAGGTAATTCAGTTAAATCTGGAATATCGTTTTCTGTCATGCCTTTCTCCTCGTCAATCTTCATTGTTGGGTCCTTAATAGGCTTTCCATCAGCAATAGCTTTATTAACTTTTGAATTAAACCCTCCTAAATTTCTAACTGATAACGCAGACATAAGTTTGTATCTTCTTTCCATTTCATTTACGCACCACCTCAATCCATATGCAGCCTCGGACATATCTGTAATGACCGGACAAAGCAAATGAGGGAGATCTTCATAGACAGAAAGTTCCAACATTTTAGGGTCAATCAAAACTAATTTAACTTCTTGAGGGTTTGCTTTGTAAAGAATGCTCATTAGCATTGAATTAAGAGCAACGGATTTTCCTGATCCAGTTGTCCCAGCTATTAGCAGGTGCGGAAGGGACGCCAAATCCTCTAATACAGGTTTACCTTCTATATCTTTGCCGTAAGCTAAAGTTAAAGGGCTTTTAGCATCTTCAAATTCTTTCGAGGCTATTACTTCTCCTAACATGACGCTTTCTCTATCTGCATTTGGAATTTCGACTCCTATTGTCTCTCTTCCTTCAATGACTTCAACTATTCTTATACTCCCTACTCCTAATGACCGAGCCAAATCTTTGTTTAAATTGGAAACCATTGAAACTTTTATTCCCTTTGGTAATTCGACTTCAAATCTAGTAACAACAGGGCCGCGCATAGTTTCTCTCACGATTGCGTATTCTCCTTCGGGACCGGTTACTTTAAATTCAGCTAATTTAGTAATCAGAGCTTCTTTTAAAATATCTAATTCGTATAGTTGTTGAGAAGTCATTTCTCTATTATTTTCTTCTCGTTCATCCAATAAAGAAATTTTTGGCATTTCCCCTGGAATTTTCTTTTCAAATAACTCTTCTTGTTTCTCTAAAATTACTTTTTTGCCCTCGGGTATTTTTGAATCGACTTTTTTAATTTCAGGTTTTGGCATCGATTTAATTTTCGACTTATGTTCATTGAGAAATTCTTGCCTATTTTTCTTTTCTTTACTTTTGGCTATTTTTTGTTTGAAGGAAAAGAGGCTTTTTTTAGATATTTTATTAAGATAGAAAATAAAATTTATAAACCTATCCTTCAAAACTGAAATTAGATCTTGCCAATGAAGATTAACCAATAAACTCAAACTAACCATGAAGAAAAAAGCTCCAACGATTGTTGTACCTACAGAGCTTAAATAAGGTAAGGTAAGTCCAGCTAAGTAAGTACCAAAAATTCCTGCCGAAGTTTCCGGAAAATAATTGTCATAAGGATCTAGGTGAAGACTTATCAAAAGAGAGACGGAGAAGCATAAAATAAAAAATCCAAAAAATGTAAAGAAACCTGACTTTACTGGGGTTTCTGAATCCATCGCATCATTTTTCTTCAAGTAATAATTTAGAGGGTTAATAAAAAGAATTAGGGAAATGATCCATGCAGTAAGTCCCAAAAAAGAATATAACAAACTGCTTATCCATGCTCCTACAAGACCAATACTATTGGAAATAGAAGCATTGGTAGATTCTCTCCATTGGAAATCATCGATTGAGAATGTCAGTAAAGAAAGACTAAGAATTATTCCTGACAATAATTGAAATAAAACGAAGAGATCTAAGAGTAGCTTCTTTGTTGAAGAACTCATTTGGAACCTGGCTTTTACAGATTCAGAATTCGATGATGTTTTCTTTTTATTCAAAAAATTTAAGAATATTATTTTGCATTATAGCTATGTAAGTATAATAGAGTTAAATTTATCTTTCTTTTTAAAAACATGACTCAAGTAAAAAAACTCGTAATTTTAGGTTCTGGTCCGGCTGGCTATAGTGCAGGAATTTATGCCGCAAGGGCTGGGCTTGATCCCGTCCTAATAACTGGTTTGGAAATGGGTGGTCAACTAACTACGACGACAGATGTAGAAAACTGGCCTGGTGATTCAGATGGCTTACAAGGACCTGAATTGATGACAAGAATGGAAGAGCACGCGAAACAATTTGATGTTGAAATTATCAATGATCATATTGAATCAGTTGATCTTGCAAGCAAGCCCTTTTTGTTAAAAGGAAGTAATGAGTATTCAACACAGTCATTAATAATTGCGACAGGTGCTTCGGCTCAATATCTGGGTATACCTTCAGAGCAAGAATTCTTAGGTCGAGGTGTAAGTGCTTGTGCAACTTGCGATGGTTTTTTTTATAAAGATAAAGAAGTTGCTGTCATTGGTGGAGGGAATACTGCTGCAGAAGAAGCTCTATATTTAAGTAATATTTGTTCAAAAGTTTACTTGGTTCATAGAAGAGATGCTTTAAGAGCAGAAAAGATTCTTCAAGACAGAATTTTTGAAAAAGAAAAAAATGGAAAAGTTGAAATAATTTGGAATAACCAGCTTGAAGAAGTTATTGGTGATGAATTTGTTGAAAAAATAAAATTAGACAATCATGGCTTGCTTGCAGTTGAAGGAGTTTTTATCGCTATAGGACATAAACCAAATACTGAAATTTTTGAGAATCAGCTCGATATGAAAAATGGATATATTCAAATTAAAAGTGGTTTAGTCGGAGACGTTACCTCAACAAGTAAACCGGGAGTATTTGCAGCAGGTGATGTTGCCGATTCTGTTTACAGACAAGCAGTCACTTCTGCCGGATTTGGATGTATGGCAGCCTTGGATGCCCAAAAATATATTGAAGAATCCTCTTAAAACTTATTTAAGCTAATGAAAATGAAAGCTTATAAAAATATTTTAGTTACTAAAAAAGCTGAAACTTGTAATATTTATTTAAATAATCCAAAAAAACTAAATGCTTTAAGTTCTTCAACGTTGAAGGAAATTTCTGAAGCATGTGATGAAATTTCTTTAAACAAAAAAATTAAAATCGTTGTTATTTCATCTACATCAAAAAATTTTTCGGCGGGAGCTGATGTAACGGAGACTTATAAAAATAAAACTATTGAAGATTATTGGCATGAAAATTCAGGAAGAAATTGTATAAATTCAATTTTGAATTTGCCACAAATATCTATCAGTTTGATTGAGGGTTATTGTCTTGGTGGAGGAGCAGTTATTGCATCTGCCTGTGATTTTAGACTGGCTGAAAAAAATTCCTTGATTGGCTATCCTGAAATAGAACTTGGCATTAACTTAAGCTGGTTTGGTTTGCCTCTTGCGGTCAGCTGTTTAGGTTTATCGGAAGCAAAACATGTAATTTTAAGTGGAGAAAAATTTAATGCTTTCGAAATGCAAAATAGAGGTTTTCTAAATGAAATCTTTGATTTAGATGAAAAAAATAAGTGTTTAGAAAAATGGATCAATAAATTTAAGAAATTGCCAGGATTGCAACTAAAAATGATTAAGAAAAGTGCAAACGAATTAGCTTTTGGTCAAGCCAAATCTGTAATGCATATGGAATTCGATCAGTTTTTGTTATCTAGAAATAATTAAAAATTATCTAATCTAGATTTGGCATCCTCGTATTCGGATACCATTTGGTCGACTGCAGTTTGTACTGATGGAGCGTCTTTTATTGAACCAATACCTTGTCCTGATCCCCAAATATCTTTCCAAGCTTTAGAAGAGTTATCTTTTTTTGCTATAGCAGAAGTACTAAAGTTCATGTCGTCTTTACTTCCAGAAGTGTGTTCCTCAGGATTCAGCCCAGCAGCCTCTACACTTGGTCGCAAATAATTGCCGTTTACCCCCGTAAAAGTAGCGGAATACATTATGTCATCCGCCGTACTATCAATAATCATCTGTTTATAGCCAGGCGAAGCATTGGCTTCTTCAGTTGCAATAAATTTTGTTCCGACATAAGCAAAATCTGCTCCCAAAGCTAATGCTGATAAAACCGAAGAACCTTCAGAAATACTGCCGGAAAGAGCAATAGGGCCATCAAAAAATTCTCTTACTTCTCTCACTAAAGCAAATGGACTCAAAGTTCCAGCATGTCCTCCTGCACCAGCACATACTAAAATTAATCCATCGGCACCTTCCGATAGAGCTTTTTTTGCGTGTCTGATGTTTATAACGTCATGCATAACCACCCCACCATAACTATGCACAGCTTCTGTCACGAATTTTGGTGCTCTTAGGCTAGTAATGATTATTGGTACTTTGTGTTTAACACAAACTTCCATATCGTGTTCAAGACGATCATTCGAACTATGACAAATTTGATTCACTGCAAAAGGTGCAACTTTTTTTTGAGGATTTGCTTCTTTATATTCTTTTAATTCTTTAGAAATTTTTTCAATCCAAACTTCCAATTGATCAGCGGGTCTTGCATTGAGGGCAGGAAAAGACCCAACTATTCCAGCCTTACATTGCGCAATAACTAGTTCTGGATATGAGACGGTAAATAGCGGTGCTCCTATAACCGGAATTCGTGTGTTCTCCTTTAAAAATTCTCTTATATCCATCATTGCGATGCCACCCAAAAGACAACCATAGCTGTAACTGTCAACATGATAATTACAGCAACTAAGGCATCAACCTTACTGTCGGCTTCAGCTGCCTTTTCGTCAAATTTTGTTTCTTGATTGTCTTCCATGATTAATTTTTTAACCTAACTCTTCCAACTTGTTCGCCTTTAAGAATTTTTTCTATTTCAGAAGACAATTCTTCAAGTCTCACGTCTTTAATTTGATCGTTAATTTTTTCTAATTTCCAATCCGAAGCGAAATTATTCCATATTTCTTTTTTTACATCTATTAAAGTTTCTGCAGAATCGACTCCTAAAAGAGAAAGTCCTCTCAATATAAAAGGAAAAATACTTGTATTAAGATTAACTCCGCCAACCATGCCACAACATGCAATTGCTGCTCTTTGGTGAGTAGCCGTTATCAAGTTAGATAAAATATTACTTCCGACTGCGTCTACTCCGCCTGCCCACCTTGGTTTTGTCAAAGGACTTTTCATTTCACCTTCTAATTCCGATCTATTAATTATTTCTTTTGCTCCTAAAGACAAAAGAAGATCTGTTTGATCATCTTTTCCAGTTATCGCCACTACATTAAACTCAAGTTTAGCTAAAAGCATTACAGCTATAATTCCAACTCCGCCTGTTGCTCCAGTAACAAATACTTCTCCATCTTCTGGTTTTATTCCACTTAGCAGTATTTTTCTTACGCATAGCCCTGCAGTTAAGCCAGCGGTTCCGTATGCCATAGCTTCTTCCAAGCTTAAATTATCCGGTTTTTTAATAATCCATTCTTTCGGCACTCTTATGTATTCAGAAAATCCACCAGAAGTGTTCATGCCCAAATCATATCCCGTAACAATTACTTCGTCTCCTTTTAAAAAGTCGTTTGTGTTTGATTCTTCCACAACTCCAGCTGCATCGATGCCTGGAGAGTGAGGATAATTCCTTGACACGCCTTTATTTCCAGAAGCAGAAAGAGCGTCTTTATAATTCAGAGATGAGAAAGCAACTTTTATTAAGACATCTCCATCTGGAAGATCTTCTAAAGAGCGTTCTTTGACATTGGAAATAAATCCTTCTTTGGTTTCTTCAGTTAAAAAAGCTTTGAAATTCATAGTTTAAAAATTAAAGGCGTATTTAACATTAAATAAAAAAAATAAGATACTTTTAGTTTATTTTGCTTTAAATCAGTTCAAGCATTAATTTAAATCATTAGAAATGCACTTAAATTGTACATAAAGGAATAAAAATACATAGATTGAGTTGATAAGAAGGTCCTAAATTATCCGGTTTAATTGATCTTTATTTATTAATTAATAAACAGGAGATGTAATGAATAAACTAAAACTATTAATAGTTAGTATTTCTTTGATTCTTGCTTCAGGGATTGCTTCAGCAGCATCGGTTTCTGCGAACGCGACTCTTCAAAGCGATTACACATGGAGAGGTATGACTCAAAACAACGGAGATGCATCTGTGAATGGTGGATTAGACGTTGAGTTTGATTCAGGTTTTTATGCTGGAACATGGATTGCAGCTGTAGGAACTGGTGCCGAGGTTGATTATTATGGAGGTGTTGCTGGCGAAATGGGCGAGATTTCTTATGATCTTGGTTACGTAAAGTTTGACTACCCTGGAACAGCTGGTGGTGGAGCTGACTTTGAAGAAGCTTATTTAGGTCTTGGATTTGGTGATTTCGGACTTTCATTCGCTGCAGGTCAAGATACTGCTACAGATAACATTGAAATTTCTTACGGTTTCGGTGATTTCGGAGTTGCTTTCGGTGATTATGATGAATACGGTGAGTATTTTTACTTAACTTACGGCTTTGAACTAGGTGATTTTGCTTTCACTGTTGGATACACAGAATTTGAAGACGATACTGCTTACGATGCTATGGAAGCTGACGAAGATGCGTTCTTTATCGACATAAGTATCTTATAAGTAGTTAGTACTTAAATATACCTTATAAAAACCCCCTTTTTAAGGGGGTTTTTTTATGTTATTGCACTAGATATAGTAGTCTGAATGTATTTTTTTAGCACATTTGCTTGCAGAAAAGAAAAAAAAGTTATACCCCTGATCCCTACAAATAGGTTTTTAAGTAAATATTGTGTTTTAATGAATACTTATTTATAAATTTATAAATGGAGAAGATATGAATAAACTAAAATTAACGTTAATTGGTTTTGTTCTAGTATTTGTTTCTACATTTGCTAATGCAGTTTCTATCTCTGGTAATGCCGCAATTCAAACGGATTATATCTGGAGAGGAATGACTCAAAACGCTGGAGATAACTCTGTCAATGTTGGCTTAGATGCTGATTTAGGCGGCGGTTTTTACGTCGGCACATGGGCTGCAACAGTTGATTGGGGTGACAACCACACTTTGGAACAAGATTATTATGGTGGTTATACTTTTGAAGTTGGTGGTATCGGTTTTGATATTGGAACAATCCAAGTTGTTTACAATGGAACTACTGATATTGATTTCTCTGAAAACTACCTAGCTTTATCACTTCCTATGAACGTTGGACTTCACTATTCTGAAGGAGACGAATTAGGAGATTACATGGAGCTTAGTTACGGCATGGATGTTGGAGATGGATCTTTATCCATTTCATATGGAGATATGGATAGTTCAGCTGGTAATGCAGATGGCGGTTCAAATACTACCATCGGTTACAGCATGGCTGCGGGAGACTTCACGGTTGATCTTTCCTATTCGGACTTTAGTGGTGACACTAATGCTGGAAAAACTAACCCTGATCAAGATGCACTTGTTTTAACCATTAGCATGTAAAAAAGTTTCTACTTTTTATAAAAAACCTCTCTTCGGAGAGGTTTTTTTATTGGAATTAAGAAATGAAATCAGCAAGGAATTTTCCAACTTCAGTCGGTTGACGGTAAGTAATGTCATGTGTTCCCTCTTTTATTTCTTTAAATAAAGTTTGGGGAACATCTTCTTTTAAGCCTTTGATTCCTGATATTGGAACAACTCCATCTAAACTGCCCCATATAGCTTGAGTTTTAATGCCGTCTATACCAATTTTTTTGAATGATTCAGAAGAATCAGTCATATTAAAATTTCTAGCCGTCGATAGTAATGCATCAGTAAATCCACTAAAGAGTGTTTGGTAGGTAAAGTATTTTTCAAATTCGTTTTCATTTATTGCTTTTGGATCATTACTATTTTTTGTTTCAGATGCTGAAATATTTTTATAAATAGAAGGAAATGCTTTAAAAAAATAATCGCCTATAACAGGTTGCATAAAAAGCTTCATTGCCCAATGAGGTTCTGGAATATAACCAGCTGGAGCTATAAGACTTAAAGTTTTAACTTTTTCTTTGTTTTGATGAGAGAAACTTGCTGAAATTGGTCCACCCATTGAATATCCAACTACATGCAAATCATTTGCAACTTTTAAATTACTTAAAAGCTCTTCTAATGTATCAACATAGAACTTCAAACTATATTTTTCCTTTGGGCGGTCTGAAAATCCTCTTCCAAAATGATCATAAGAAAGCACCCTTTTTCCTGTTGAGAGTAAATCTTGCATAACTCCATTCCAAACAAAACTAGGAGTTGAAAACCCATGAACTAAAACAATTACGTCATCTGATGTTAAATTTTTTGGTTCATGCCAACGATAATATATTCTTCCCCTTGATAATTGAGCATGATGACCCTCTGAAGGAATTATTATTTTTTTTGGATTCTCTAATTTAAGAATATTGAAGACGTAGGGAAATAGGATTACTAATATTAAAGTGCCAAAAATTATTAATGCTGATAAAGTCATAGTTCCCCCCGGTTGATTATTTATACCTAAAATTAGTTGTTTATGCATTCATTTTTAAAAAGCAAATTTCAAGGTTTTGTGCACAGAGGAGATACATCTACTTATATTGAAAATACTTTAGAAGCCTTTAAGTCAGCTGATTCTCTAGGTTACAAATATATAGAAACTGATTTAAGAGAAACAATAGACGGAAAAATAATTACATTTCATGATGCGAATATAAAAAGAATTACTGGATCCAATGTCACCATTAATCGCTCAAGTCTTGCAGATATAAGAATGAGGCGACTACCAAAAAATGAATCCATTCCAACGATTGATGAAGTTTTAGAGGAGCTTCCAAATTCTTATTTTAATATGGATTTAAAAGTACCTAATATGGAAGAAAAAGTACTTAAAAAAATTAAATCACATAATGCTTTAGATAGAATTTGTTTAGGCTCATTTAATTCCAGAACCATTAAAAAAATAAATGCTCTGGAGCCAAAGATATTGACTTCGATGGGATTAACTCAAGTTGTTATATATAAATTCTTCAATACTAAGAATATTTCAAAGTTAATCCAAATACCCATTTCTTGGAATGGCATTAAGGTAGTAACGAAAAAGTTCATTGAAAAAGTTCATAATGATAATCTAAAGGTGCATGTCTGGACTGTTAATCAAGAGGATGAAATGCAAAAACTCATTGATATGGGCGTTGATGGAATCATGACAGATAATTCAATTGGCTTAATGAATGTGATGAAAAAAAATGACCTTAACTAATTTTTGGAATTCTCCATAAAACTAATAAACCTGGAATGAACAGCAACAACAAACTCAATATTCCATAATCTGGATTATCAAAAATATAAGATATCCATCCAACTAGAATAGGTCCAAAAACTACTGCAGATTTTCCTACCAAATTATAAAAGCCAAAAAATTCTGTGGCTTTCTCTGGCGGAATTAATTGTGAAAAAATAGTTCTACTTATAGATTGAACTCCGCCTTGAAAAAGACCAATGACCGTAGCGAGAAAATAAAAACCTGAGATATTAGTGATAAAAATACTAAAAATAGTTACAAAGATGTACCCGATAATTCCAACAGAAAGCATTAGCTTAAGCCCTAACTTATCGCCAAGAATTCCGTATAGAATTGTTGCTGGAAATCCTACAAATTGAGTAATAATCAAGGCTAAAATCATATCGGAAGCTTCTAGTCCAATATCAGCTCCATAGGCTAATGCCATTCTCACGATCGTATCAACGCCATCCATATACAACCAATAGGCCAACAGAAATAAGGAGAGTGTTTTATACTGCCTAATATCTTTAAAGGTAGAAAAAACCCTTTGTAAAGACTGTATAAAAAGATTCGAAGCTTTAATTTCAACCTTATTTATTGGATTCTCATTTACATATTTAAAAATAGGTATAGAAAAAACTCCCCACCATATTGAAACACTCAAAAAAGAAAATAAAACGGCTTCGGTAATAGACTTGAGTCCAAAAAATTCAGGACTTTGATACATAGCAACATTTAAAACAAAAAGAAAGCCGCCTCCTAAATAACCAAGCGAATATCCCAAAGCCGAAACTTTATTTCTATCCTCATCAGATGAAACATTTATTAAAAGTGAATCGTAAAAAACATTTCCTCCAGAAAACCCTATACAAGCAAAAACATACACCAACATTGCGGTGACCCACATGCCTTGAGCGATAAAAAATAGTGAACCAGTTGTAATAATTCCTAGAAAAGCAAATAAACCAAGAAAAAGTTTCTTTTTATTTGTGATATCGGCCAAAGCGCCTAAAAACGGAGCAATACAAACTATGGCTAATCCAGATACCGAGTTAGCTGTTCCAAGCCAGGCTGAACTTTCAGGACCAGATAAGTCTCCAGCCCAATAACTTTTAAAAAAAATTGGAAAAAATCCTGCCATAACTGTGGTAGCAAAAGCGGAATTAGCCCAGTCATAAAATGCCCAAGACAAAACCTCTTTATTTATAATTTTTTTTTCAGAATTCACTTTTTTTTTGATTTTTCTAAAGTATCATATGCCCCATGTCAAACGACCTCAACGATTCCCAAATAACAAAGAATTTAATCATTTTTTTCGTGGTTGTAGCGATTGTAACAGTTGGTCTCGCTTATCTAGGCATTTATATTCAAGATTCAGATTACAGAAAAAATATAGAGATCGAGACTAGAGAGTCGTTAAAAGAAGATTAATCTGAGCCTATCTATCAAATCTAAGTTTTTCTGAGACTGTCTCATTAGCAATGATTTTTCCATTCATCACTATTGGCTTTCCGTTCACAATAGTTCCATAAATCGAGGAACTAAATGTCTTTCCATCAAATGGCGTCCAGCCGCACTTGGTCAATTCAGTTTGGTTAGAAACATGAGTATCTTTGTTGAGATCAAATATCATAAAATCTGCCTTGTAACCCTCTCTAATATATCCTCGATCTAATATTGAGAAACGATCTGCAACTTTATGACTCATATAGGCAATAACATCATTAAGCGAATAGTATCCTTGTTTGTGCAGTTCAATCATCATATGAAAGGAGTGTTCGATTAGTGGAATACCAGCAGAAGCTTGTAAATAAGGAAGCTTTTTATCCTCAAACACATGCGGAGCATGATCAGTCGCGACATAATCGATGTAACCATCTTTTAAAGCCTTCCTAAGAGCATTTTTATCAGATTCTTTTTTTATGGCAGGATTACAAACTATTAAATTTCCTAATTCAGAATAGTCTCTTTCATCAAACCAAAGATGATGCACACATACTTCGCATGTAATTCTCTTATCTTTCAACGGGATATTTTCAAATAGTTCTATTTCTTTTTCAGTAGTTAAGTGCAGCACATGCAAATCAGAACAGTGTTTTTTAGCAAGATTAATTACTTTTGAAGACGATTTGTAACAACAGATGTCATCTTTGATGATTGGATGAAAAGAAGCATCAATTTCTTCATTTTCAAGTTTTACCTTTTCTAGATTGGCTTTCATAGTTTCATTATCTTCGCAATGAGTTACTATTGTTACTGGACAATGCTCAAAAATTTGTTCCAGAGCATGATCATCTTCAACCAGAAGAGTACCTGTAGACGTTCCCATGAAAACTTTAAGCCCACATGTTTCTTTTGGATCTAATTTTTTAATTTCTTCAAGGTTTGTTTCCATCGCACCAAAGTAATACGAATAGTTTGTCCAAGATTTTTGGGCACCGAGTTGATTTCTTTCTGCAAGCAACTCCATTGTCGTAGTATTTGGATTTACATTGGGCATGTCAAAAGTCGAGGTAACGCCTGCGTGCACGGCAGCTAAGGATTCGGAGCGAATATCGCCTTTTTCAGTAAGCCCAGGATCTCTAAAATGCACCTGATCGTCTATGATTCCAGGCGCGACGTATTTACCTTCTAAATCAAGAGTTTTTTTTGCATCCTCTGTGATTTCACTTGCTATTTTTTCTATCCGATCATTTTTAATACCAATATCAACTGGCGTTTGTTTATCTTCGTTGATAAGAAGACAGTTTTTTAATACCAAATCAAAATTGCTCATATTATTTTAACGTTGTTAACAAAAGGATGATTTTTAAACTCTTAGGATCTATTTCAAATTCTGATCTCTCTGAAATTTCATCAAAAACTTTATATATATCAAATATAGATGTATTTAAAAATGATGCAAGTGAAGATGTCGCACGACAATACTTAGATTTAAAAATTATTCTAAAACAAAATACTAAAGAGTTATTTTTTACAGATAATATATTTTTTAATATGTCCTTTAGACAAATCAAATCGATTACTAAATACTCATCTAAGTTAGAATCTCTAGAAAAGGAGTTTATGACCAAACCCTCTGAATTTATACCAATTGCCTGTTTAATAATCATTTATACTTTTCTCACTATTACGGTACCGTAATTATGACCTTTTCCTTCTTCAAAAACACAATCTACTCTTTTCAAAACTTCTACGACTAAGGAAATCATTTTTTGACTATTGCCGCAGATTATTAATAAAGGACATTCTTCTTGATTCAAGTAAATAAAATTTTCTACTACTAAATCAACTTCATGATGCCTTTTTCCGTGTAAGTCTAAAGTGGTTAAATTCATAAGCTAAATTTGGATATCTCAATGCCGTCTGGGTGAGATTTCGAGTATTCTCTGAGGGTTGGAATGAATTGACTTAGATAGTTTGGAGAGGTCCTAACGTAATCTAGATAATCTTCTAAGTTAAACAAGACTACGTTATCAGCAAATACCCAAGCGCCTTGTTTCAATAAGCCAAAGGATTCTAATAATTTTAAGTCAGCAAGATACAGATCTTTCCAGTGGTCAATAAATACAAAATCAAAGGGTTCTTTTAGAGTTGTTATTAGCTCGCTTGATTTCCCAATTTTTAAAACATGATTTTTTGATAACCCAGCAATTGAAATATGTTCTTTTGCAATAGAAGCAAATTTTTCATTTGCCTCCAAAGAAGTTAGCTGAGAATTTTTATTTAAATTTTTCAAAATTCTAATTGTCGAATAACCGAGATAAACGCCCAACTCTAGAACGTTTTTTGCTTTAGAGTCTTTGATTGCTTTTTCCAATATCTCTCCTTTTTCGTCACCAATATTCATTAAAAAAGTTTTTTTATAAGCGTATGAATCTATTACTTTCAAAATAGATTCAGGAT
>CABZES010000006.1 GCA_902524805.1 uncultured SAR86 cluster bacterium | reverse complement strand
ACCATTGAAAGAGTATCCTGGATTATTTTCTCCTCCTAATTTTTCTGAATCTCCCATACCTATTAAGTCTGGGATCACGACTCTACCTATCTCTGATAATGTTGGAGCAATGTTTCTCCACAAATGTGACGAAGAAGGATTGCCATGTAGCATTAGAATTACATCGCCTTCACCATAATCAAGATAAGCTATTTTTTTTCCTTTTATTTCAATTTGTTTTTTATCAACATTCATATTTAGATCCCTTATAATAAAATCTAGTTTAATTTAAATTAGATATGATTATCAATCCAGGAGAGATTAACCTAGACGAAGCTTTGAAAATTTGTCAGGAAACTTTAAAAAAAGCTAGAGAAGAAGACTTCATGCCCTTGACTGTGACAGTAGTAGATGTTGCTGGAGTAGTCAGAGCTACATTAGCCGAAGAGGGTTCAGGCCCTACTCGAGCGCATGTAGCTTATGCAAAGGCTTCGACCTGTTTAGCTTTTGGAGCATCTTCAAATACCTTAAGAAGCGTTCTAGAAGATCAACCTCGCTTAGATAAAGCGTTTACCGGTATGCAAATGTTAGCAGGCGGCAACCTTATTCCTACACCTGGTGGTCTTCTTATACAAAAAGACGGAAAAAATATTGGTGCAATTGGCGTTTCTGGCGATAGGTCAGATCAAGATGAAATTTGTGCAATTGCTGGGATTGAAGCTGCTGGGTTAACAGTAGGTCACAGTTCTGCAAGTTAATTTTCTACTTCTTTTTCTGCTTCTTTTTCTAATTTATACTTAAATACTTTATATATGGAGATAAATATGAATAAATTTTTAACAATCTTAATCTTAGTTTTTTCAGTAAATTCTTTTTCTGACGATCATGCTGGAGGGCTAAAGCCAAGTTCTTTAACTGGAGAATTTTATTTCTTTAGTGTTACTGATCCACTTAAATTTGTTGGAGCATTGGATAAATTTGATTCTTCAGCTTGTGCTGAAAAGTGGAGAAAAGAATCAGGTGTCAACGTAGGTTTATATTCTTTAGCAGGGAGTAAGCATTCCCACATGATTTTAGTTACTTACGATGGCTATGATAATAATGAAAAAGGAAGAATTATCTTTGGGTCTTGTCCTGAATCTGCCGAAATGATTAAGTCTTTTAGTGCAACTTCAGATACTTCTAAAAACTATAATTATTCCACTCAGCTAGTATTAGAAGCTGGAGATTGGACAACAGATACCGTATTCACAAATATAGAAATTCAAGTTGAATCTGGAAAAGAAGAAACCTTTCTTAAATCTTGGAAAAAGCTTATGGCTTCTCAGGATTTTCCTGGATCTTATGGTATCAATAGGCTGGTTTTCGGAAATAAATACTATTCTCATATGATTTTTGCAGGCTCTAAATCAATGAAAGAGCTTGTTGAATCCTCATATGAATTGTATGGCTCGAATGCTTATAAAGAATATTTAACTGAAGTAAGCGAAATAAGAGGTAAGTTTTATACAAAACTTGTTCAGTTTGTAAAAGCTTATCCTGCAGTAAGATAGAGCTTTATTAAAAAGGAGAAAAAAATGATAAAAAAAACAATTTTTTTAATAACAGTATGTTTAATTTCAATTAATAGTTATTCAGCAGAAGGTGCTTTTAGTTTATTAAATGTAGAAGCTAGAGATGTTGATAAATACGTTGAGGTTTTAAAAAATAATACTCAAATCTTTGAAGCATTAGGTTCTATTCAAGCAGGAGTATGTATTACCAGAAATGGAAGTGAATACGATGGTCAAATGTTTGTTTATAACGCCTATAATAATCTAGAAGAAGCTTTAGGTGCCTCAGAGCTTTATGATCCTTATAAGGCCTCTTTAGAAATTGAGCGACTAAGAAAAATAAAATATTCTGCAACATTTAAGCCTTTGGTTGACTTTGTTCCTAGAGACGGATTTCATCAATTATTTAGACTTAAACTAAATAGTCCATTTGTTTTTGCAGAAAAAATGAAAGAGATGCAAAAAGCTATTAATGAAGGTGGACACAACATAATGATAGGGGTGTTTGCTCCAATAGCAAGTGGACCGGAAGAATCTGGAATGTATCATTTGCGAATGATTACTGACACAGGAGCAAATACTGGGAAAATATTAGATGAGTATTTTGATAATGCTGCTTGGTCTGCCATTTGGGCAGACGCTCAACAATATGTTGATGAAAGAGTAAATGAAACCATTGAAGCTTGTGAGACAATATATACAAAATAATTTTTATTATTAGACAAAAAAGACCTCTTTAAAAGAGGTCTTTTTTAGTTTAAGACAGTTTTATATTTGCTTGAGAAAAATTGTCCTTATTTTTAATATATTTGAATGAATAAATTTGCATTTTCTTTACTTATTTCTTTTTCTTTATTTTTTGTTTCTTGTAGTCAAGAAAAAGAGATTTCTTTCGAAAGATTTAATTTAGTATCTCCAGGTGTGGTGAGAACGCCGGATGAAAGATTTGAGAATTTAGCTGATTATGATTTCAAAGCTAATTATTTAATGATAAACGGATTAAGAATTCATTATCTTGATGAAGGCCCTAGAGATGGAGAGGTCATTTATTTGCTGCATGGCGAGCCAGTCTGGAGTTATCTATTTAGGAAAATGATACCCATACTTACTGATGCAGGTTACAGAGTTATAGCGCCAGATATGGTTGGCTTTGGTAAATCTGATAAATACATATCTGTTGATGATTATTCTCATCAAATGCATGTGGATACAATGACTAAGTTGATTCAAAAATTAGATCTAAATGAAATTACAGCTCATGTTCATGATTGGGGAGGGCTAGTAGGTCTTAGAGTAGTTGCTGAAGAACCAGATAGATTCTCTAGGATAATTGCATCAAATACTGGATTAATTGCTACCGGAAGAGGTTTTTTAAATGATATTAGAGGTTTTGTACTGCCTGTTTTATTTAAGCTAGCAATATGGTATCAAGGCCCTGCAACCTGGGAAGAATTTATTGGTGGAGATGGTTTTACTGGATGGATTAGATATTCAAGATATACAGATAATATTGATGTTGGAGGTCTAATGCAGGTTCTAGGATCAGTTTCAGATTCTGAAAGATTGGGTTATGAAGCGCCTTACCCAAATGCAACGTATAAAGCAGGAGCACAAATTTTTCCTTATTTAATACCTAGCGAAGTAAGAAAGAATGAACAAGCCTTTAGAAATGTTTTCGAAAAATGGGAAAAACCTTTCTTAATTGCAAATTCAGACAATGATCCAGTGACAGGAAATAATCCTGGAATTACTGAAAGTCTCAAAAGAATTCCTTCTGCTAAAGAAATTGTTATAAAAGGACCTGGCCATTTTATTCAAGAAGAAGCCGGACCTGAGTATGCTCAATTGATAATTGATTTTATAAATGGGGAAGCGAAAGGATTTAGTGTTGAAAAGAAAGTTGTTAGTAAGGACGATATTTTATAAATATCTAACTAATTAAAATGTCTCTTAAAATCTAAGATTAAGAAGAGGTTTTGCTTATTTATAGAAGATATTCAGAACTACCGCCATCAACAGATATGCTCTGGCCAGTTATATACGCAGCCTGTTGAGAACATAAAAAAGCACAAATACCTGAAAATTCTTCGACTTTACCCATTCTCTTAGCTGGTAATCCATCTTCAACCATTTTTAAGGCATCTTCGTAAGAAATATTCCCTAATTCTGCTTGGTAATTTATAACTCTAACCTGTCTGTCAGTAGCTATTCTTTCAGGCAATAAGGAGTTTATAGTTATATTATCTTTCGCAAACTCTTTAGAAAGAGCTTTTGAAAGTCCATGAAGTCCAGTTCTAGCTGAAGTAGATAAACCCATCATTAAATGAGGACTTTTAACCATAGCAGAAGTGATATTTATAATTCTGCCAAATTTATTTTTCTGCATACTAGGGATCACAGATTGCATCAACATCGCAGATTGAGTGAAATTAGATTGAATTGCACCTAAAAAGTCTTCTTCGGTCCATTCAAAGAAGTTCCCAGGAGGAGGTCCTCCACTATTATTTATTAAAATATCTGGATGAGGGCAGGCGTCCAGTAACGCTTCCCTAGTTGAAGCCTTTTCCATTTCTCCTAAGACGGAAGTAACTTTATAATTTTTATTAATGAATTCTTCTTCTGTTTTAGAAAGATTTTCTTCGTTAGTTCCATTAATAAAAATTTCAACTCCTTCTTTAGCAAGTTGTTCAGCAATACCTTTACCTAAACCTCTGCTCGATGCACAAACAATAGCTTTTTTTCCTTTAATACCTAGATCCACGAATATCTCAAATTTTTTCTTATTATAATGCCTCTTACTTAAAAAATTAGTATAATTTATTGGTTAAAGTAGATAGTAGAGCATGGTTAGTAGAAAAGTCATTTCAGTCAAAAAATTCTTGCCAAGAATTTTTCTTATTTACTTAAGCGTTTTTTTATTTTCTTGTGGCGGCGGTTCTTCGGTTGCTTCAAATTCTCAACAACAAAGTGCCCAACAACAAAACGCAGAGCCTGAAACAATTACTTTTAAAAAGGTTCCTGAATCTCTATCTTTTGAATAAATATTATGAAAAAAATACTCTTTTCCTTAATTCTCTTTTCTCATTTAGTTTCAAGTTATGATGTAAATTCAATATCAAAGTTGAAAAACGTTTGGCTAGACTTTGCAATAAATTTAAATCATCAATACGCTTTAATGGCAGGCTTTGGGAGAGTTGATGCATATCTCTGTATGGTTAGAAATACTGAATATGAAGCTTTCAGTAATCTAAAAAATACTGATGGATCTTCTATGGGTTATTTAGCTAAGTTAGATGAGGGAAATTGTGGTCAAGTTCCTATAACTCTACCATGGACCGTAAAATCAGAACAAAGTACAACGGATAGTTCTCTCAATATAGAAATGATCAATTATCAATGTCCTTTAGGAGATTTAAGTAACTGTATAAGTATGATTAATGCAAAAATATCATTAGTAGAAGAAGATACATCATCTAACCCATACGGTATTCTAACTTTTGATTATTTTTACGGGAGTAGACCTGATTCAAATCCGCTTTATTTAGCATCTTATGAATCAAAGAAAGTTAACGATAAAATTGAATTTGACTCAGCGATCTTTGTTGATTCGTTCGTTATTAATCCAGTTACATATCCTTCGGCAGGACAAGCAAGTGAGTTCTACTCTGCAAAAATAATTCACACTCCTAATGCAGGAGGTGAGGGTACCGTTAAAACTCTGGTCCATAGAAATGACGGATCTTATGAGCCGCTAGGATATCAAAGTTATCCAGACGGGAACCCAACATTCATTAGAACAACAAATTTTGTCTATGATAATGACTACGTTTTGTATAGACATATTGATAAAAATGGAACTGCTACTACTGATAGATGCATAGATAAAAAGAAGGCAAATGGATGGAACTATGTTCCTACTTGGTTTGGATACGGAATATATGATGCAAACGGAGATAGACTTACTGGTTCTTCAAATATTACAATAAATTACACTGGGCCTATTCAAACAAAAAATAATGAATCTTGGTCTGGCAGTATAATGATAACGTCTGGTTCTTCTATAGGTATGCCATATAAGTGTAAAAAAGTTAAGGATGGAACTCATTGGAGTGGAGATAATATGTGCCCTGGAATAGCTAATGCTCCGCACATCCCTGTTGAGATAGATGGAGAAATTTACGAGAATTTTCCTTTACTTGATATACCAGAAGGAACAGTTCTTACTGATGCATCAAATAATGAGTATTACATTAGACAACTTCGTCCAAGATTAGTTTATGCTGAAGCTTCTCTATCCCAATGCGCAACTCTAACCGTTGGATCATCTAAAGAAACTAATGATCATACATTTTTTAATTATCCAGTTCTTAACCTTCCCAGAGTAGGTGCTGTGTTAGTTAATAAGTTATCTAATGAGCCCTCAAAGGACATAGCTTTTAATGGAAATAAATGGATTGCATCAGAAGATGACGATAGCGACGGTATTCTCAATTCGCTCGATATGTTTCCTACAAATGCTCTAAAAAATAAAGATCTTGACTTCGATGGTATTGAAGATTCAGAAGATGGAACTCTTTCTGAGTTCCAATTCAATTGGACTAAATACTTGGATAAATCTATGTTTTCAGCATATGAGAAAGATAAACTAAATTAACTTATATTCACTTTTGTAAATAAATCTTAATTTTAGCTCCTTTATCTATTTACTTATAAATATTACTTAATTTTAATGATATGTTGGAAGGATAAGCCTTAGAACCTTGTTATTTGGATAATTATATATTCGTATAATATATATTATGTTAAATAAGATTTATTGAATAAAAGTAATAAGAAGAAGGAGTCGATCTATACCCCTTTCTTCTCATTAAATTGCTGAATTTTAATTTGTTGCTTGTAGAACTAAATTACTAGTAGTTTTTGCCGCTAAATTTACTTTATCAAAGCCTGCGCTAGAAAGTAATTCCATAAGTTTTTTCGGCCCAGCTTGAGGGCCTAGACCAAGGCCTACAGGCTGAGCTTTTGATGCAGGAACACAAATCAAGGTTCCGAATCCATAAAACATACTTGATGAAGGATTATTGGCTATATTATTTGCCAAGCCATCGAGAGCCATTGGTTCTACAACCATAAAAGTTCCGTCCTCGGTCAAAATATCCTTTATTCCTTCCGCAATTCCTACTGGATCTCCCATGTCATGCCAAGCATCAAAAATACATGCTAGATCGTATCCATTATTTGGAATATTGGATGCATCCGATACAAAAAATTTCAGATTGGTTAATCCTTTATCAGCTGCTCTTTTTTTTGCTTCTTCTATTGAGGGACCATGAAAATCATATGCATGAATAATTGAATTTGGAAATTCTTCTGCCATCAACATTGAAGATGTTCCTAGGCCACAACCTATATCAGCAACTTTTGCTCCTTTTTTGAGTTTTTCTTGAACACCATCCATTGCAGGAATCCACTCTTCTAAAAGGTGACCAGCATAAGCAGGTCGGAAAAATCTTTCTGTTCCACAAAAACAACATTCGTGATGCTCTCCCCATGGTCTTCCCCTTCCGGTTTTAAATACATCTATCGCTACATCTTCTTTAACAAATTGCCCTACCACGCCTTGAACTAAACCCTGAATACACGTTGGCTCTCCTTCTCTGGCAAATACTGCCGCTTGTTCAGGAGATAAACTAAATTCTTCTGAATCAGGATTAAAATTTACATAACCCCTTCCCGCATTTGATGCCAACCATTCTTTTAAATAGCGCTCATCTACATCTGCTTCTTTAGCAATAGCCGCTGCTGAAGCTGAGCCTAATTTATCCATAGCTTTGTAAACTCCTGTTTGATCTCCTATATATGACATCATAATTGCTATTGATCCAGCAACATCATTGAAAACATTTCCAAATAATGCCATTACTTTTTCGTGATCTATATTTGTATCGGTACTCATTTATTTTCTCCTTAATATAAAAATTTAATATACCAGAAGCTAAAGGACACTGGAGAAAGAAACTAGAATTTAAGTCTTAATTTAACAATAAATTTGTCTAATGTTTCATTAGTCCATGCATCAGAATAAATGTCTTTGAAATTATCTTCTTGATTGAATGGGATAGTTAGCTTCCCTCCCCTGGTATAAACAATATAAAGATTAGAAAGAGGAGCAAATTCATATTTATACCTAACTTGAAAGGCAGTTTCTGAAATTTGAAATGAATTTACGTTATCTAAACTTGAATTCATATATCCATTGGAACTGACTCTATACGATCGAGGATTTTGCCCTTTGATACCATAGATTTTACCTTTAATTCTAAATTCTTGGTTGTTTCCCCTAAATAAATCTAAACTCAAACTTGAAGAAAGTTGTTCTTTGTCATAGTAACCAAAAAGATTATCCTCTCTCCAAATACTCCAATTAGATTTAGTTTCATATTCGAACCAAGCAATATTTAATTGCATAGAATCCGAAGGTTTTATGACATTAGAATACTTAATAGAAAATGTTTCGTTTCTTAAATCTAAATTCTTTTCTTGAGTTTCATAACCAAAAGTTCCATAAGCGATATTATAAATTGACTGAATCTTAGAGGTTCTTGGAGATTTATAATAGGCATACATGTATGCGCCAGGAAGATTTTCTATAATTGGGAATGCAGAATTTTTTCTTGTTTCTTCAAAGTCTAGCCCGCCAATAAAATTGCAATAACAAGCAAACTTCATAGAGGAACTATCTTTATATTGAAGCTCATAAAAAACATCAAAATCTATTCCGCCACTATAACCTCCTTTATCAGATCTATCGTGAGCGATATTAAATTCCAGCAGAGTTTGCGAGATTAATGAGCTTTTTTCCTCAGGTGTTTTTTCTATATCAAAATTTACCCCGATAGAAATATTGTCATATTTTTTTATATAACCCATATCATTAATATTGAAGTTTTTGTCATGATAATTAATGAAATAATAAGAAAAAAACTCTTTGCTCGGTCTTTCTGTATAAGCTATCCGAAAACCATAACCATTCTTGGTTTGCCCCTTCTCCTCTATATTGGCTTGACTAACCCAACCGAATAAACGAGAGATATCGGAAGGCCTATAATCAAAATCTGTAACATTTATAAAAGATTTTCTTTGAATAGATGGTCTATCAACATATGTAACTAAATAACCTATTGTTCCTTTAGTTGAATCTAAATTTTTCTTAAATCTGCCTGCAAAAAAATCTCTTCCTCGTGAAAATAGTGAATTATCTTCAAGAGAAGTAAATAGGCCATATTGGTTTATTTTTCCTTTTTTGGTATACCTTACAGCGGCATTTATGTCTGTAGAGTCATAACGGTAATCTTTGCATTGGCCTTGATGACTTTCATTTGTATTTGAACATTTATCAGGAATAGCACCAATTCTCCTGGTATTTATAAATCTTAAATCTTGACCTATGACTTCAAATAAAGATTGGTTTTCTGTAAAAAAAGGTCTTTTATCCGGATAAAACGTTTCATTAGCCGAAAAGTTCACAATTACATCATCACTCTCAACTTGTCCGAAATCTGGATTTAATGAAACATCTAACTTTGATTGTGAATCAATATCCCAAAATATTTCTCCACCGATATTAATGCTTCTATTGTTTTCGATAAAGTTATTTGTACCACTAACGTAAGGAAAAAAATCAAAAGATTTTTGGTTTGTTTTTACAGAAAAATTTTTTATTTCAATTGGTTTAAATGACGTCAAAAAAGGTGAACGCATAGGCCATAATCCTGGAGATGCATAATATTCTGCATCTTTATGAATTTTCCTTGCTACAGTTATATTAATCTTTCTAATATTTTTAGTTTCCTCAGGCATAGGAGCTACGCCCCATGGAATAAAATACTCTGCAAACCATTCATTTGAACTTTGATGAGTTTTTGCATACCAAACTGCATCCCAGTTTTCAGATATTTCATTTTCATTAATTACAATTGCGTCACGCAAGGAATCTCCAAGAGAAACTGTAAATTCATAACCTACATTGCCCTTTCCTTCAAAATCGAGCATTAAAAATATTCGATCCGCATCTGCAAAAAAAAGATCTCTAGGATGTTTTTGGAGAGATTGTTCTGAAATTGGTTGCTCATTTGTTATACCAAAAAAAATACCTTGTTGTGTAGAAAAATATTTAACTTCAGTTTTATATTTCGGCTTTAGTTGCGTATTTGGAGAAACGGTATAGAAATCTTTTAATTCATTAGCATTCTTCCATTCCTCTTCTGATAAAACACCATCAACTATTATCGCTTGGAGATAAGAATTACCACCAAGCAATAAAAGAAAAAAAACTAAATTAAGTAATTTCTTCATAAAATATTTGTATTTATTTTATGGATCCTATGATTTTTGCTCTATAAATAGAGTTTGTATGCTTATTGCAATTAAAATCTTTTATCTCAATCCAATCCTTTAACATAGATTTTTCTTTTGTATCGCTTGTTCCAATTAAAAACGCATAACAAGCTTGAAATTCTGACATTTTTTTAAAAGGAACAACTATTGTGTTTTCCTCGGAAGAAGCGTTAGCTAGAAAAGTGCTAAAAAAACATATAAGAATAAACTTTTTCATAATATTTTAGCTTTCATTTAATCTTTTTTCTGTTCGATAAAAGAAGAAGAAAGAAAGTGTCGCCAGAGCACAAGAGATATGCCAAAGCGCATGAGGTTGAATAATAGAATCTGGATAACACCATTCAGAATCTGGATTAACTATGAGGTTTCCTTGAAGCCATATTGTAAAAGCCAAGATATAGAAAAAACAACCTGCAAAAAACCAAGGATTATATTTTCTCGTACTCTCGGGTTTTTGAGTTGCTATTAAACCAGGAAGCCAAAAGAAAAGAGTCCACCAGAAATCTTGTAAATTTATAATTACTTCATATGGAGAAGTCCCAAAGAGCCAAAGAACAGCGTATCCAACGAATCCAGAAAAAAACCTCATTGAGTTAGAATAAAAATTATATAAAACTTCAGAGATTATCCATAAACCAATTGATAGCCCAAACAAACTAAAGCCAATGCCTAATTCCGAACCAAAAAACCAACTTAAAATGGAAAATAAAAATAAAATAATAAAGTAACCAGTTAGAAATTGATTTTCTGTCCATCCATTTAAAATTTTAAAGTTTAGTAGCCAGGGTATTATGATATAAGCAACCATACTGACATTGTCTATCCATGCGCCCCAAACTGTGTGAGTGCCATGCATCATCATTGAACCGGGACCTAAAAAAATAGATGCAGAAGCGTATAGAGTTGAAACAGAAGTAAGTCCAATAAATAAATTTTGACCAGTTACTTCTTCCCTAGAAAGAATCCATACCATAAAGATTCCTGTAAGAATGAACCCAATATTGCTTAATGCATTGGCAGGCTCTCTAAAGTAACCAGAACTTATTCTTTCACACCATCTAGAAATATCTCCTATCTGATAACCAGCTTCGACTGAAAGCATTATTCCTGAGTAAGCAAAAAGAAAATAAAAAAGGAAAAAAGCGATAATTGATGCAACAGAAATTGTAAAGGCGTAATTTTTCAACATATTATTGCTTTTAGATAAATATCAAAATTAGAGAGAAAAACACGCTGGATAGCAAAATTCTAAGCTTTTTGAATTTATCCATTTTTTTTTGATAATATGATTATTCTTAAAGAAAAATCATCTAATATATTTACCCCTATTAATATAGTATCTAATTATGATTTATATTCTTTCAGCAGTCATATTTTTTTTTACATTCATCTTTAGTTATAAATTTTTTATTTATTTAAAAAATAAGTATTTAATTTCAATCAAAGATGAAAATTTATATATGGCTTTTGGATTTATTGCTTTAATTTTAACTTCCGTTTTTTCTATTTCATCATCGGCAACTTTTCTGTATATATTTAACTCATGAACAAACCTCCTGTACCGAAAAAAATTCCTAAAAAGCTTGAATCTCATAATGACATTAGAATCGATGACTATTATTGGCTTAGAGACGATGAAAGAAAAAATAAAGAAGTAATTTCATACTTAGAAGATGAAAATAAATATACAGATAATTGGTTTGCAGAAAGAAAAGATTATAAAACTGAAATCTATAACGAGATGTTGAAAAGGATTCCAGAAAAAGAGACATCGATGAAAGTTAAAAAAGATGATTACTTTTATTTTTCAGAAATATTTTCAAATGAACAATACAGCAGGTATTTTCGCGAAAAAGACGGAGGGGAAAGAGAGCTACTCTTAGATTTGAATGAGCTATCTAAAGGTGAAGATTATTTTTCTATATCTGGTATTTCGCCCTCCCCTGATCATTCATACATAGCTTATGGTGAAGACCTCTCCGGAAGAAGAGAATTTAATTTAAAAATCAAAGATCTGTCTTCAAAAAAAGTTATTGATAAAAATGTTTCTAATAGCTCCGGAAATATCGTCTGGGATAATAATAATAAATTTGTTTTTTATACGAAAAAAGATCCAAAAACTTTGATCACTAATAAAGTTTACAAACACAGGCTTGGCGATCAACAAGAAAAAGATCAATTAATCTATGAAGAAAAAGATCCTGAATTCAATCTTGGTATATCTAAATCTAGGATGAAAAATTATTTATCGATAAATATAGGTAAAACAGAATCTTCTGAAACTTGGTTTTTGGACCTAAAGAATAAAAGTGCAAAACCTGTTTGTTTTTTAAAAAGAAAAGATAATCATTTATATAGCGTTACGGAAAATGATGATGGCTTTTATATTTTGACAAACATGAATGACTGTAAAAATTTTAAGTTGGTTAAAAGCAAATTAATCATACCCAGTAATTCATCAAATTGGGAAACAATAATCGAACATTCTAAAGATACCTATCTAGAAGGGATAGATACATTCAAAAAATATTTTTATTTAGAGGTAAGAGAAGACGGATTGCCAAAAATTAAAAAATTTAATAAAGACGATCTATCGAGTGTTTATATTAATTTTAATGATCCTGCTTATAGTGCCTACCTAGCTGGATCTTATGATTATGAATCGGAAGAAGTTTTTTACGGATATTCAAGTCCCAATTGTCCAAGCACAATTTATAAAGAAAATCATGAAACAAATAAGCGTGAAGAAGTATGGGTGCAAGATTTAAAAAATTTTGATGCATCTCTTTATGAATCAGAGCGTCTTAAAGTTGTCGTTAGAGATAAAACAAAAGTGCCTGTTTCTTTGGTTTATAAAAAAGGGATAGATTTAAAAAATTCTCCAATGTTGGTTTATGGATACGGATCTTATGGGGCAATTATTGATGCTGCTTTTAGAACATCAATAATTCCTTTATTAGATAGAGGTTTCATATTTGCAATCGCTCACATTAGAGGCGGTTCGGAAATGGGTCGAAAATGGTACGAAGATGGGAAAATGCAAAAAAAGATGAATACTTTTTTTGATTTTATTGACGTTACTAAGTCTTTAACAAACTTAAATTATGGCAATAAGGAACAACTTTTTGCTATGGGCGGTAGTGCTGGGGGTCTATTAATGGGTGCGGTTATCAATTTAGAACCTGAATTATACAAAGGAATAATTTCTGCTGTGCCATTTGTCGATGTATTAACTACAATGTCTGACGAATCAATTCCTTTAACTACTTTTGAATATAAAGAATGGGGTAATCCTGCAAATGAAGAAGAGTACAATTATATGAAACAGTATTCTCCTTACGACAATATAAAACCTTTAAACTACCCTTCTGTTTTAGTAACTTCCAGTCTTCATGATTCACAGGTCCAATATTTCGAACCTGCAAAATACGTACCTAAATTGAGAGAAAATTCTACCTCTGAAAATCCAGTTCTATTGAAAATGAATTTAATTGGGGGTCATGCAGGTAAAAGCGGCAGATTGAACTCTCTTGAGGAAAGCTCATTTGATAACAGTTTCCTGCTATGTTTGCTCGATGAATAAAGTTTTTCTGTCGTTATTTTTTTTCTCAAGTAATTTTTTTGCAATTATCATTAATGAGAATATGGGAAATATTGATAATTGGTATGACTCAGATGATAAATTTCCTTTTGTAGTTCAAAGAACTAAAGGAAATAGTGGGATGTTTTGCACGGGAACTCTCATTAATTCTAGAACGGTTATCTCTTCGGCACACTGCTCAAAAAATGTTTTTAATGAAGTATGGATGGGAAATGATATATCTAATCAAAATACTCAAGTTACAGTAACTAGTGAGATAAGTCATCCGGATTATTCTCCAATAGGCGATGATTTAGACGAAGAACATGATATTTCAATAATAAGTTTAGCTACCCCTGTTTATTCTATTTCAGACTTTCCAACTTTAAATTCAACTACTACTGAAGATCAAAAAGAAGTTTTTTTAGTGGGCTATGGCGTCAAAGGTGATAATTCTGGTTACCTATTTGACTCTCCTGCGACTGAAAATGAACCTGATGGCAAACGCAGATGGGTTAAAAATAAGGTCTATAAAATAGCGCATTCTACTGATTACTTAGGAACAACTTTTGATGAGCCTACTAATGATTTTTATATTGAGAATGAAGGCTTTATTGCTCCTGGTGATAGTGGTGGTCCAGTTCTTATTGAAACTTCTGATAATAAGTACTTATTAATAGGAGTTCACTCTTCTGTAACGACGCAAGGATCAGGCGCTTCTAGAACTTCTGGTGAATATTCGAATGAAGGCTCTCATACTTCGATCAAAGAACTTATTTCATGGATAAATGCAAATTTACCTTTGAAATTTGTATCTTCTTCTGCGGATGGTGTCTGGTCTTCTACATCCTCATGGGATACTTCAATAATTCCAGATAATTTTGAGAATGTTACTAGCGGAAATCAGTTAAATTCAACGCAAGCAAGATACTACAATGTTTCAATATCGAACAATCTTGAATTAAGCACAACAAAGTCAATTGATAATTTAGATTTAAATAACACTGGAAAAATAAATATTGGAACAATGGGTATTTTAAATCTTGCGGGTAAAGTTGAAGCAAATAATAGCTCAATTATTTTAAATGGGACGTTAAATTCAATAGAAGTAAATCTAAAAAATTCTTCTGTTATAACTGGAACAGGAACAATGACTGGAAACTTGATTTTGGGATCAGCAAATTTAAAACCAGGTAATTCTATTGGGACATTAAATATTAATGGAAATTTAACTCTCGGCTCAACCTCTGAGACAGAAATCGAAATAGACGCCTTTGGCAATTCGGATTCAATTAATGTTTCAGGATTGATAAATTTAAATGGAACACTAAAATTGGTTCCGTTAGAAGAGGAAGGTAGATTTTTTAAAAAAGGAATGTCCTATACATATTTGAATTATGGCTCCTCTACTGGAAATTTTTCAGCTAAATCTACCAAGAGCAATGTAAGAACATTTGGTTTCTTGTCTTTTGATTTAAGTCAGGATTTAAAGCAGTTAACCTTATCAAATCCCATTTATAAGAGCTTAGCGGGCTCTATTCAAACTTATAATATTGCATCTTCATTAGATAACTTAGAACGGATTAAAAATTCGAATACGGCTATATACAACTCTTTACAGACCGTTCTCGATGAAATTAATTTAAGCGCAAATATCAATACACTAAATGATCAAATCTTGTATTTTTCCCCTGATCTCAATAAATCAATTGCTATCAATATTACAAATTTAATTCATCTTAAAAATGAAATGATCAAACATAGCAATTTTAAAAACAATATTAATATCCAAATACAGAAAAAAGAGATAGAACAGAAAAACGATATTTCAGGAACAACTGAAAGTTTAATTCTTTCCTACAAAAGAAATGAATTTCTATCAGGCGTAAGTATTAATAAAAGCACCCTTCAACTAAGAGATGACACCATAAATAGTTTAAGTCTTTTTGTATCAAAAAATAATTTATTTAAAGAAGAAAATTTATCATTAAATATTATTTATTCTTCAGGAGATTCTGAACTTACCAGAGAAAGAACTTTAAATTTTAATACGCTCACTAAATCAGAATTATTAAGAATGAAATCTTCACGTGATTCTTCTTCTTTCTATTTAGGAGTGAACTACTTGCAAGAATTTATAAATTTACCAAAGTGGCAGTTTTCTGGTGGTTTGGGTTTGGTTTATTATGGTCAAGACGGTTTTCAAGAATCTAATCATCCTAGGAATCTAAATTTAACTTTTGAGGATTTTTCTAATTCTTTTTTAATTGGTTCTCTAAATGCAAAATACGAAAGCAAAGCATTAACATTTAATGATTCATTAAAATTAGTGGGTAATGTGTATTTTGATTACATCTCTGATGCAGGTGAGATGGATACTTTTATCCATAAAGATTTGGGAACTATTAAAATTGATAATAATGAGTCTTTAGAAGATTTATATGGGATAGAATTAGTGCTTATAAAAAATTTCAAAAAATCATCATTGTCTTTTAATTTTGGTTTTGGAAATGCTATTGAGAATTATTCTTTAAATTACGGACTTAACTTTTAGAATTTAGTAAATATTTTTCAAGCGTAGTTTTTACTTCTTTGCGCAATAGAAACATTCCAAAAAGATTTGGTAAAGTTGAAGCTGCAACAGTTATCAAAGCAAAATTCCATATTATTTCTGTATCAATTAATCCACTACCAGCTATAAACATTGCTAAAAGATACAAAAATCTATAATAGATTATTGCCCTTTCTCCAAATAAGTATTCTGTGCACCTATCACCATAATAAGACCAAGTGATCATAGTTGAAAAGGCAAATAACAATAATCCAATGGCAACTATGTATTCTCCAAAGCTTCCAAAAAATCCTTTATTAAATGCTTTGCTAGTAAGTACTGCAGATTTAACAAGAGACTTCCCTCTTACTTCGATTCCTTCTGAAATTAATAAACCGTCTTTAATCGATAGATTTCCTGAAAATAATTCATCATTTTTTCTAAAAACAACATCTTCAGCAAATGATCTATTATGAAATATTAGGTTTTCAGATTGCATAAGTCCTTGTTCAATATTAATTTCTCCAGAAAAACAACCAGCTCCTTTATCTCGGCATTGCACATACGAGTTTATTTGAGTTTCTATATTTTTTTCACTTTCAGAAGTTTCAATAAAATATAAAGAGGTTTTTTCAAAATCATTTTCATATTTTTCTGTCCAAACTCCAGATGCAAGAATTACCAAACCCGTAAGAGTGCAAATAACCAATGTATCAATGAATGGTTCTAAAATTGATACAAATCCTTCTTCAACGGAATGTTCTGTATTTGAGGTAGCATGAGCAATCGGAGAAGAACCTTGGCCGGCTTCGTTTGAGTAAAGACCTCTAGCAACTCCATAAGTGAATGCTGTGGAAAAGGAAGCTCCTAAAAAACCGCCTGCTATGGCACTTCCGTAAAATAAGTCATTAATAATTGTATAAAAAGAAGGCAAAATATTTGAGTAGTTAAATATCAATACACTCAAAGAACCAATTACATAAATTAGAGCCATCGTCGGTACAATAGATCCAGCGAAATTAGCAATCCTATTTATTCCGCCAATAATCACCAATCCAACTAAAGTTGTTATCAACAAAGAAGATAAAATTGTATTGATACCAAAACTAGAATTTAAAGTGCTAGAAATATTGTCTATTTGAGGCATATTTCCTGATCCGAAAGTTGAAATCAAAAGACAAAATGCAAAAATTATTCCCAACCATTTCATATTCAGGCCTTTTTCCATATAGATCATTGGTCCACCTGAAATAACATTTGATTTATTAAGTTTTCTATATTTGTGAGATAAAGTAACTTCTACAAACTTAGTTGTCATTCCGAGAAAGGCTGTTACCCACATCCAAAATAAAGCTGCAGGGCCGCCTATAAAAATTGCCATTGCGACTCCGCCAATATTTCCTGTTCCAACAGTACCTGAAAGTGCTGTACTTAAAGCCTGAAAAGGACTTGTGAATCCTTTACCTCCGGAAAACCCTCCTTTTGAAATAATCTTCCAACCATTTCTGAAATTTTTTAATTGAGGAAATCCCAGGTAAATTGTAAAAAAAATACCAGTTGCTAAAAGTGTTAAAGGAAACCATGGTGCGCTGCCAAAATAACTATCAATTAATAAAATATACTTATTTAATTGATCCACTATTTTATTAGTCTTCTAAAATCTTTGCAGCAAACTCAGTATATCCACCAACTAAATTACCATCTATAGTTATTTGTGGAAATGTCCTAGCAGATGGAAATTTTTCAAAAAGCTCTTCTCTTGAATAATCTACATCCAGCATATATTTTTTAAATTCTAGTTCTCTTTGTATGCAAAGATTTTCTGCTTTGTCACAAAATGGACAGTTAGGTTTAGACCAAATTTCTATCATTATTTACTCCTATAATTGAATATAATAACACCTATGACAATAGCTCCACTTTTAGAAGGATTCAAGTGTTACTTAGAAACATTTAGAAAATTTACATTATTAACGTTACCGATATTTATCTTATTAGGTTTATTGGCATCTTCTGGAGATATTTATTTAAGCGATGAAAATTTCTTTACTTGGGGAATACTGCTTTTTATTTTTACTAATCTTTTTATAACCCCTTTTTTGACATCATTTTGTATATTAATTGTTTATGATCTTCAAAAAGGCAATCTAAAAGAATCTTTAGGATATTATTTAGTTTCCTTTCAGTTAATTCTTAAAGTTTTATTGCTTACTCTAGCTACTGGGCTTGTAGTGATTGGAGGATTATTACTTTTTATAGTTCCTGGAATGTATCTAGCCTCGAGACTTTTATATAGCCCATATTATTTAATATTGGAGGGAAAAACAGTTTTAAGTTCTCTAGATGCCTCTTGGCAAGTGACTAAGAAGAACCAAAGAGGATATATTTTTTATTTAATATATTATTGGCTGGCTCTAATTTTGATCACTTTTTTTACACTTTCTATTATTTCTGCGTTTGCAATGAGCTCAGAAACAAATTCAAGTCTATTTTTTACCAATAGTATTGCAAATGCTTTTCTATCTTATGCTCAATTAGTATTGATTAGCTATCCGTTACTTTTTGTGTATAAAAATACTAAAACATCATAACCAATCTTAACCACATCCATAGCATCACAATATTGCTTCCAAGCCAAACTAAAGCTCTAATTCCAAAATTGGAATTTGATAAAATATGATAAATAGAGTGAATAACTCTTAAAACTACATAGGCATTTGCCAACAATACAAAATGCCCATCTACTTTACCAGCAGCAAAAATTGAGATACAGGCTGCATAAAAAAGGACGGTGTATTCGAATAAATTAGTATGGTTTCTATCAAGACGTTTTATAAGATCACTTGAGTTTTGAGGTAATGGAATACCAAACATCTCCTCAGGTGTATGTTTGTTTTCGCTAACTGCTCTTCCTCTGACAACTGATTGAACCATTTGAACTACAAAAGTAAAAATTGCTAAGTAAAATATCGGCAATAAAATATCTGTATTCATAACTAGCTTTTTTTAAAACGACGAAATTAGTCTTACCCACATCCAAACTAAAATTGCCCAACTTGGAACAAAAAACATAGCCCTTAGAGGCAAGACAGAAACAAATCCATTAAAAAAAATGTGATAAATAGAATGAATGAATCTAAAACCAACAAACCAATATGCTAGTAAAATAAAATTATCGTCCGCCTTGCCAGTTACATAAATAATGATACAAACGACATAAAAGAAAACTGGGAATTCGAATAAATTAGCTAAATTTCTTTCCGCCTGCCTTATCAAGTTACTCGCATTTCCGGGAGTGGGAATTGTCATTAAATCTTCTGCACTATGTTTTTTATAAACAGCTACATCCAAGATCCTAATAGCTGTATAAAATAAAAAAACCAAAGATGTTAAACCTAACATGTAATAGATTGGTATAAATATATCTGTACTCATTTATCTCTCCTAAATAATCAAAATATTTTTACATAAATTTGCAATAATTGTTTAATTTTTTGAAAACGATTCTCATTTTTATCTTAATTCTCATTGGCGGTTTTGTTAGGGTTAAAGACTATAATAAGTAATGGAATTAAAAAAATTAGATGAAAATAAAGTCTGTAATATTTTAAATGAAATTATGGAATGTGAACTTGCTGGTGTTGTTAGGTATACTCATTCTTCATTAATGGTAACTGGTCCTCACAGAATACCAATTGTTGAATTTCTTCAGGAGCAAGCTAATGAATCGTTGTTGCATGCCCAAAAAGCAGGAGATTTTCTTACGGGTTTAGATGGTCATCCCACACAAAAAATTGCAAAAATAGTAGAAACTAATAATCACACAATAAAAGATATTTTAGAGGAGAGTCTGGAACATGAGCTTTTAGCTTTAAGTCTTTATAAAAAATTACTAAAAGTAGTATCAGATGCTTCAATATATCTAGAAGAATATACTAGAGCATTGATTGGCGAGGAAGAGCAGCATCAGCTTGAATTGAGAAAAATGCTTAAAGACTTCAGTTAATTAGTCTTTTAAACCCATCAACTTTAGTTCTAAAATCATCAGTCAATCCTTCTAATGACTCAATCAATTCGCTAGAAGCCGGACCCATTACATGAAATGATTTTATTTCCATAAGTTTAAAAAAGTTCTCTTGATACATTCCAGTTTTAAAATCAAGTACATGTTTCAGTGCAGATGCATCATTTTTATAATGCTCGATTAGTGAAATCATTTTTTTATCCTCAGAAATGTAATATTCATAAAATTTTGTATCACGTTCTGTTTTTTTTATAAATACGACCATTTCCTTTATCAATTCAATCGCATTTTCGGGTTTATCAGTAATCACTTCTAGATCTAAATAAAATTTTATAGATTCGTCGCCTCTAGAACTCCACAACTCGACATCACTGTAAGCTAAAGTGGAAATGAATAATAAAATAAAAAGTATTTTTCTCATGATTTTCTCTTTAGAATTTATGTTAATTTGCAATCACATATAAAATACGTCATTGATGAATCTAATAAAACTATTATTTGAGTTTATTTTCAAACTTCTTGCGCATATTTATATTTTTCTAAGTGAATTAATTATATCTATCTTGATATTTACCAGAGAGGGTAAACATAGTTTTAAAAATCTAAAAATTTTTAAGGTTGGCAATGTTGATTTTGAAAAAAAAGTAGTTTCTTTAGATAGTTATGATCATCAATATATAGTCTGTGGAAACCTTACTGCTAAGGAAAATGAAACTTTGATAATGATGGGAGGAATACCTACGGATTCCAGCGAATCGATGATTTGGATGGCAGAAGAATTATCTAAAAAAAATGCATTTCTTAAAATACTCATCCTACATTTACCATTTTATGAAAATTATTCAGAAATAACACCTTCAAAAAATGGTGCATTATTTAATTCAATTACCCTCCCTTTTATTAGAGAAGTATCAAATGAAGACGAAAAAATTGATCCTAAATTTAGTCATTTTAATCAGGCAAAAATTGTTGCTTTAATGCTAAAAAAACTAAATATCAGCAAAGCACATTTTATTGGGCATGATAGAGGTGTAGTAGTTTTTGAACACCTAATGATAGAAAATGAAAGACTGTTTTTAAGTTTTTCTAGAGGAGCGCAAGTTTGGGATTATTATGAAAACGAATGGTCTAAGTTAGCTCCAAATATTTGCGTTGGACCTCCTCATAGATTCTTCACTTACCCTTGGCAAATAAAATTACTTTTCAATATCATTACCTTTTTTGGTTTTCCTCTTACAATTAGATCAGAAGGTTTTCTAAAAAAATGTAGAAATTTAAAAAAAGGAACTCAGCTTTACAATAGGTATACGCATTTAACGTACAAAGCTAACTTCACAACAAAAAAATTCCTTCAAAAATTTAGACAAACAATGTTACAAACTGACTACCTTGATGAAATAAAGAATAGAAAACATTTACCTGAACAAGTTAAGATTATGCAATATCAAGGCGAGGACGAGTTTAAATTAAGTTCTAGAAATAGACTTGTTTCTGATCAACCTTATTTTGGAAAATACAATCTATTTCGAAATGAAATTTATGATTTATATCCAGATTGTGCTTCTCAAGATTTGTCTAAGTGTCAAAGTCAGTATTTAGAAATAAAGGAGGATTATAAAAAAGTTAAACTTATACCAAATGCTAGAATGAGTTTTTTTGCATTAATTCCAGACTCAGCTCATTTTAACGTTATAGAAAACCCAAAAGGATGTGCTTCAGCTGTTTGTGATTTTATTCAAGAGTGTAATTTAAAAAATATATAAATGTTATGTTTGATGAATGGTTAAACAAAAAAGAGTCGGCTCAAGATATTATTTCTGAAAATTTAGTTTCAAAATTTATAGCATGTCTTTCTATTGATTCTAATTCGTCAAATTTACTTGGACTACACTGGTGCTTAACACAGCCTGCTGAGCTTAATAATAACCTTGACAAAGATGGTCATATAAAAAGGGGTGATTTTTTCCCACCGATAGATCTCCCTCAACGTATGTGGGCATCAAGTAGTATTAATTTTTATAATAAATTGACTATTAATAAATCAATAAATAGAAGTTCTGTAATTAAAAAGATAGAAAGAAAAATAAGTAAAAAAACAGGAGAACTTTTCTTTCTTGATATTGAACACAAATATTTTCAAAATGATCTTTTAATGATTAGTGAAGTTCAAACACTTGTTTATAAAAATCCTTCTATTAAAAAATCTAATTCTAGAGAATCTTCTATTAATTTAGATCAAGAAAAAATTAGAATCATACCAAACAATATTATGTTGTTTAGATTTTCTGCATTGTCATTTAATTCTCATAGAATTCATTACGACAAAGACTACGCAATAAATAAAGAAAATTATAAAAATTTAGTTGTTCAAGGCCCTTTAATTGCAAGTCTAGTAATGAATTTTATACAATCAAAAAATATTAATAAGGATTTAAAGAAATTTGAATTTAAAAACACTTTGCCAGCTTATGTTAATGAGGGGTTGAATATTTATATTGGCAATAACGAGGTAAATGTTTTTAATGACCAAGATAAAATCTTGATGTCAGGTAAATACAAAATTTAATCTGGCGCGCCCGGAAGGATTCGAACCTCCGACACCGTAGTTCGTAGCCACGTGCTCTATCCAGCTGAGCTACGGGCGCATGCGAACTATTCTACAGAATCTTATGTTGTTTTATTAAGTATTTCTTCTCTATGAACGCTAATGTTTTCTGGTGCATCAATTCCTAATCTTACTTGATTTCCTTTCAATTCAAGAACAGTGATTTTAATGTTTTCTCCTATAACCAAGGACTGATGTTGTTTTCTACTTAAAACTAACATATATCTAATCTCCCAATTCTTAACTTATCAAGAATACGACAAGATGTACAATATATTCTAAGTAACTATAGTTTTAATCTGGATCTAATCCATATGGAGGTGCAGATAAATATTTATTATCTAATAAATAAGTTTTAGTTCTCAGCATGTCTGCTAGTTCATCATTTGATAAATCAGTTCCTAATTCAGAATATCTGAAACTGTCTCCTACAAAAATATCAACTTCGCTACCAATTCTTCTTCGAATTTCAAAAAATAATAATGATGATCTCAAGACAGCACTTAAATGGCTAAAAATCTGAAAAGCTAGAGAATTTGTACCAGGAAAATTAATTGGCACAATCTGGGGGTCTGTTTGCTTGATAAGCCTTGAAGTAAATTTTTTCCATTCGCAATCAAAGGCTTTTGATTTTCTTTCATAAAGCTTCAAAGTAGTAGAAACAGTTCCTGAAGGAAAAATTATGATGCAACCACCTTCCGATATGTGTTTTCTGGCTTTTTTTCTAGTATCAAGGTTAGTTAAAAGTGCTTGTTTATCACCAGTAAAATCAATGGGTAGTAAATTACCCCTAGTTTCTGGAGCCCTTAAAAGCAAAGAATGAACTAAAAGCTTAAAGTCATTTCGCTTTTTGCTAACCAGCCAACTTAAAACTAATCCATCAAGAACCCCAAATGGATGATTAGCTACAATTATCGCAGGTCCTGTTGCAGGTATTTTTTCTAAATCTATATCTGTGATATTTATTTTTAATTTAAGTAAATTTACACAACCATCCCAAAAACTTTTCCAAATCTCTGGTTTTTCTTGATAGCTTCTGTAAAGCTTAAAAAGTTTGGGCTGTCCAGTAATATACTCTATAGATCTAATTAAAATTTTCTTAAGAATTGGATCTTCTGGATCCGCATAACTAAAATATTTTGATTCTATGTAATCCATTTCTCTACTGGCGGAGAGAAAGGGATTCGAACCCTTGAAGGAGTTTCCCCCTTACCCGCTTTCCAAGCGAGCGCATTCGACCACTCTGCCATCTCTCCTATTATGACAAACATTTTTTAATCTCTTATACCTATTCCCTTTTTAAGAATATACAAACTAATTGTATAGAAAACTATTATAAAAAAAGAAATCATTACTATTGAAAAAGTAACATTCACATCTGAAACACCTAACATGCCATATCTAAAAGCATTTACCATGTATAAAACTGGATTAAGTTGAGATATCAATTGCCAAGTTTCAGATAAAAGCGTTATCGAATAAAAGACTCCACCTAAATAAATAAGAGGAGTAAGAATGAAAGTTGGAACTATATTTATGTCATCAAAACTATCTGCAAATATTGCATTTAGTAATCCGCCTAGTGAAAATAATATTGCTGTAAGTATTATTACTAATAGGGTTAAAAAAATATTTTGAACAACAATCTCTGTAAAAAATAAGGATGTTATCAAAACAAGAATCCCTACTAAGATTCCTCTTGCGACTCCGCCAGCAACAAAGCCAATCAAAATTAGGTAAGTCGGCATTGGTGATACTAATAATTCTTCTAAACTTCTTGAAAATTTATTTCCATAAAAAGAAGAGACAACATTGGAGTAGGAGTTTGTTATAACAGCAAGCATTATCAATCCGGGTGCCATGAATTGCATATATTCGAAACCACCCATTAAACCAATTCTGCTACCAATAAAGGATCCAAATATAACGAAATATAGAATAGTAGTTATTACAGAAGGAATCAACGCCTGCTGCCAGATTCTAAAAAAACGTATTATCTCTCTTGAAGTTAGGGTTTTTAAGGATCTTAATTGTTCAATAAGGTTCATTTTTTAGTTAAATTCAAAAATAGTTCTTCCAACCTGTTCGTTTCGTTCGTCATATTGAAAACTTCTATTTTATTTTCTGAAAAAAAATTTATTATCTGATTCAATGAATTTTCTTGATTTACATTAACAGATAAACATCGGTCACTTAAAAACTCAAAATTAAATCTTTCATGATCTGTATTTTGAGGAAAAGAAGTTTTTAATTCAAATATGTAATTTTGAGTCTCTAGCTCATTCAATAATGAGTTCATGGAAGACGTTTTAACAATTGAGCCTTCATTGATTATAGAAATATTTTTGCACAACTTTTCCGCTTCCTCTAAGTAGTGAGTTGTTAGAATTATAGTGGTACCTTTTTTATTTATTTCTTTAAGGAAATCCCATAGCGATCTTCTTAATTCGATATCTACTCCAGCAGAAGGTTCGTCTAAAATTAAAAGGTCAGGATTATTTACTAGCGCTTTTGCCACCATCAATCTTCTTTTCATTCCTCCAGATAAATTTCTTCCTTGTTCGTTTCTTTTATCCCATAAACCAAGCGCTTTTAAATAATAATGAGAGTTTTCAGTAACTTCTTTAGTAGTCATTCCATAATACCCAGCTTGGTGAGATAGAACCTGATAAACCGTTTCAAATTGATTGAAATTAACTTCTTGCCCGACGACCCCTAATTTCTTTTTTGCAAGAGAGTGATTTTCATCAATATCAATTCCTAAAATTTCTACCGTTCCAGAGGTTTTTGTCACCAAGGAACTAATAATACCTATAGCAGTAGACTTCCCTGCTCCATTTGGACCCAATAATGCATAAAAATCACCAGATTCAACTTGCAAGGAAATATTTTTAAGAGCTTTTATATTGCCTGGGTAGGTTTTAGAGAGTCCCTCTATTTTTAAAGCTATGTTAGACAAGTTATTTTGTTAGAAAAGACATTCCATCTTCAAGACCTTTTAAAGTCAAGGGGTACATCTGATTTTCTATTAAAGATCTAGATAAATCTATCGAGGCAGAATAATCCCAATGATCCTCTGGGACTGGATTAAGCCAAATAAGTCTTTCATAATTATTGAAAATTTTCTTCATCCACAAAGAACCAGGCTCTTCATTCCAATGTTCTATACTGCCTCCTGCGTTAGTTATTTCATAAGGAGCCATTGTGGCATCGCCAACAAATATTATTTTATAGTCAGATGAATATTTGTGAAGGATATCTAGAGTTTGCATCCTTTCGTTATGCCTTCTTCTATTATCTTTCCAAACAGTTTCATAAATAAAATTATGAAAGTAGAAGTATTCAAGATTTTTAAATTCTGTTTTACACGCAGAAAAAAGCTCTTCACAAACTTTTACGTGAGGATCCATAGATCCGCCAACATCAAATAAAACTAAAACTTTTACAGCGTTAGTTTTTTCGGGAATCATTTTGATATCAAGTAGCCCAGCATTTTTTGCAGTTGATTTTATTGTTCCATCTAAATCAAATTCATCGTCTCTAGATTCTCTGACAAATTTTCTTAATCTTCTTAATGCAATTTTAATATTTCTTGTACCCAATTCGATTGAATCATCTAAATTTCGATAATCTCTCTGCTGCCAAACCTTTACTGCTTTATTTTGTTTTCCTTCGCCACCAACTCTTATTCCTTCTGGATTGACACCATCATTGCCATAAGGAGAAGTTCCGGCTGTGCCTACCCATTTATTTCCACCTTCATGTTTATCTTTTTGCTCTTCTAATCTCTTTTTAAACTCTTCTAAGAGTTTTTCTAACCCACCCATAGTTTTTATTTTCTTTAACTCTTCTTCTGTTAAAAATTTTTCAAATTCCTTCCTTAGCCATTCATCTGGAATCATTGCTTGAATAACATCATCTAAAGTTTCCAAACCTTTGAAATAAATATCGAAAGCCCTATCAAATTTGTCGTAGTGCTTTTCGTCTTTAACTAATACGGATCTAGATAGATAATAAAAATCATTAATATTTGCAAATGCTATCTGGTGTTCTAGTGCTTTGATAAGATCAAGTAATTCCCTGAGAGTGCACGGCACTCCAGTATCTTTTAAGGTTTTAAATAAGTTTATTAGCATTTATGTATTTCCTTCTCTCCTTGTCATAAAAGCAAGTCTTTCAAGCAGTTGAACATCTTGTTCATTTTTAACTAAAGCTCCATAAAGAGGAGGTATTGCTTTTGAAGGATCTCTATTTTTAAGAATTTCATCTGGAAGATCATCCGCCATTAATAGTTTAAGCCAATCAACTAATTCTGACGTTGATGGTTTCTTTTTTAAACCAGGGACTTTTCTTACATCAAAAAAGATTTCTAGAGCCTCTTTAACTAGTTTTTCTTTAACTTTCGGGTGATGAACCTTAATGATTTTTTTCATAGTATCTCTATCTGGAAAAGCAATATAATGAAAAAAACATCTTCTTAAAAAAGCATCGGGAAGTTCCTTTTCATTATTACTCGTAATTACTACAATTGGTCTCTTTTTTGCTTTTATAGTTTGCTTGGTTTCATAAACATAAAATTCCATTCTATCTATCTCTTGAAGAAGGTCATTAGGGAATTCAATATCGGCTTTATCAATTTCATCAATTAATAAAACAACTCTCTCTTCAGCCTCAAAAGCTTCCCATAATTTTCCTTTTTGTATGTAGTTGGAAATATCTTTTACTCTCTCATCCCCGAGTTGAGAATCACGAAGTCTTGTTACTGCGTCATATTCGTATAGGCCTTGTTGAGCTTTGGTAGTTGATTTTATATTCCACTCAATCAAAGGAACTTTATAAGATTCAGCAATCTCTTGAGCTAGCATTGTTTTGCCTGTTCCCGGCTCTCCTTTAATTAATAATGGTTTTTCTAACTCCACAGCGGCATTTACAGAGAGACTCAAGTCTTCAGTAGAAATATACGATTTTGTTCCTTTAAATTTCATTTAGATCCTCGATTAAGTAATTTGAGCTATATATTAACAAAAAAGAGGGAAATTATTTCTTAATTCTTAATTTTGCCATTTGCTTAGACTGACCTACTAAATTTCCCTTTGCATCCCATATTTCTCTATCTTCTTCCATAAAACCTTTAGTAACAAACTCAGTCTTAGCCAAAACTTTCAAGGGTCCAGAAACAGGGAATCCTCGTATATGGGACGTAAGAGTAATAGTTGGAACCCATCCAACAGAACCCAATTTGTTAAAAATAGGCGGAGTGGTTGCATCTAAAAATAATATTAAAGTAAATAAATCTGCAGTTTCCTTTTCTGGCCAAGACATATAAAGATTTAGAGCTGCTTGATTTTCTTTATTGCTTCTTTCCCACCACAATGAATCTTTACAGTATTTTTTTTCAATATTTTTTTCGAGCATTGGATTAAACCCTTCTTTAAATGGCTGAAGAATACAGCTTTCATATGGTTCGAAATTTGGCTCTTTGCGAATAGATAGATCAAGTCCATTAGATTTAGAAAAATCTGTAAAAGTAGCAGTGAAAATAACTTTAATTTTTTCTTGCTGAATAAGTTCTGCTCTTGCTGTGCTAGTACTTTTACTGACATGTATTGGATAAACCCTTACTAAAGTTTCACCAAAGTCTAATCTTTCTAAATAATTAGCTGAAATTGATAAAGGATCTTTATGAACTAAAGATTTCGAAATTGCTTTTGCTGCAAAAGCCATTGAATATCCTCCATTTGGAGTGCTCCCAATACTCCATCTATCCGATAAATTTCCTTTCCATAGATTGGGTTCTTCTTCTAAAACAGAGATATCATCTTTAAAATTTTCAAATGAGGTTTTCATTATTAACAAAAGCTAGTTTATATTTATCATTATGCCATCTAAATTATTTGATATTGGAGCAAATTTAACTCATGAATCATTCGATAAAGACTTAAAAGAAGTTTTAGAAAGAGCTATAAAGAATGGAGTCAGTAATATATGTATTACAGGATGTAATTTATTAGACAGTAAAAAAGCTTTAGAGATTGCGCAATTATTTCCTGACAACTTAATTACTACTTGCGGTATTCACCCTCATTATGCACATTCTTTTGACAAAAAATCTATGTTAGAGATTTATGATATTTGTCAAAACGCGCTTGTTAAAGCAATAGGTGAAACTGGTTTAGATTTTAATAGAAATTTTTCAGATAAAAACAAACAAATTGAATCCTTTTTAAAGCATATAAAAATTGCAAATAAATTAAATTTACCAATGTTTCTTCATCAAAGAGATGCTCATCAAGATTTTATGGATTGTATAAATACAGAAAAGCCAGAAGTAAAATGCGTAGTTCATTGCTTTACTGGACAAAAAAATGAGTTAGAGGATTATTTAATAAAAGATTTTTACATCGGATTAACTGGATGGATTTGTGATCCAAAAAGAGGTGCTCACTTAGAAGAATTAATTCCAATTATTCCACTGGAAAAGCTTCTTATTGAAACTGACAGTCCTTATTTGTTACCTAAGAACCTCAAAATCAAAGGAAGAAGAAATGAACCTAGTTTTTTAAATGAAATACTTAAAAAAGTTGTTGAAGTTAGAAAGGAAACCGAAATTGAAATAAAAGAAGCTCTACTGAGGAACAGTCTTTATTTTTTTAACCTTCTGAAATAATTTTTGATTCAACAAGTTCTTGAACTAAATCTTCCTTGCCGATGCTTTTTAGAATCTCTCTAGTATTTTCTCCCTTTCTAACAGGTGGATGTTTTATTTTTCCAGGCGTATTGGAAAACCTTGGGGCGGGAGCAGGCTGGGTTACACCGTCAATATTTACAAAAGTTTCTCTATCTTTATTGTGTTTGTAATTAATTGATTCTTCTAATGACAATACAGGAGCAAAACATACGTCCCCTCCTTCCATTATTTCGCACCATTCTTCACGTGTTTTCTCTTTAAACTTTATCTCTAATATTTTTTTTAATTCAGGCCATTTAGATCTATCCATTTGATCTTTAAAAGTTTCTTCATCTACTTCTAATCTTTTAATTAACTCTTTATAAAATTGCGGCTCTATCGAGCCTATGGAAACAAATTTATTATCTTTACATTCATAACATCCATAAAAATGAGCTGCGCCATCTAAAAGATTTGATTCTCTATGATCATTCCATATCCCTGCTGAATAGAATCCATACATCATTGACATCAACAAGGCTGATCCGTCTGTCATTGCAGAATCTATAATCTGCCCATTTCCTGATTTTGCTACTTCAACTAATGCAGCGCAAATACCCATTGCTAGAACCATCCCGCCTCCACCAAAGTCTCCTACTAGATTCAAAGGAGGAAGAGGAGCAGTATTTTTTGTTCCAATGGAGGAAAGTGCTCCCGTCAAAGCAATATAATTAATATCGTGTCCAGGATCTGAAGAAAGAGAGCCAAATTGACCCCAACCAGTCATTCTTCCATAAATTAATTTCGTATTAACTTTAAAAAAATCATCAGGTCCCAAACCTAATTTTTCCATTTTTCCTGGTCTTAATCCTTCAATAACAACATCAGCTTCTTTTACGATATCCTTAATTAAATTAATTGATTCTTTCTTTTTTAGATCAATAGCAATAGATTTTTTTCCGCGGCTTGCAATATCAGTTTTAGATTTTTGACCAGCAGTTTCAATCCTATCTATCACTATTACCTCTGCACCTAAATCGGCGAGAATCATTCCACAAAAAGGCCCTGGGCCTAATGCCGAGAATTCTATAACTTTGATTCCGTCTAAAGGTCCCATATCAATTCATTGCTTTTAGTTTGGTTAATAAAACTGGTAATAAAAATAATGATCCTATTATTGCCATTATCATAGATAAAGATGTAAAAATTCCAAAGAAAACTGTTGGGCTAAAATTTGAGGTAGCCAAAACAAGAAATCCTAAAACAATCGTTGTTGAGGTATAAAAAAGTGCTCGGCCTATAGTTGCATGAGTATTTTTAGTACTTTTTAAATAGTCGTTACTTTCAAGGAATTCTTTTTTGAATCTAAAAATGTAGTGAATAGTGTTATCTACTCCCATTCCTATACTAACTGCTGCAACTGTAACAGTCATTACATCTAAAGGAATACCAGTTAATCCAATAGTTCCTATTACTGCTCCAGCGGCTAAGAAATTAGGAATCATACCAATAGAGGCTAATTTTATTGATTTGAATAAAAATAAAAACATTACAAATATTGATAAAAATACTATTCCTATGCTACCTATCAAGGAACCAAATAAACTTTGTAATAAATTGTTATAAATTACTGAAATTCCTGTCAATTTATACTTATCTTCTGAGATGTTAAATTTATTTTCAAGATCGTATTTAACTGAACTGATTAATTCTTTTCTATTAAGTCCTTCATAAGATTCGATCACTCTTGCTGAAAGTCTAACCTGATTATCGTCATTAGTTATGTAAGCAGATAGTAATTGTGTTTCTATATCTTCAGGCAATAGTTTCCTCAATAAGGCTAATTCAAGATCGGTTAATCTTTCGCCGCTATTAGCGATTTCAGCTAGTTTTATTCCGCTTGATATTGAAAGAACCTTGCCTATTTCTGGTCTATTTTCTAGATAGTCATGAATAGTCTCCAAATAAAACAAATTGTCTGAATTAAACCAATACCCTTGCTGATCAATCTCGTCTTCTAAAATTTCTCCAAAGTCATCAAACTCATCATCAAATGTAATATCTGTATCCTCATCTAATTCAGGAGCATCAATAATGACATCTAGGGTTGCGGTTCCTCCGAGCTTTTGATCTATTAAAGACAATCCTTTATATATTTCAGTAGAAGGTTTGAAATAATCAATAAACTTATTTTCAACTGTAAGTTGTGAAATACCAAGAACTGAAAAAGTAAAAATTATAAATGAGCTTATTAAAATAGGAATTGGATAATTTTCAACAAAGCTATGCATATAAAGAGTAATATTTTTTGATTTATCAGATCCTAAATCTAGATACTCTTTTTTTATGATTGATAATGATGATCCAAAAAAAATAAAGGCAAAAATAAATGTAATTGATATTCCAATCACCATAATTAAGCCAAAATCAATAATTGGTTTTATATCGCTAACTATCAAAGAAGCAAAAGCAGCAATAGTGGTCAGGGCCGTATAAAGACAAGGCAAGAACATTTGCCTTAATGTTTTATTAACTAAATCTTTTTGATTAATTTCTTTGTTAAAAATTCCTAATTCTTGGTATCTGACTATCAAATGGACCATTAATGAAATACTGATTATCATCAAAATGGAAACAAAATTCGCTGACACAACCGTTACTTTCCAATTGAACCAACCAACTGCTCCCATGCAAAGCAAAGAAGTTAATGAAGCAGTAATTAAAGGTATTGATACCCATATAAAATTTTTAAAAATTAAAGATAAAACCACTATGAATATTAATAATACTGTCAATCCAAAAATTGTTAGATCTTGAGAAATAAATTTAATAGTATCTACCGTAATCATGGCTCCGCCACCTAAAAACAACTCTCCTACTTCGTTGTAGTCAGATATTAAGTCTCTCATATCGGAGACAAGTATTTCGTCCTCTGTAGCGGCATTATTTTTTTCAATTTCTATCAATTCATTGATATTTTTTAACTTCTCTTCTTTATTATTATCTAACGAATCATAAAGAGCATATCTTTCATTTATTAAAGTTTCGTAATTTAAATTTCTTTTTAAAGTAACTTGAAATGCAGTAGTGTTTAGATCTTCGCTAATTAATAGATTTTGGTAAACAGGATTTGAAGAAAATACTCTTTTTGCGAGATCAATATTTATGCTTTCAGAATTCAGTGTTTCTACACTATCTGCAACATCGCTCAAAGATACATTGGGATTATTTTCTAATAAAGGCACGTCTAAAAGACTAAGTACGTTTTCAACTCTGTCTAATGAAGAAATTTTTTTAACTATATCTTTTATTAAAATAATTGAAGGCTTTGAGAGAAGTTCTTGGTAAGGAGAAAAAGTTACAATAAGAAAATCATTAGAACCATATTTTTCTGTATTTTCTCGATAAAGCTTTAAGTCTGGATCATTTTCTAGAAGAAGTGTATCTGATGACGCGTCTAATTTAAAATTTGATATACCAAAAGCAATTAGAAAAGTTAAAGAGAATAATAGAAATAAATTTTTCTTAGAATGTTCAGTGATCAAAGATATTAAATTCATTTTTTATTATTTAAAAGGTTCTGATTCTGGCGATCTGTAAATCTCTTTCTATCATCGTCAGATTTTTCATTAACACAATTATGACAAGAAATACCCTCTGTGTATTCAGGCCTATTTTTATCATCTTTTGAAATGGGCCTTCTACAAGCAAAACATTGAGTAAAATCACCTGGACTTAAACTTTTGTCTACTGTAACTCTGTCATCAAAGACGAAACACTCACCATCAAAATTCTTTTTATCTTTGGATTTTTTAAAATAGTTAAGAATTCCTCCCTCAAGCTGGTAAACATCATCAAAACCTTTTTCGCTAAATAGTGCAGATGCTTTTTCACATCTGATACCTCCAGTACAAAATATAGCTAATTTCTTATTCTCAAAATTATTTTTTGAATCTTCTATAAATCTATTAAATTCTCTAAAATTTTTAGTTTCTGGAGAAATAGAATTCCTAAATGTTCCTACTTCAACTTCATAATTATTTCTAACATCTATAGTTATCACGGAGTCTTGGTTTATAAAGTCATCCCAATTTTCTGGTTTTACATAATTACTTGATTTTTTCTCCAAAGAAACATTTGTCCCTGATGGAACAATCTCTTTCCTAACTTTTACTTTTAATCTTTTGAATGGCTTGTTTTCTGAAAACGATCTACGAAATTTAATTTTTCCGAATCTCTTTTCCAATAATATGATCATTTTATTAAGGTTTTCTTTAGATACAGAAGAGATAGTGGAATTTATCCCTTCCTCGGTAAGCATAATAGTTCCGATTATTTGGAGATTAGCAGCTTGTTTTCGTATTCTATGTCTTAAAATAGCCGGATTGGAGATTGAAATACATTTATAAAATGTAAAGGTATGGAAACCATTTTTTTTTTCGCAATCAATCATTTCCTCCACCAAGACATTCAGGAGAGTTCAGTTCATTGCCTGTTTTGTCTTTCCATTCCTCTGGAGTGAAAGGATGCATAGCGATGGCATGAATTTTTTTCATTTCTTCAGCTAGAACAGAATAAATTAATTGATGTCTTCTTACAGCTCGAATATCCAAAAATTTTTCTGAAACTATAACAATTTTAAAATGTGATTCTGCTCCATTTGGCACGTTGTGATTTGGAGATTCATTAATGACTTCTAAATGCCAGGGTTCTAAATCCTTTTCTAATTTGTTTTCAATTTGCTCTTTAATCATTTGAATAGTTCAACTCTCCCAAATTGTCTTCATGACTAGCTCTTGTCATTTTAACTTTAGAAAAAACAAATATGGCAGACAGCCATAAAACTGCCGAAATAGAAATTGCAAATAATCCCACACTATTCAAGATGCTAGATTCTACTTCTCCAGCAACTGCTCCTTTAGGCCAAGCTGCATAAGAAAGAATTAATCCTGCTAAAAACGCTCCTGCTCCACTCATACATTTTGCTGCAAAAGATCTTGCTGCTAGTAATGTACCTTCCATTCTTCTTCCAGTTAATTTTTCAACCTCTTCAACTGTGTCAAATACCATCGAAGCTAGATTAGTATATGAAATTATTTGAGCACTAATTGCAATCCAGTGAAAAATAAGAACAAGTGGTAAAATGAAAACAGAATCATTTCCGGGAAGTATATTTAAAATCCTCATCAAAATAATTAAATTTTCAGCTATAAATGCTATTGCAAATAAATAAATTATGGTCTTTCTTTTTCCTAAAGTAGCTGCTAAAAAAGGTGATACTTTTAAGCCAATTAAAGGTGTTAAAAATAACGTTAATCCAATTGTAAGAATGTTAAGAGGTGTAAATTCCCAAAAATAGCTATAGAAGAATAATGTTAAATTAGTAGCAATTCCTGAGGCTATACTCGTAATAATCATTGCCAAAAATAAAACCAGATAATCTCTACTTACAGTTATAGTTTCCCATAATTCAGCTAAAGTCTTTTTGATTGAAATCTTTTTAATTTCAGGAGAATGAAGATCTTTTATATGTTTATGAGTTCCTAGAGCAGTAACCATAATCGCAATGAACATAACTAAACTACAAACCAGTCCGTAAATTTTCCAAGTTTCTGGAAGATATCTTGCGTCTGTAGTTCCTGTGTAGCTGCTATAAACTACAAAAATCCATAGAGAGTTCCAAACTAATAACCCTCCCCACCATCCAAACCAGTATCTATAAGAGAGCAAAGAACTTCTTTCAACATAATCTTTAGATAATTCTGGCCCTAATGCTGTACTAGGAATTTCATAAAATGTTATTGCAGTTCTTATAAAAACTCCTATGGCTAATAGATAGAAAAATAACTGCATTTGAGAAAGTGCATCTGGAGGATCCCATAGAAGAAAGAATGACAAACTGACAGGAATTGCAGAAAAATACATAAAAGGATGTCTTCTGCCCCAAGAAGATCTATGGCGATCTGAAAAATATCCTACTAAAGGATCAGAAAATGCATCAAAAACTAACATCAAAAGAATCGCTAATCCCGCTAAGTCTGGTGCTAAACCAAAAATTTGGACATAAACAAAAAGTAAAAAATATGCGAAAGCATTATCTTTGATTCCATAAGACATAGATCCAAATCCATACAGAAACTTAGTTAAAAAAGGTATTTTTTCAGTACTCATTTATTTTAATACTGGTTGATATAGATGGGAGAAGACCAGGCTCTTTCTTCAGATAACATTGTACAATTGTCATCTCTGCTAGTTTGGTAGCCTCCATAACATATGTTGACCTTCTTACAATTTCCGTTTTCATCATAATCACATCTCAAATTACCGCCATTTATTCTTAGAGATGGTTCTTCGATTGCTCTCACATAATAAAGACTATCTCGTCCATCCTTTAAATAATCTGGATCAGAAAATCTGAATCTACATTCTCCCTGTGAATTGTTTTTACAATCATGAACTTTCCAAACATCTTTAATTAAATTTTCGACTGGCTCATTGTTAAAATTTTGAGGAGTTATTTTAATAATTTCTACCCTAGTAATATCTCGTCTTTCATCAGAAGGATTAAAACATTCGTTTTTACATAATTTCATTATTTGTTCGTTCTGAGATTTTGAAAGGCCTAAGTCTGGACATCCTGGTTTCTGTTTAAAAGAGCCTACTGCCTTAACTTCAAAAATAGGATTTTCAGACATTTCAGTTTTTGAGCCCATTGGCAGTCTTCCTTCATTAGAATTAATAATATCAAACCAAAGAAGAATTCTTGGTCCACTTGTCGCATAAGTTTCTTTGTTTTTGAATCCTTCCCATATTCCCTCTCTATCTCTTTTTGAAACATGAACAGCAGCAAGTCCTCCAGTAGTAAAAAAAGACGATTGTCTCTCAGAGTCAAACATTGTTAGTTCACTGGCAGTATTAATTTCTTCTGGCACTACCTCCCAAGGAATATCTGTTTTTTCTTGAGCAGGGAAAACATTGTTATAAAAAAATTCACTCGATGGACCATTAGCTTCCGTTGTCACTAATCTGTCGACTGCTTTATAACCCGTTCCTGGTCTGGCTCTATGATTATCACTTGAAGCGATAAAACCAAAATCAAAAGAATTTACTTTTTCTCCTTCAAATTTTCTTAATGCTAAAGCGTATTGAACCGATGCATTGGGTCTCATGTTAAAAGCAGGTACAAAACAATCTTTACATTGTCCAGAATCTAACCAATCAGATGGCTCGCTTCCTAAAACCGACCAATGACCATATGCTCCACCTTCAATATAAGCCTGTCTTGCTAATTTTGCTCTTGCAGAGCAAATTTCTTCACTAGAGCCATTTTCTAAACATCTTTCTTCAATTATTTCTCCCGCTCTCCAACAAGATGGAAGATAATTGGCACTTGGCGCGGGGCAAGTTTTTATTCCGTCTATAGTAATAGTTCCTGTCCAGTTTCTATATTCTTCTGAGTTTCCGTGTCCGGAAAAAACTTCTATTGAAATCTGCTTTGACGGATCGTGCATCCCATCAAGAAGTTGTTTGTCCCAACTAGACTCAGTAGGTGTGTAATAACCCCATGTGTTTCCGTGAGGTATAACTATTGAATCTGATTGGACGTTATCTAAAAGAGAAAACAAATCTTTTGGTGTGTAAACAGATTTATAACAATCTGTGTAATTCATATCACTTGGATCACAATCTGGATTAGAAACAACTTCATCATAAAAAGCTATAAAATCTGCATATCTTTCTCGATTAGAAAAATCCACAGCTGATGCAGAAAGCATTGCAATTTTTGCACTTTCAAATCCCTCTTGACTTCTAAAACCAGTTGAAGTGTAACCTGCTGCAGCGAAAGGAACTTTTGGAAGAAGGTTTTGATCAGTTTCTAAAAACAGGACATTTTTATGCCCAAAATGATTATCTTTATCGCTAGGATCAATTTGTGTCCATTCGAAACCAACAAAAGTCATTAAATCTTTAGTTCTGTCGCCTTTATGTACTGCTTCGCAATTTTGAACTGCTTTAATAGTTTCTGCCCATTTTCTGGGCGTACTTACTTCAGCATGATCAGTCGCAACCCAAAAATCTATTGCAGAACAAAATCTTGCATAATCACAAGCTTCAGCCATTAAATGAGGGCCTTCACCATTAAAATTCTTAAGACTCCATAAAAAAGCATCTGTAGAAAAAGTTGAATGCACATGCGTATCACCGAATAAAATTTGTTTTTCTGTATTTGTATGTTTTAACTGTGATTGAATTTTTGACTGAAGCAGATAATCTGGATATGGTTTATTAATATTTTTGCCTGCCGTCTCAAGAGTACCAAAAAAATTAAAATAGAATGCAAAATAATATGCGGATATAACTATTAAAATTGTTAAAGATATACCGAAAATCCAAAAGATTGTTTTTAAAAATATTCTCATTTTCTTCTTCTCACCTCGTCCTCTGATTCTTTAATAAATTTATCTAAAAAATCATTATTTTTTGACTTAGATTTTTTCTGTCTAAAGTTAAAGCCTGATTCCGTTTCCCAAGCTAAACTGTTTTTATCTTGTAGTAATCTTACATTGGTTTTTTTAAAAAATGGTATCAAAATCATACCTACCAAAAATCCACCTATATGGGCGAAATATGCAGTTCCGCCTGATGAGCCAAGCGAACCAGGAAGACTAAAAAATTGCCCTAAAATCCATATGCCTAACACCAAGAATGCTGGCACTCTTACCATCTGGATAAAAATTATAATAAATATCAAACATCTAACATTGGCTCTTGGAAATAATAATAAATATGCTCCTAATACACCTGCGATGGCTCCACTAGCACCAACCATAGGTATATCTGAGGTTGGATCGACAGCGCCTTGAAGAATAGCCCCTGAAGCACCACACAGTAGATAAAAAATAATAAACTTTATCCTGCCCATTGAATCTTCAACATTATCTCCAAATATCCATAAATATAATAAGTTTCCAATTATGTGTGCAAAACCGCCGTGAACAAACATCGAGGTAATTATTGGGATTAAAGAACCAATAAGCGACTCTGAATTAAAGAAATTTAAAGCTATAAAACCAAAATTGTAATAAATAGCCGGATTCATTTCTGATAGAATTTGTAAAAAAAATACAAATACACATAATCCAATTAATATGTATGTTATCAAAGGAGTTGAATTGCTGGGATTATCGTCTGAGATTGGAAAAAACATTAACTTTCTTCATATCCTAGAGATTCAATTGCATCATGATGAGAATCCCTTGAGATGTTGTATAAAAATAAAAAGGATGTGCCTATGAGTGTCAAAAAAGGGCCTACGGTTATTTGGAATAAAACTAATTGATTTATTGGCGGGCTAGAATCTGAAGTTGATGTAATATTTGGATCAAAATTTAGATACTGTAAAACTAAACCTAATATAAAAATCCCTAATCCAGAAAGTATTTTTTGTATCAACCCAGGTCCGGTCATAAAAATCCCCTCGTCTCTTCTACCGGTTGTCACTTGACTATTTTCGACAATGTCATAAATCATAGAAATAACTAAGGTGAAGCCCATCGCTCTCAACATATCTTCAGCGCCCGTATGTAAAATAAGAATCCACCATATTAAATCTGTATTATTCTCAGGAAACAAAGTCAAAGACGTATAAGGATCCAGTAATCTCAAAGCTGCAGGAATTGGAGTCGTAATTATTGTGATTACGAAGACAGTTATACATACGTTTCTTTTTTCTTTTCCACTAGAAATGGTAGCTGCCAAAATAGCTCCAAAAATTGCCGCTATGCCTGAAACAAGAGGAAACAGAGCTAAAACTTCAGGAGTCCATTCCCAGAAAAATTTATTTATATAAATCCCAACTCCTGTACTAATTCCAATTTGAAGTCCATAAAAGCTTCCAGAAATAAGCAATGCTAACCAAGACCTGTTGGAAAGACATTCTATTAATTCTTCCATCAATTTTTTAGTTGAAAACTTTTCTGACGAGATAGGCTTATAAAATTCTGGAATAAATTTATGAGTACTCAATGTAGAAGTTAGTCCAAAAATTACTATCATTATTGAAGACGCTAAACCTAAATAGGTATAAGAAGCAGGATTTAAAAAAGCCATGTCTTTTTGAAATTCTTCAGTTTCAACCAGAAAAAATTCATACATTAGGTAATTTAAAACAATAGCTCCCATCACTGCTAAAACGTAAGCCCATCCATTAACAAAGGTCCGTCTGTCATATCCTTTGGTAAGTTCTGGACCAATAGCTGCTCTTGGCGTTTCGTAAAGAGTTAAAGACAACCTGATTAAAATTACTAAGATCAATAATTTCCAAAATAGAAAATCTTGGTCAAAAGAAGAAGGTAAAGAAAATAAAAAATAAAACCCTAATGCCAATGGAATGATACTGAAATAAACGAAAGGATGTCTTCTACCCCACCTCGACTTTAGTCTATCTGACCAAGCGCCTACCAGTGGATCTGAAATCGCATCAAAGATTAATGATATTCCTAGAGCACTAGATGCTAAAACAGCACTTAGTCCCAAAACCTGATTATAATAAAACAAGACCCAACCACCGAAGATTGCAGAGTTAATCCCAATTGTTCCAGATCCTGAAGCATATAGAATCAAGGTTAAATTACTAACACCTTTTGCAATTGAATCTTTCATTAAGCTAATATTAATATTATTAATTTAAATGGGGAGAAAGAATGTCTATCTTAAAGGATAAAGTCGCAATAATCACGGGAGCTGGAAGAGGAATTGGAAAAGAAACTGCCCTTTTTTTTGCTAAAGAAGGTGCAAATGTTTTAGTCAATGATTTAGGAGCTAACCCAGATGGTAGTGGTGAAGAAAAAATTGCTGATGAGGTTGTAAAAGAAATTATAGATCTTGGTGGAAAAGCCATAGCAAATTATGAAAGTGTTGATTCTTTTAATGGAGGACAGAATATCTTTAATTCGGCTTTGTCTGAATTTGGAGCAGTCGATATTTTAATTAATAATGCAGGAATTCTAAGAGATAAAACTTTATTTAATATGAAGGAATCGGATTGGGATGCGATCATGGCAGTTCATCTAAAAGGTCATTTTAATTGCACTAAGCCTTTTGTTTGCTATATCAGAAAAACAAATAGGCTAAATTGTAAAATTATAAATATGTCATCGGTTTCAGGATTAATTGGAAATTTTGGGCAAACCAACTATGGTGCTGCAAAGGCTGGTGTTGCAGGATTTTCAAGATCTCTCTCCATGGAAATGGCTAAATATAAATGCACTGTAAATACCATTTCGCCTGGAGCAGCTACAAGATTGACTATAGATTTGATGAAAGCTGCTGGTAGAGAAGTTGATGAAAGTGATTGGAAACAAGGACCTCAACAAATAGCGCCAGTCATTACTTGGCTTTGTTCTGAAGAAGCCAATGAAGTAACAAATCAAATATTTCATATTTCTCAAGGTAATGTTGGGATTATGCAACAACCCGCAGTAATAAAGGCTTACAAAAGCGATGATATTTGGAGTTTAGAGAAATTAAATAATGTCATGCCAGAATTAATGAAAGCAAAAAAACTTCACGACAAAGAAGTGGAAAAAAAAGGGGAGCCTATTTAACTATCTGACTTGTAAATTGATTTTTTTGTCTCAGAAAGAACGTTCCTCAGCATCGGCATAAAAGTTTCAATTGGCAAAGTATCATATTCTGGGTCAAATGAATTTTGATCATATTTTGCACAAAACTCGACGCAATCTTTCCAATGCTCGCTATCTTTGTATTGATCTCTCATGTGTCTATCTAAACCTAGAAAATGAAAAAAGTAATAGCCTTGAAATATTCCATGATGTTTAAGTATCCAGAAATTTTTATCAGATACGTAAGGCTCTAAAAGAGTTGCAGCAAAATCTGCATGGTTTGCAGGAGCCAAAATGTCTCCAATGTCATGGAGTAACGCACAGACTACGTATTCTTCGTCTCTTCCATCCCTATAGGCTCTTGTAGCAGTCTGCAGGCAATGTGTATATCTATCAACAGCAAAACCTCCATGATCGCCTTTCAACATATCAAGGTGTTGAATTATTCTTTCAGGTAGGTTTACAGCGTGCTCCATAGCAGCTTCAGCAATTGGTATGTAATCCTCTGCTGTTCCTTTTGTCATTTGGTTAAACTTAGCTAATTTTGTCATAGTTATATTTTATTACATTTTTTTTAAAAAATAACCAAAAAAATACCCTCCTGCAAAGCCTGCCAATACATGCAATAAAGTTCCTACTGCAGTTCTGTTTCCAGCTATTATCTGAGTTTCAAACAAAAGAACAACAGTTAAAACCAGAATTAGCAAAATACAAACCGAACCTGCAATGGCATATGAAAAAGGTTCTGAAATTAAATTAATAGTAAAAATTTTTCGGATTATGAAAGTAATTAAAAAAGCTATTAAAAAACCTGCTAAGAAAAGAAAAAAAAGCGTAACGCCTAAATTAAACCAATCATGAATCAGGCTAGCTATAAAAAGGTTTAAGGTAACAGGCATTTCAATGCTAGATAGCCAAATGGTGTAACTTGCAGTGGTTATGGGAACGCTTAAAAAAGCAGTGATTATGGCAGAAAAAAATAATAGAGAAGTTACTCTTATAAATTTCATTTTATATTTTTTTAACCTTAATTAATTGACCATTGTTCTTATCCGTAATTAACATTAATTCACCATTGGAGAGTGTAATTATGTTTCTTATTCTCTTACCGACTTCTTTAAATAAAATCTTTTCATTTATTACTTCTTTGTTTTCGTCTAAAGAAAGCATTCTTACATCCTTGTAAACCAAGTTAGAAACAAAGATATTGTTTTTCCATTCTAAAAAAAGATCTTTTTCATAAACTATCATTCCTGAAGGAGCTATTGAAGGAGTCCAATAGTATAAGGGCTGTTCCATGCCTTCCTTTTCCTTGAAAGGTGATATTAGAGCTCCAGAATAATCTATTCCATGTGTTATCGCAGGCCAACCATAATTAAGTCCTGGTTTAAGAATATTTAGTTCGTCACCACCTCTTGGACCATGTTCATTTTCAAAAATAGTGCCATCTTCAGTTTGAAAAATTCCTTGTGGGTTTCTTATGCCAAAACTCCAGATTTCAGGAAGCGCTCCAGTAGTATTAATAAATGGATTATCCAGAGGAATCGATCCATCATCGTTAATTCTCAATACTTTTCCAAAATGATTATCCAATAACTGTGCAGCTTCTCTGTGATCAAAACCATCTCCGCTTGTGATCATCAATGATCCGTCTTTTAAAAAAAAGAGCTTAGCTCCAAAATGAGCTGGTGCTTTTCTAAAAGCTTGAGCTTTAAAAATATTTTGAATTGAAACTAACTCAGAGTCTTTAATTTTTGCCCTATCTACAAATAAAGTATTTAGCTCTTCCCTGTCATCTACATAGGCAGAGTAAGAAAAATAAATCCATCCATTATTGTCAAAATCTGGGTGTAAAATTATATCCGAGAGACCGCCCTGTCCCCTAAATAGAACATCTGGAACATTTCCAATTTCTTTTATGGTTAATCCATCACTGGAGATTAATTTTAAATTTCCAGGTAATTCAGTTAGTAATAATTCGCCAGAACTAAGCTCAACCAAACTCCAAGGATGATCTAAATTATCTACAAAAACTTCTAATTCGTAATTTTCTTCTCCAAAAACATTGAGGGTTAAAAATAAAACTATAAGAGAAAGAAATGAGAAATTGTTCATTTTTATATTTTAGATTAAATTCCTGGCAATAAAAAAGTTTTAAACATCAGAAAGTTGATAATAGTGCTTTTATTTGAATTTTATTATTCAAATTAATTCCTTCTGATAGGTCTTTAGATAGATTATTTAATTCGTTAGATAAGGAAAATAATTCGGTTAAATTTTTAGTTTTGGATAAATGTGAAATATTTTCTGAAAAGTAAGAAGTTGGTATGTCTGTTTTATTAATTTTTACAAAAATAGATTGCAAAATAATTTTAGATAACCATCCTAATTTTATCGATAAAAATTGATCATCCCAATTAGATGCTATTTTTTCTAATTTCTTAGATGATGAACTTTCGGAGAGTTCAGAAGAAAATACTTTTCTTTCTTCCTTGCCTTTTTTTATTTGATCTTGATTTATTTCAGTCAAATTTAAGTTTTCAAAAAAGTTTAAATCTTTTGAATTTAATTCAATTCCTAGAGAATTGATCCAAAGAGAGATATCTTCCTTATTTGGAAATGAAAATGACGTATGATTGAGTCTACTTAAAAGAGTTGGTTTAAGAGAGAATGGTTTTGAAGAAATTAAAAAAATAAATGTGTTCTTGGAGGGCTCCTCAAGTGTTTTTAATAAAAAATTTTGCGATTCAAGATTCATAGATTCTGCAGAATTAATAACAATAATTTTTGATTTGCTCAGCAAAGGAGTTTCATGAGAAATATTTAAGATACCTTCGTCACCTGTTTCTTTCGAGTTTCCTCTCAATTGAGAAATTTTTATGATCTTACTTTCTGTCTCCTTATCGATTAACTTAAAATCTGGATTTGATCCTGCATTAAATGCTTTGCACGATGAACAATCGTTACAGTATTCAAATAATTCATTTGAATTTGAGCATAATAAGGATTTTGATAACTCTTCTGCGAAATGAAGTTTTCCAATACCTATTTTTCCTGAAAGCAAATGAGAATGAGCTAACTTGTTTATATCAAAATGCTCGACATATTTTTTTAGCCAAGGGTATTTAATGCGATTCATTGATTTTTTTTTCTATCAGATTAAGAACATTTTTAAATAATTTATTTTCTGAGATCGAAGAATCGAAAAGAAAAATTCTTTTTGGATCTTTTTTTTGTAAATCCAAATAAGATTTACGAATGCTTTTGTGAAAATTAATATCCTCTTTTTCAAATCTATCTAACTCATTTCTTTTATTTGCTCTTAATAACCCATCTTCAACTGGAAGGTCCAAGAGAATTGTTAAATCTGGGATAGGTAAATTTAAAATATCAATCAATTCTTTAATTTTATCTTCGCTCAAGTTTCTTCCTTTGCCTTGATAAGCAATAGTAGAGTCAATGTATCTATCACAAAATATTATTTTATTTTTTTTAAGATTTGGATTTATTATGGTTGTTACATGTTCGATTCTGTCGGCCATAAGCAATAATAATTCTGCCTCCGAACTAATTAAGGATGTAGGATTAAGCAATATACCTCTTATATCTTTTCCTAATTCAGTGCCGCCTGGCTCTTTTGTGAAAAGAACTTCTAACTCTTTTTTTAAATAATATTTTTTTAGATTTTCTAATAAAGTAGACTTACCTGAGCCCTCTATTCCTTCAAAACTAATAAACATTTCTAATTTGATTGATATTTCTGTATTGCCTTTAAATGATCTGAATAATCTATAGAAAATTCATGTGCACATTTACCTTTGCTTACAAAGTAAAAGTAATCACTTTTCAATGGGTTGCCTGCAGCTATCAATGATGACTTTGATGGCATGGATATAGGAGTTGGAGGTAATCCAAAATTAGTATAAGTATTGAATGGTGTTTTGTTTTTTAAGTTTGATTTTGTAAGATTTCCATCAAAATTTTTTATTCCGTATATAACTGTTGAATCTATTTGTAATTTCATTCTTTTCTCGAGTCTATTATAAATAACTCCTGAAATTAAGCTTCTTTCTTCAAAGCAAGATTCTTTTTCTAAAATTGATGCCAATATTATTAATTCGTAAACATTTTTAACAAATTTGTTTGTATTTAATTTTTTAAATTGCTCTTCAGCTAAAAATAATTGAATATTGAAAGCCTCGTTTAAAATATTATTTAGATTTTCTCCTGCTTCATAAAAATAAGTATTTGGATGCAACATGCCTTCAAGCTTGCAATCATCTAGCCCTTTGAATTTACAAAATTTATTTTGCTCTTCTAATGAAAGAAATTGTGAAACTTCAGATCCTTCAGGAATATAAAAAGATCTATAAAACACATTTCCTTCTGAAAAATTATTAGATATAACAAACAAATTAGAATTTCTTTCCAATTTATATTCTCCTTTTCTAAGTGACTTGTCTGATCCCGTAAGATAAAAATATAAATCAATTACAAAGGGAATTGTAATATCTAAATTTTTCAAACTTTTTTTAATTGAACTATATGATTCCCCCTCCTTAAGAAGATAAATATAGTCTTCCTGTAAATTTAAATTTTTAGCTAATATGAAAGAAAAAAAAGAGGAAAATAAAAAAATAAAAAAAAGTATTAATAATCGCACTTAATTAAAATTCACTAAAGATTAGAGATACGTTAGTTCCTCCAAAACCAAAAGTATTGTTCATAACGGATTTTATTTCTTTATCTTTGGATGTATTTGATACTAAATTTAAATTAGCTTCATTATCTGGATTTTCTAGATTTATAGTAGGCGGCACAAGATTATTGTTAATAGCAAAAATGCTATAAATTGATTCAATTGCTCCTGCCGCTCCTAAAAGATGGCCGGTCATTGACTTAGTGGAGCTTACTAAAATTGAATCAGCATCATTTTTAAATACATCTCTTATTGCCCTTGATTCAACTATATCTCCCAAAGGAGTTGATGTTCCATGAGCATTAATATGATCTATTTGATCAGTATTAAGATTGCTATCTTTTAAGGCATTTTCCATTGCTAGTTTTGCTCCTATTCCATCTTCAGCAGGTGCTGTTATATGAAATGCATCATCACTCATCCCAAATCCAGTTATTTCAGCATAAATTTTTGCAGATCTTTTTTTAGCGGACTCTAACTCCTCTAATATCAAAACTCCTGCACCTTCTCCCAAAACAAAACCGTCTCTTTCTTTATCCCAAGGGCGGCTAGCTTCTTCAGGAGAATCATTTCTAGTTGATAAAGCCTTGGCTGCATTAAATCCAGCCATTCCCAAAGGCGACATTGCTGCTTCTGCTCCGCCTGCGACCATAACATCTGCATCTCCGTAAGAAATACTTCGTGCAGAATATCCAATACTATGGCCAGCTGAAGAACAAGCTGAAACCATTGATAAATTTGGACCCTTGAATCCATATTTAATTGCTATGTTTCCAGAGGCCATGTTAATGATTGACCCAGGTACAAAAAAAGGAGAAATTTTCCTTGGTCCTTTTTCCTTTAAAATAATTGCATTTTCTTCAATAGTTTCTAACCCACCTATTCCAGAACTAACTGAAACGCCAATATCTTTAGAATTGTAAAAATCTATAAATCCAGAATCTTGAATAGCTTCAATGGCTGCTGCAGTTCCATACTGAATAAATAGATCTGTTCTTCTTGCTTCTTTTGGTTCAATACAGCCTAAATCTTCAAAATTTTTTACTGTCGCTCCAAATTTTGTAAGAAAATTTTCAGTATCGAATTTAGTTATAAGTTCGGCACCACTTTTCCCTTCAGTGGCACTCTTCCATGAAGAAATTGCAGAGTTTCCTATGGGACTAATAAGTCCTAGGCCAGTAACTACTACCCGCCTCTTTAGGTCCATTTAAAATTAAGATGCGGAATCAATATAGTCTACTGCATCTTTAACAGTAGAAATTTTTTCAGCCTCTTCATCAGGTATTTCTATTTCGAATTCCTCTTCGAAAGCCATGACAAGCTCTACAGTGTCCAAAGAATCAGCACCTAAGTCATCAATAAATGATGCGCTAGTAGTTACTTCTTCTTCTCCTACTCCAAGCTGTTCGCATACTATTCTTCTTACTCTATCTTCAGTGCTGCTCATATGAACCTCTCCTTTAAATCTGTGCAATTATATACGAAACTAGAAAAAAATCTTTCTAGAAGTGTATTTTTTACATAAATAACCCACCATTTATATGTACGGTTTGTCCAGTAATATAATTTGCTTCTTCGGATGCAAGAAACTTAACAAGACTTGCTATTTCATCAGTTTTTCCAAATCTTTGTAATGGAATTTCATCAGCAATTGTCTTTAAATAATCCTCATCTAAATCTTTCAACATATCGGTTTCAATAAAACCCGGCGCAACACAATTAACTGTAATATTTTTTGAACCAACTTCTCTTGCTAATGTTTTAGACATTGCCTCAATTCCAGCTTTTGCAGCTACATAGTTTGATTGCCCTTTGTTCCCTATAGCAGCAGCTGCTGAGGAAATATTTATAATTCTTCCCCATTTATTTTTAAGCATTCCCCTTAAAAAATTCTTCATTAATTTAAATTGTCCTGTTAGGTGGACATTTATTACTTCAGTCCAATCCTCTTCTGACATTCTTAACATAAGATTGTCTTTAGCAATTCCAGCATTATTTACCAAAATTTCTGGATTTAAATCATCTTTTTTTAAATTTTCAAAAAAAGAATCTATAGATTTTCCATCATTTAGATTTAATTCATATGCGTTTCCAGAAATATTATTTTCCTCAAAACTTTTTAAGATGTTTTCAACTCCAATTTTTGAAGTTGCTGTTCCAATTGGGATAAATTCATTGCTAGAAAAGGATTTGAGAATTGACTGACCTATGCCTCTGGATGAACCGGTAACTAAAACTTTTTTTTGAGACACTTTACTCAGGAGCTACTTCAGATTCTTTTTCTTTTACTTTGACTTCCATGATTTTTTTGCCTTTATAAAAACCATCTTCAGTCATGTGATGACGTAAGTGTCTTTCCCCAGTAGTTTGATCTGTAGAAAGTGCAGGTGATTTAAGAGCATTATGAGATCTTCTCGCTCCTCTTCTTGATCTTGATACTTTACTTTTTTGTACTGCCATAATAATTCAAGAGGGATTCTAGGATAAAAACGACTTTGATTCACTAATTTTTATTAATTTTTTAAATTCTTTTGGTTCATTGGAGATAACCTTTAAGTTTAATTCTTTGATTTCGAGAGACTTTGAATGCAAATACATTCTTTTTAAATCCTGATGAAGAAACTTTTTATCCTTATGTCTATCACCATATTTATCATCTCCAACTATCGGGAAATCACTGTGAGAAGTGTGAACTCTTATTTGATGTGTTCTTCCGGTAACTAAATTACAAGATAATTTAGAAAAAAAGTTATTTTTTTCAATCAATTTAAATTTAGTAATAGAATTTTTTCCGTCCGAAGAAACTTTAACCATCCTTTCTCCTGAAACACCTATATTTTTTATTAATTTATTTTCAATTAAATTTAAGTTTTCAGGCCAATTTCCGTGTACTAAAGCTATATATTTTTTGATTATTTTTTTTTCTCTAATTAAATTGTTACATTTTCTCAAGAAACTTTGATTTTTTGAAACTAATTGACACCCAGATGTATTTTTATCTAGTCTATGAACTAATTTACAATCCCTGTATCTTGGCCCAAAATTTCTTATTGCTTCTATCAACCCAAATGATATACCGCTTCCCCCATGAGAAGCTATTCCAAAAGGTTTATTTATAACTAAACAATCATCATCCTCAAAAATAACAGATCTTTTTAAAACATCTGTTAATTCAAAAGGAGCTTTAATATCTTCTTTGTTTTCTATTTGAAGAGGAGGAATTCTTATAAGATCATTTTCCTTAATTTTATAAAAAACCTGCTTTCTAGAGCTATTTACTCTTACTTCGCCTTTTCTAATAATTGAATAAATCTTCGATTTTGGCACTCCTTTTAAATAATTAAGAAGAAAATTATCTAGTCTTTGGTCGGAGTAATCTTTGTTAACAGTTATTTTTTGTACCTTATTTCGTACTTTTTTTGGTTCATCTTTCATAAAAAAATTTGATTCTATACCTTAAAGCCATATAAAATGCGTTTTTTCTTTTTTGAATCGCATAATTTTAGTAAGACGTAATCAAAATTCAAATTAGAATATTTAACAAAACAAGCTTTTAATATAACTTTTAAGTTTCATTGTTAGGGTAGCAAGGGCGTAAAACCTTAACAGAAACAGCCTTTTCAGAGTTTACTCTGACACATATATATTTTAAGCGTTATGGAGATGTCCAATGAAAAGGATGCTTATTAATGCTACACAACCAGAAGAACTAAGAATTGCTGTTACCGAAGGCAATGCTCTTTTTGATCTAGATATTGAAAATATTGCTGAAGTCAGAAGAAAAGGCAATATATACAAAGGTAGAGTCAGTAGAATAGAGCCTAGTCTAGGGGCAGCATTTGTGGATTTTGGTGCTGAAAGACATGGTTTTTTACCTTTTAAAGAAATTGCTCCACAATTTTTACCTAAGAATAAGAAGAATAATGAGCGTATTTCGATTAAAGACTGCCTTACAAAAGATCAAGAAATCATCATTCAAGTTGAAAAAGAGGAAAGAGGCAACAAAGGAGCAGCCTTAACAACTATTATTAGTCTGGCTGGAAGATTTTTAGTTTTGATGCCAAATAATTCAAAAGCTTCAGGAATTTCAAGAAGGCTTGATCCTACTGAAAGAGAAAAATTAAAATCTAAAGTAGAAGCTCTTAATGCTCCAAAAGAAATGGGTGTAATTGTCAGAACCGCTGGTGAAGGAAAGGATCCTGAAGAGCTAAAATGGGACCTCCAGTACTTACTTCAAGTTTGGGATGCAATAAGCGAAGCCAACGTATTAAAAAAATCACCTTTTTTGATATACAAAGAAGATGACATCATAATTAGAACCCTTAGAGATTATTTAAAAGAAGATATAGAAGAAATATGGATAGATACAAAAGAAGCTTATGAGCAAGCAGAAGAATTTGTCGAGAGAGTTATGCCTGATCAACTTAATATGCTCAATCGATATGAAAATACTCTCCCACTTTTTACCAGATATCAAATTGAATCACAAATAGAAACTGCTTATCAAAGAGAAGTTAAATTAGAATCTGGGGGCTCTATCGTAATTGATGATACAGAGGCATTAGTAGCTATTGATATTAATTCATCCCAAGCTACCTCAGGTAAAGATATCGAGGAGACTGCTACCAATACAAATTTAGAAGCTTGTAGGGAGATCGCTCGACAATTTAAATTAAGAGATATTGGCGGTCTAGTGGTAATAGACTTCATTGATATGATGAGGCTAGAGAATAAAAGAGCAGTAGAAGACGAAATGAGAAAAGCTCTTTCCAATGATCGCGCTAGAGTACAAATAGGCAGAATTTCAAGATTTGGATTACTGGAATTATCAAGACAGAGATTAAGATCTTCTCTCACCGAAAGATGGACTCAAGATGTAAATACATTATCTACCTCTGTATTAAGATTGGTAGAAGAAGAAACAAGCAAACAAAATACAAGTGAAGTAAGAGCAATAGTTTCGCCAGATATGTCTTCTCTTCTTCTAAACGAAAGAAGAATTCGTCTAAATGATATTGAAGCAAGATCTAATACTAAAGTTGTCGTTATTTCAGATGCCACAAGACCTGATTCAAGATTTGAGGTACTTAGAATTAAAGACGGTAAAGTTGTTGATCCAGATAAAAGTAAATCATCTGTGTCAGCAGCTGAACAGTTTGAAAAAAAATCTAGAAAATCATTTAAAAAAGAAGAAGCTGCTGTAAATATAAAACCATCTTCAAGACCAAAAAAAGGAATTCTTTCAAAAATAGTTAATATTTTTACTCCTAAACAAACTAAAAAAGTTAAAGTTAAGACTCCTCCAAAAAACTTCAAACGAAATAATAAGAATAAGCCTATTTCAAAAAATACAAATAGAAATCAAAAAAATAGAAATAGAACTTTTGATAATAAGAAGGTAAAAAATGATTCTAGACCTAAACAAGTTGGAAAAAATGAAACTAATAAACCGAAAAAATTAAGTAGGCCAAAGAATCCTGATAATAATTTTAAAGAATCAAAAAAAGAATCTTCCGATAAAACCCCTATAAAAGACAAAAATAAAATTAGTAAAAAAGCAATTAAACGAGACGAGCTGAAAAGAACTGAATCCAAAAGCACTCAAGAAGTTGTCAAACCAAGAAAACTTAGTAGACCAAAGATAGAAAATTCAGCATCCCATGAACAAAAAGAAATTACTCCGGATATAAAAAAAATTGATTCGGGACAAAGAGCTTCAAATGACCCGAGAAATAGATCTAATTAAATTTATTTATGTAAGCTTCTATTAGTTTTCCTGATATAGAAATATTAGAAGGAGGAACATTTGGAAGATTATTAATATCAAACCAGCCTGCTTGATCTATTTCTACCTTATCAGGTGTTATTTCACCAGATTTATATTCAGCAAAATATCCTAACATTAGCTGACTAGGAAATGGCCACGCCTGACTTTCAAAATAATTTATGTTATCAACTTCTACCCCTATTTCCTCCATCACTTCTCTTCTAAGAGCTTCTTCTACGGACTCTCCTGGCTCAACAAATCCAGCAAGAGTACTATAGAAATTTTCAGGGAAATTCACATTATGAGCCAACAAAACTTTATTTTCTTTATGTATTAAAGTAATTACACATGGTGATATTCTAGGATAAACAGGATCTGCATCACAGTTAGTACATTTCATTGCTCTTTCACGTTTTTCTTCTTTTGATGGGGATCCGCATACCCCACAAAACTTATTTGTTTTAGACCAAGTTATGATTTGTAAACCTCTTGAAATAACTCCAAATAGTTCATCAGGAATTCTTCCAAAGAGCCCTCTTAAGTTAATAAACTCATAATTTTCTAAAACACAATTGTCTTTTTCCACAGAAATTACGTAACAAGCATCTTCATTTAAAAACCCAAGAAAATGTTTTTCATTGACTTCTAAGCCTGACCATTTAAGCTCATCGTTTGAAATCGGCCTAATAAATTTTTCATTAGAAAAAATCAGTAAAGAATCATTATTAATTACAAAGAATTTTGACTCTTCACTATCTTTTTCAATAAAATTACTTGGTCTAAAATTTATCATAATATTAATTTCGTGCTTTTAAACTTTTACAACAATTTTCTCGGTGAAGCTCCTAAATGGTATAAGAATTTAATAATTCTTTTTCTGGCATCTAATCCCTTAATATACATCTTTTTAATTAACATAGGTTCAGAAGCAGGATTCATCATGGGTTGGATCATTCTAGCTCAATTCATACTTACTCTTGCAATGGCTCTCAATTGTTATCCTCTTCAACCTGGAGGATTGATTGCTATTGAATCAGTATTAATGGGCCTTACTAGCACCAAAAATATTTATCATGAAGTAGCCTTAAATTTAAAAGTTATTTTACTTTTAGTATTTATGGTTGCAGGTATATATTTTATGAAAGATTTTCTTTTGTTTATCTTTACAAAGTTATTAGTAAACATAAAAAATAAAAGAACTTTATCTGTCCTCTTTGTCATAAGTGCTGCTGTTTTATCAGCATTTTTAGATGCTTTAACAGTAACTGCAGTTTTGATCGCTGTAGCGGTAGGCTTTTATTATGTATTTCAAGAAGCTAAAAAATCAGAAAGCGATTTAGAGGAATTTAGGTCATTTCTAAGAAATTTACTTATGCATGGTGCCGTAGGAACAGCGCTAGGAGGAGTCAGCACAATAGTTGGGGAACCACAAAACTTATTGATTGGCTCTATTGCGGGATGGAATTTCTTAGAATTCTTTATTCAAATGTTACCCATCTCTCTACCTGTTTTCATTTTTGGATTAATAACTTGTTACTTGATTGAAAAATTTAGAATATTTGGCTACGGAGCTGAACTTTCTAGTGATGTAAGGTCTATTATAGAAAACTTTGGCAAGGAAGAAGACTTAAAAAGAACTTCTAATGATAAGGCAAAATTAATTGTGCAATTTTCTGTAGTAATTATATTAATTTTATCTTTAGCTTTTAATGTTGCTTCGGTTGGCTTAATAGGACTAATGGTGATTGTTCTTTTAACTGCTTTCAATGGAATTATAGAAGAACACAAATTAGGAAAGGCTTTTGAAGAAGCTCTGCCCTTCACATCTTTGTTAGTTGTTTTCTTTGTGATTGTCGCAGTTATTCACGATCAGCATTTATTTTCGCCGGTGATCGGCTACGTATTATCTTTAAATTTCGACTTACAAGTTCCAATGTTTTTTCTAGCAAATGGAATACTCTCAATGATTAGTGATAACGTTTTTGTTGCGACAATTTATATCAGTGAAGTTAAAGAAGCTTTAGATACGGGATTAATTAATAGAGAACAATTCGACCTGTTAGCAATAGCTATTAATACTGGAACTAACTTGCCCAGTGTAGCTACTCCAAATGGACAAGCAGCATTCTTATTTTTACTTACCTCATCAATTGCTCCTTTAATAGGTCTTTCATATTTTAGAATGGTGTTCATGGCATTGCCTTACACAATTGTTTTAACAGTTGTAGGCTTATTATCAGTAATATATTTTCTGTAAAAAATGAATCGTTCTTTTTGTATAGCCCCGATGATGGCTAAAACCGATAAACCATTTAGATTCTTAGTAAGACAACTTTCTAAGGAAGCTCTTCTTTTTACAGAAATGCTCCATACAAATTCAATTTTATATGGAAACCGGAATAAGCTCTTGGAATACGATGAAATAGAAAACCCGATTGCACTTCAACTAGGTGGAAATGATCCAAAATCTTTGTCAGAAGTTTGCAAAATGGCAGAAGCATTTGATTATGATGAAATAAATTTAAATTTAGGCTGTCCTAGCCCAAAAGTAAAAAGCGGTAATTTCGGTGCAGCTCTCATGGATCAACCAGAAATTGTGAAAGAATGTTTAGTTGCTATGCAAGAAAATTCATCGAAAACGATTTCTGTAAAAATTCGTCTTGGCATAAATGGAAATGATACCAATAAAACTTTAGATGATTTTGTTAATCAAGTATCTTCTGTAGGTGTAAAGGTTTTCTATGTTCATGCAAGAAAAGCAATACTTGATAAATTGAGTCCTAAGGATAATAGAGAAATACCTCCTTTAAACTATAAAAGAGTAAAAAAACTAAAAAAAGATTTTAATGACTTAGAAATTATTATTAATGGGGGAATAAAGGATTATTATTGCAAAGAAAATGATTTTTCTGATTTAGATGGCATTATGATTGGTAGAGAAGCATATTCGTATCCAAGAAAGTTAGAAAATGTTGATTCATTTTTCTTTGGAAAAAAAGATAAAAGAATTTCACTAGCTAATATTACAAATAATATGTTTGAATATTTTGAAACTTTAGATAATAAAAAAGATATTCAAAGAGGCTTGATTCATATGCATGGATTATATAATGGCCTTAAAAATGCTCGTAAAATAAGAGTTCTTTTGTCAAATTCTAACTATTTTATGCCGGCAAAAAATGAGATCATTGATCTGCTAAATAATGATTTTAAAAACGTAGCATGAAAAAATTTTTTGAAAACCTTTTTGATAAAAAAGAATTAGTAGATCCTGAAGAGGATAATTCTGTTTTAATTTCTGCAATTTCCCTGATGATTGAAGTTAGTCTTGCAGATGAAATTATGGATGATGCTGAAATAGAAACTTTAAAAAGCGTTCTGCTTAAAGAGTTTAGTGTCAGCCAATCTGAAATTGATGGTTTAATTTCAGATGCAAAAGCAAATCAAAATTCTTCTACTTCTCTTTATGAATTTACGAGGAAAATTAATGATGAATATAAATTTGAAGATAAGAAAAATTTAATTTTATCTATGTGGAAAATAGCATTTGCTGATGGAAATATTGATAAATATGAAGAGTATGTAATCAGAAAAGTTTCGGATTTAATTTATATATCTCATCCAGATTTTATAAAATCAAAACAAGTAGCAAGAGAAGAATATGAAAATAGAAAAACCTGAATCTGTTGGCCTTTCATCAGAACGTTTGAAAGATTTTGATAAGATGCTTATGGAAAAATATATTGGTCCGAGTAAATTATCCGGTACACAAACTTTAATTGCCAGAAAAGGGTCTATAGTTCATTTTCATTCCCAAGGAAAAAGAGATTTGGAAAATAATCTTCCAGTAGACGAGAATACTCTATTTAGAATTTACTCAATGACTAAGCCGGTTACTGGCGTTGCATTAATGCAACTTTTTGAGAAAGGCTTTTTTCAATTATCAGATCCAGTATCTAAATTTCTTCCAGAGTTCAAGAATCAAGAGGTTTATGTATCAGGTTCTTTTCCTTTATTTATGACAGAACCAGCGAAAAGACAAATGGTTATTCGTGATTTGTTAACACACACATCTGGATTGAGTTATAGCATTAACTTTAGGTCTCACGTAGATGATGCTTATCGAAAAATATTTCAGATTTCAGATCCTACAAAATCCTTAGTCTCAAAAGATAAGGTTGATTTAGAAGAATTTACCAAACGTATAGCTTCTCTTCCCTTAGAATTCAGTCCAGGAGAACAATGGCTATATAGCGTTTCAATAGATATTTGCGCTAGGCTAGTAGAAGTTATTTCAGGTAAAAAGATAGATCAATACTTTGAGGATCATATTTTTAAGCCTTTGAAGATGGAAAAAACAAGTTTTTATGTGAAGGAAAATGATCTAAAAGACTTAGCAGTTTGCTATCACAGAGATGAAAATAAAAAAATTACAATTCACGATCCTGGAGATACGAAAAGTAGATATTCTGCTCCAAGAGATTTTAATGGAGGTGGAAGTGGATTGATTAGTAACGCTAAAGAATACTATAGGTTTTTGCAAATGCTTCTTAATGGTGGCGAGCTCGATGGGGAAAGAATTCTATCTAGAAAGACAATCGAATTAATGACCTTAAATCACTTGCCTGATAGTCAAACTATGGCAGATATGGGTTCAAGCGGAAGTTTCAGTGAAGTTAGGTATCATGGTATGGGATATGGTCTTAGTATGGCAGTTACTACTGATCCTGCTGCCAGTCAGAGTCCATTAAGCAAAGGAAGCTATAACTGGGGAGGTATGGCAAGTACATATTTTTGGATTGATCCAAAAGAGGACTTACTTGCTATTTTCATGACTCAATTTATACCAAGTGATGCATTTCCTCTAAGGCCTCAAATGGCAACAATGGTTTACGGTTCTTTTATAGATTAATCAAACTCGTCATCGAATAAGGAATCGTCTATTTTACCGTCATTAATTTCATATTCTCTTCTTTGAAGATAGGCATCTCTGTAAAAACTATATTGATCGTTTCCACTTAAATCAGAGATACTTAACAATCCTGCTCTTAAGTTAACCACCGATAGACCATTGAGAGCTAAATCAGATTTGTTATCTTCAAATCTTACTAGATCGGGTCTTAGGTAATAGTCAGGTGCTAGAGAAAACCCATCTCTCGCGGAAGAGGGGCCAAAAAAAGGAATAACAAGATATGGACCACTTGCAAAACCCCAATGACCTAATGATTGTCCAAAATCCTCATTTCTTTCTTTTATACCCAACCTAGAGGCGACATCAAATAAACCGAATATTCCAAAAGTTGAGTTAAGAATAAAGCGAGATGTTTCTGTTATAAAACCTACTGATTTAAATTGAATTAAATTATTTGCAGCCGAAACTGGCGTTCCTAGATTGTCAAAGACATTTGAAAACCCAGTTTGAACGAATTCTGGGATTATAAAATCGTAAGTTTCAGCAATTGGTCTTATGACATAATCATCCAAAGTCATATTAAAGTTATGCGTTTTTCTATTTAGATTTTCCCAAGGATCGCTATTAACCTCCTCTGAATTTGAAAAAGTTAGATTAGTAGAAAAGAGTAATAGTATTAAAAATAAACGATTCATAATATTTGTTTTTTTTCCATTACAATACTCTTTTATAACATGTCTAAACAACTAATAATAACTTCTGCACTTCCCTATGCTAACGGCCCGCTTCATTTTGGTCATTTATTAGAACACGTTCAAACAGATATATGGGTTAGAACTAATAAATTATTAAAAAAAGAATGTATTTATTTATGTGCTAGTGATGCTCATGGGACCCCGATTATGATGAAGGCAGAATCAGAAAATGTTAAGCCAGAAGAATTAGTAAAAAACTTTACAAAAGAGCATGAAAAAACATTAAAGGGATTTTTTATCAACCATGATAATTATTACACCACTCATAGTGAAGAAAATAAAAAATACAGTGAATTAATTTTCTTAAGATCTAAAGAGAACAAATTAATAAAAAAACAGACTATTGAGCAATTTTACGATGAATCAAAAGGATTATTTTTAGCTGATAGATACGTTCAAGGAACATGTCCTTCCTGCGGAGCAAAAGAGCAATATGGAGATAATTGTGAAAAATGTGGTACTAAATACGAAGCTACAGAGTTAATTAACCCGGTTTCAATTTTTAGTGGTAAGCCTCCATCACTTAAGGAAAGTGAACATTTCTTTTTCGATCTTTCAAAACAAGAGAAAAAAGTCCTTAAATGGGTTAACAAAACTGATCTCCAGAGTGGCGTTAAAAACAAGTTGAGTGAATGGTTCGAGGAAGGTCTAAGGCCATGGGACATTAGCAGAGATGAGCCTTATTTTGGATTCTCCATACCAGATAATCCGAAAAAATACTTCTATGTATGGCTTGATGCTCCTATTGGTTACATCGCAATTTTAGAAAATTACTTAACTAAAAATTCTTCAACGCAGAATACAGAAGATCTTTGGAATGAATCAGAGATTTATCATTTTATTGGAAAAGATATTATGAATTTTCACACTTTATTCTGGCCTGCTCTTTTGGATGGGTCTAATTTTAGAAAACCATCAAATGTTTTTGTGCATGGCTTCATGACATTAAACGGACAAAAAATGTCTAAATCGAAAGGCAATTTTCTTTTAATAGATGACTATTTAAAAATTTTAAATCCTGATTACATGAGATATTTTCTTGCTTCGAAATTATCGAACGGCATAGATGATTTGGATTTAAATTTATTAGATTTTCAAAAAAAAGTTAATACTGATTTGGTTGGTAAATTTATAAATATTGCAAGCAGAAGTCAGGGATTCTTAAAAGAATTTAACAACGTTCTTTCATCTGAAATAGATGAAAATCTTTTGTCTGAATTTTCAGCTAAACAGAAAGAAATATTGAATCTATATATTGATAGAAAATATTCTAGAGCTATTAAAGAGATTATGACTCTAGCAGATATAGCTAATCAATATATTGATTCTAATAAGCCGTGGATTTTAAATAAAGATCCTGCTAATAAAAATAAAGTTCATTCCATTGCCTCTACAGCTATTAATCTGTTTAGAATTTTAAATCTATACTTAGAGCCAGTTATTCCTGAAACTTCAGAAAAGATAAAAAAATATCTAAAATGTGTAGATAGTATTTCCGATGTCTCTAACTATATGAAAGATTGGGAAATTGATTCTTTTAAACCCTTAATAACAAGAATAGAAGATGATGAAATTACAACGTTAATGGAAGTTAGTAAAAATGGATGAAATAGAAATCGAAGATTTTTTAAAAATAAACTTAAGAGTTGCATTGATTGAAGCTGCGGAAAAAGTTGAAGAAGCTGATAAATTAGTGAAATTAAGTTTGGATTTAGGTAGTTTTGGGAAAAAACATGTTTTTGCTGGTATTAAAAAATACTATGAGCCTTCTAATCTAGTTGGAAAACTTGTAGTCTGTGTTGCAAACTTAAAACCTAGAAAAATGAGATTTGGTATTTCAGAAGGTATGATTTTAGCAGCTAGCAATGATGAATCTGGAGTTTTTATTATTTCTCCTGATAAAGGCTCCCAACCTGGAATGAAAGTAACTTAATAAATACAAAATAAAATGAAAATAATTGAAACTGATATTGTAGTCATAGGAGCCGGACCTGTTGGGCTTTTTACTGTTTTTGAAGCTGGCTTATTAGGGCTAAGTTGTCATCTTATAGATAATTTAGATAAAGTCGGCGGTCAATGTATAGAGCTATATCCAGAAAAGCCAATCTATGACATCCCTGGAGTAGCAAATCAAACTGGGAAAGAGCATATAAATGCTTTATTAGATCAAATAAAACCATTTGATTACGAGGTTCATCTTAATCAACGGGTAAATGAAATATCTGAAGTCGATGAATCTTGGAAATTAGTTACAAGTGAAGGTCAAGAATTTAAAACAAAAAATATCTTTATAGCTGCTGGAGCAGGATCTTTTGAGCCTAGAAAGCCTCCAGTTCTTGAACCTGATAAATTTTTAAATCGTGGCATCAACTATTCTGTAAGAGATAAATCTATATATGAAAATAAAGAAATAGCTATTTTTGGAGGTGGAGATAGCGCTTTGGATTGGTCAGTAGAATTATCTAAAATTGCAAAAAAGATATATTTGATTCACCGTAGAGATGAATTTAGAGGAGCCCAACACACTGAAAAAAAAATGCGAGAGTTGGTAGCTGAGGAAAAAATTATCTTAAAAGTTCCTTATGTAATTAAAGATATAAATGGAAAAGATAACTTTACTGGAGTTAACTTACTGCATTTTGAAACTAAAGAAATTGAAACTATAAATTGTGATGAATCTCTTTTTTTCTTTGGACTTAATAAACAACTAGGCCCTATTCATGATTGGGGAGTTGCCTTAGAAAATAATAAAATCCTAGTTAATACAAAAAATTTTGAAACGGACAAACCTGGTATTTTTGCCGTTGGTGATATAAATCATTATCCTGGCAAGTTGGATTTAATTCTTTGTGGCTTTCACGAGACTACTTTAGCTGTACAAGAAGCCTTTAAAAGAATAAATCCAGGAGAGAGAGTTCCTTTTGGTTACACCACATCCAATAAAGGACTACAAGAAAAATTAAAAGTTAATAAATAATCTTTATATGAAAGCACTTCTTTTTCCTGGGCAAGGTGTTCAAAAAGTTGGAATGATAGATTTCCTCTTAGAAACTAATCCAGAAACTAAAGATTTACTAACTCAAACTTCTGATGTCTTAGATTTTGATCTTTTTGAGTTAGTGAAAAATGGACCTGAAAATAAGCTTAACCTTACTGAATATGCTCAACCTGCGATCCTAGCAGCAAGTCTTGCGATAGCAAAAAATAAAGCCTCTTATTTTAATGCTTCTATAACTGCAGGACTTTCTCTAGGCGAGTATTCAGCTTTAGTTTTTGCAGAATGCATAGAATTTAAAGAAGCAATTAGATTGGTTAATGCAAGAGGAAAACTAATGCAAAATGCTGTTCCTGAAGGAACTGCTGGTATGTTGGTTGTTTTAAATATGCCTTTACAAGATGTAAGAGAAACAATTATAAAAATAAAAAATTCTGGGGAGGTAATTGACTTCTCAACTGATAATGCTGAAGGTGTTTCTGTTCTTGCAGGTACCAATTCTGCGATTGACGCGACTATAAAATATATTAAAGATGGAGATTTCAAAAGAGTTAAAACTCAATTAATTAAAATGTCAGTTCCATCCCATTGTTCTCTCCTAGAAAGCGCTCAAACTGAACTTGGGATGCTTTTAAATCAAGTCGATTTTAAAACTCCAAATATACCTGTAATTCCAAACGCTTTGGCCAAGCCCACACAAAATGTCAACGAAATAAAAGAGGCTTTAATCAATCAATTGTGCAGCACAGTTAGATGGAGGGAATCAATAGAGTATTTAGTAAGTAATAACTTGGAGATGATCTATGATGCTGGACCCGAAAAAACTATCATTAGTATGGCCAGGAAGATAAGGAATATTGGAAAATTAAGTCTTTTAGATTTTTGATTTGATGATAAGAATAATTTTTTTTGTTTTAACGGTAGTTATTGCCTACTACCTTACAAAGTTTATTCGTCATTTATTTAAAGATTTAAATACTAAAATTTTCTATCTAATCTGGATCTTAATTACTTTAGTACTATTAACTGTAATTTTTTTAAATACTAACTTAGTCTAAATTGTTGTGACTATATTTTAAGATATTTTCTTTTATATATTTTTTCATATCATCATTAGTAAAACCACCCTCCTCTTCAAAACTAGCTTTATTTTCATCGTATAAGGAATTTTCACTTTCTTTTGATAAATGAATAATATTTCCTTTATATAACCGCATTTTCACTGACCCATTTACAACTTTAGAGCATTCATCTATTAAATTTTGAAGCCTTAGACGCTCATCACTCCACCATAGTCCTTCATAAATTAAAGACGCGTAAGAAGGAATTAAAGAATCTTTAGTTTTAATTGTTTCCCCCGATAAACACAATGATTCAACTGCTCTTCTAGCTTTTAAAAGAATAGTGCCTCCTGGAGTTTCATAACAGCCTCTAGATTTCATTCCAGTTGTTCTTGACTCAACTATATCAATCCTTCCAATTCCATGATTGCAGCCATATTCATTTAATTTTCTTAAAATATTAGCATGAGACATTTCTTGATTATTTATCGAAGTTGGATCTCCATTTCTAAACTCTATTGAAATTTCTTCTGGACTAGGATTTGCTTCCTCGAGCGATTTAACGTTCAACCACATATCCTCTGGAGGAGGAACAGACAAATCTTCAAGCAACCCTCCTTCATAAGATATATGTAAAAGGTTTTCATCCATCGAAAATGGAGGTTCCTCTGCTTTAGAACCTGGCATAGGAATTTGATATTTTTGACAATAATTCATTAAATCTGTTCTAGATGTCATATCCCATTCTCGCCAAGGAGCAATAATTTCGATATTTTTATTTAATGCCTTTGCTCCCATTTCAAATCTAATTTGATCATTTCCTTTACCTGTAGCGCCATGACTAATGATATTAGTACCTTCTTGAAATCCTACTTCAACTAATTTTTTTGCAATCAGAGGTCTTGCAATGGCGGTGCCCAAAAGATATTCGCCTTCATAAACTGAATTGCATCGAAACATAGGAAAAACATATTCTTGAACAAACTCTTCTGAGAGATCATCTATAATTACTTTAGAAGCACCAAATGTTTTAGCTCTTTGTTCTAAATTGTCTGGGATATCGCCTTGTCCCATATCAGCAGTGTAGGTAATAACATCTAGATTTTTTTCCTCTTGTAACCATTTTAAAATAACTGATGTATCAAGGCCGCCAGAATAAGCAAGAATTACTTTTTTCATAAATTAGTAAATGAATGTAATAAAATTAAATTATTAAACATATATATTTTACATTTTTATTTCTTTTAAGTTCATTTCTTTTGGCCAATGAATTTGCTCCAATAAATTTTCCTAATCTAAATCCATTTCATATTTCTAAGATCCAATTTGATCATTCGCACTTAGGGAATCTCTCAAGTTCTCCTATAAATAAAATTGAAGTAAATCATAGTTCCGTTGCTCTAAATGATTCTAATAAAAATGAAAGACTTATTTTAGATGGCGAAATAACTAAATTATCTTTGTTTTCTTCACTTAGGTATTCTGAAACTTTTAATCTCATGATTGAAATTCCTTTTTTTAAATTTTCAGAAGGTTTTATGGATAAACATATTAAAAATTGGCATAAATTTTTTGGATTATCTGACGGATCAAGATTAAATCAACCTCTTGATAGACTCCTTTTCGAGTATGAGGGCATTTCTAAAAATTCAATTTCTGATTCATTTTTTGGTATCGGCGATATCAAGATATCTTCAAGTTTAAATATCTCCTATCAGGATGAAAATAATTTATTTTTGCTCTCTGCGGTTGAGCTTCCAAGTGGAAGTAAGAAAAAAAATTTGAGCAACGGTCAAATTGATTTTTATTCTTCTTTAGTATGGAAAAATAAATTTAAAAATATACATTCATCATCTTATGCAGGAGTTGCTTATTCTAAAAAAAATGCTCTCTTTTACGCAAAAGATAATAATTTAATTAAATTTTTTGGATCTGCCCTTTCGTACAAGCCCAGAAATTTTTTTGATTACAATAATATTGTTTTTAAAACTTCATTAAAAATATCTGATAAATATTATTCTTCTGGATTAGATTCTTTGGGTGACTATTCTGTCTTGATTGGTTTAGGTGCAACAATAAGTCTAAATGATTACTTTATCAGTATAGGATTTTCAGAGGATTTGAAAGTAAATTCTATTCCAGATATAACTTTTGTATCTTCTTTACAAAAAAGATTTTAGTTTGTTTTAGGTGGACCAAAAAAGTGTCCAATTGCTTCTTTTCTAGATCTAGAATTTTTAACATCACTATAAATTTCTTGCCAAACCATAAAAGTGATTTTTATTGGGTTGAAAGTATTAACATTTTTAACTAAACCATATTTCACTTTTTCAGTTTCTGCCTGAAATGTTCCAAAAAATTTATCCCAAATTATTAAAAAGTTGCCATAATTTTTATCGATATATGTTTCATTGGAACCATGATGAACTCTATGATGAGACGGTGTAACAAAAATCCATTCTATTGGTCCTAATTTTTTTACTATTTGAGTGTGTCCAAAAATTCCCCAAAGAGTACTTAGAACACCTGCCACAGCAACAATTATAGGGTCAAAACCTATCAAAGGCAGGACCATAAAAAAAGGAATTTTAGATATTGGGCCAAGCCATGCTTGTCTAAAAGCTACTGCAAAATTCATTTCTTCACTCGAGTGATGACTCATGTGCACAGCCCATAAAAATCTACTTCTATGAGAAATTCTATGATAAAAATAATAAATGAAATCTATAAAAATAAAGGTCAGAACCCAATGCATCCATATAGGAATTGTAGAAATTAAATCAAATAACTTGAATTGATACAAAAAAAAGTGGAAAGCTAATGTTGATCCCTTAATAACCAGAGAAACTATTATATTTCCCGATAAAAGGCCTATTGTTCCTAATGTATCTCCGGTTTTATAAACACTAAGATTTAGATAATTAGACAATATTACTTCTAGGCAAATGAGACCTAAAACAACGGGTAAAGCAATTAAATATATTGTATTTACGTCAGCGGTCATTATATGAATCTATGATTTATTATAGAGTTTATATGCTTTAACTGTCTCTTTATCTATTTTACCATCGCTTCTAAAAGCCTTAAATGGATTTAAAGATAAATCAGGTGACAACCCTTCAGAAATTCTTCTTATTTGTGAATAATACCAAGATTGAATCCCAAAAGCGTTCAATGCCTGAATTAATCTAAATGGACTTCTTTGAGATAACCATCCCGGACCTATTGACAGTGTTTTTTCAAATGTTGGCAAAACATCTATTGATCTATCTAATAATTTTTTTACTGACATGGGATCTGAACACAACGGTCTTCCTATTCCAACGATTTCACATGCACCCTGATTGATGGCTGTTTCCATTGCTAATCTAGACCTAAACCCTCCGGTTACCATAAGCGGAATATCAATTACCTTTTTAATTTCTTCTGTATAGGCCAAAAAATATGCTTCTCTAGCTATCGTACTTTCTTTTCTTGTTTCACTTCTCTTTGGGTTAATGCTAACTGTATCTAAGCCAAGAAGTCTTGGTTGTTCATAAGTACCGCCTGAAATTTCTAATAAATCTATTTTTGCGTCACTCAACATTGATGCTACTTTTGATGAATCTTCAGCTGAAAAGCCACCTTTTTGAAAATCAGCCGAATTTAATTTAACTGAAATTGGATAATCATCTCCCAAAGCTTCTCTACAGCCATTAATAATTCGCAATAATATCCTGGACCTATTTTCTAAAGACCCACCCCACTCATCATTTCTTTTATTAATATCAGGAGATAGAAACTCTGACATTAAATATCCATGAGCAGAATGAATTTGAATACCAGTAAAACCCGTATCTTGAGCAACCTTTGCTGTGAATATAAATCTTTCAATAACATCTTCAATTTCTTCTTTTGTTAAAGGTTTGGGCGTACCATATTTTCTTCCTGGTATTTTTAGACCAACGTCAGAAGGTGCTACTGGTTTCATATTTAAATCGCCTGGAGTTTGTCGACCAGCATGACTAATTTGCATCCACAAATTAGTATTATTTTTTGTGCCAACTTCAGTCCATTTTCTTAATAGGTCTATCTGGTCTTTATAATTGCTTTTCTCTATGGCAACATTTCCTGCAGATTCTAAATACCTTTTATCAACTTGGACGTTGCCAGTAAGAACTGTACCAACATCTCCTTCAGCCCATTTTTCATATAAATTTAAATGCTTCTGGTTAACTAAATTGTTACCCTCAGCGATTCTTTCAGTGAGAGCAGATTTACAAATTCTATTTTTTAACGTTTTGCCACAAGGCAAGATTAACTTCGAATTTAAAATATCTTCCATTACTTAATCTCCTTATAATTTTTTGGTTCAATAAAATATCTATTATGATGTGCCATAGAGAGCTCATAAAGCTCCTTTTCTATGTCTTGTTTCAATATTTCTAAATCTTTTATAGGCGAGGTTATTGTTATACCGAATCCATTCAAATCTTTAAAACTTTTGCTCGTAAGTTTGACTAACTCGAACGCCTTACAAAGATTATTTAAATCTTCGTGTATTCTTAATTGATATTCCTTAATCCCATTAGATAATTTTAATGGATCAAATATCTCAACTCTAGGTTCCATAATTTGAGTTTTTAACTTTTCTAATCTTAGCCAAACTGCTTCTCTTTCATCTGGAGAAAAACTATTCCAGTTTATGATTTCTTGCGCAAATCGTTTACATCCTCTACAAACATCATCACCGTAGGTAGTTGAGCATATCCCAACACAAGGGGTCCTAGTTCTTTTAGCCATAGACATAGTTTATAATACATTTTTTTTAAAATTTTATGCTCGAAAATTATTACAAATCAGTCAAGGAACGGGCTGATATGGGTATTCCTCCTCTACCTCTTAATGCTGAACAAACTTCTCAACTAATTGAGCTTATAAAACATGCTGATAGCGAAAAAAAAGAACTTTTAACTTTACTTACTGAAAGAGTACCCGCAGGCGTTGATGATGCTGCTTATGTGAAAGCTGCTTTCTTGACAGACGTTGCTAAAAAAAAGGTTATCACCAAGCTAATAACTCCTCAACAAGCAACTTTTTTCTTAGGCACAATGTTAGGCGGTTACAATGTAGAGTCTTTAATTTCTCTAATAGATGATGAAATTTGTGGTGATACTGCGGTAGAGGCGCTTTCAAAAACACTTTTAGTTTTTGATGCATTTAATGATATTGCAGAATTATCTAAATCTTCAAATAATGCTTTAAAGATTTTGACTTCATGGTCTGAGGCAGAATGGTTTACTTCAAAAAACGAAGTACCTGAAAGAATTGATACTGTGATTTTTAAAGTTCCTGGAGAGACTAATACTGATGATCTTTCTCCTGCTCCAGATGCCTGGTCTAGACCTGACATACCTTTACATGCTTTAGCTATGTATAAAATGCCAAGAGAAGGTTTATCAAAAAAGCCATTAGAAGAAATTGAAAATCTAAAAAAAATGGGATATCCAGTTACGTTAGCTGGAGACGTAGTTGGAACAGGATCTTCAAGGAAGTCAGCAACGAATTCTGTTTTATGGCATATGGGAGAAGAAATCCCCTTCATTCCTAATAAAAAAACTGGGGGAATTTGTATTGGAAGTAAAATTGCACCGATTTTTTTCAATACTATGGAAGATGCTGGAACTTTAGTTTTTGAAGCTAATGTAGATAAATTAAGTACAGGTAATTTAATAAGTATTTATCCTCACGAAGGAAAAATTAAAGACGAAAATAATAAAATTATTACTTCTTTTGAACTTAAATCTGAAACATTTCTTGACGAAGTAAGAGCTGGAGGAAGAATTCCTTTGATAATAGGAAGAAGTCTTACTGATAAGTCGAGAGAATTTTTAAACTTACCTCCTACAGAAGTTTTCGTTCGTCCTGGTTTAGGAGACGAATCAAAAGATGGGTATACATTAGCTCAAAAAATGGTCGGTAAGGCTTGTGGAGTCAAAGGGGTAAGGCCCGGAGTATATTGTGAACCCATAATGACTACAGTAGGTTCTCAAGATACCACGGGGCCAATGACAAGGGATGAGCTCAAAGAATTAGCATGTCTTGGTTTTTCTTCTGATCTGGTTATGCAATCTTTTTGTCACACAGCTGCATATCCAAAACCAATAGATATAGAAACTCAACACACTCTTCCAGAATTCATTAAAACAAGAGGAGGAGTAGCTCTTAAACCTGGTGACGGAATAATTCACTCTTGGTTAAATAGAATGCTCTTGCCAGATACTGTTGGCACAGGTGGAGATTCCCATACTCGCTTTCCAATTGGCATTAGTTTCCCTGCAGGCTCAGGATTAGTTGCCTTTGGTGCTGCTTTAGGAGTCATACCACTTGATATGCCTGAATCTGTCTTAGTCAAATTCTCTGGAAAAATGCAACCAGGAATAACTCTTAGAGACTTAGTAAATGCTATTCCTTATGCAGCTATTCAGAAAGGTCTTCTTACGGTTGAAAAAGAAGGTAAAAAAAATGTTTTCTCTGGAAGATGTCTGGAAATTGAAGGTTTGTCTGATTTGAAAATTGAACAAGCTTTTGAGCTGTCAGACGCCTCTGCCGAAAGATCTGCCTCTGGTTGCACGGTTTTACTTGATGAAGCTCCAATAATTGAATATTTGAATTCAAATATTGTTTTGCTTAGATGGCTTATTTCTGAAGGGTATGGTGATCCAAGAACATTAGAAAGAAGAGCTCAAAAAATGGAACAATGGATAAAAGATCCTGTTCTACTTAAGCCAGACAAAAATGCCAAATATGCTGAGATTATTGAGATTAATTTGAATGAAATTACTGAACCTCTTCTCGCTTGTCCAAATGATCCAGATGATATAAAAACTTTAAGTGAAATTGGAGAGCAAAAAATTGATGAAGTTTTCATAGGTTCTTGTATGACAAATATTGGTCATTTCAGAGCAGCTGGAAAACTCTTGGAAAACGCTTCAGAACTTCCTACAAGACTATGGATATCTCCTCCAACAAGAATGGATAAGTTTCAATTAGAAGAAGAGGGTTTTTATGAAATATATAAAAATGCTGGAGTAAGAACAGAAATTCCAGGTTGTTCTCTTTGTATGGGTAACCAAGCTAGAGTTGAGCCTAATTGTACTGTTGTATCAACTTCTACTAGAAATTTCCCTAACAGATTGGGTGATGGTGCTAATGTATATTTATCTTCAGCTGAATTAGCAGCAATAACTTCTATTCTTGGAAAACTACCTTCTCTTGATGAATATCATTCATATATGAAGAATATAAATACAATGTCTGAAGATATCTTCAAATATATGAATTTTGATCAGATTTCATCTTATAAGAAAGCTGCTGATAATGCCTCTCTCCCGACAGTTACTATAGAAACAAATTAATCTTTCTTATTTGCGTCTTTTCTTTCTATCTCCAGATTTGTAAGATAATTTTTGGTTACAGATCCACAAATATAGTCTCCATCAAATACAGATGTTTCAAAATTACTAATTTTTGGATTACCCTCTTTTGCTGACTCTATCAAGTCATCTAGGTCTTGATAAATCAACCAGTCAGCGCCAATAAAGTCAGCGATTTGTTCATCTGATCTTTGATGCGCTATTAACTCAGCCGTTGCTGCCATATCTATTCCATAAACATTTTGATATCTCACTGGAGGAGCGGCTGAAGCAAAATATACTTTTTTTGCTCCAACACTTCTTGCCATCTCAACTATCTCTCTACTTGTAGTGCCTCTAACAATGGAATCATCAACTAGCAGAACATTTTTATCTTTGAATTCAAACGGAATAGGGTTAAGTTTTCTTCTGACAGATTTTTTTCTTAATTCTTGTTTTGGCATTATGAAAGTTCTACCAATATATCTATTTTTAACGAACCCTTCTCTGTAGTTTACATTTAAAGTCTTAGCAACTTCGATTGCTGAAGATGTACTACTTTCAGGAATAGGAATAACCGCATCAATATCATGATCTGGGTATGTTTCTAAGATTTTTTTTCCTAATTTTTGACCCATTCTTAAGCGTGACCTCATAACAGAAATTCCATCAATAACTGCATCTGGTCTTGCCAAATAAACATACTCAAAAATACATGGATTTTTTGAAGGATTATTATGACAGACTTTTCGGTGTATCTCTCCATCCAATGTAATAAAGACTGCTTCTCCTGGCTTTAAGTCTCCCTCAATTTCAAACTCAAGAGCACTTAATGCAGGACTTTCTGAAGCAATCATATAATCAGATCCTATCAAGTCATTATCTTTTTTACCTAAAATTAAAGGCCTAATGCCTTTTGGATCTCTTATACCAACTAAACCAACACCACTGATCATCAACAAAACAGAATAAGCTCCTTGCAACCTAAGGTGGGTCTTTTCAACTGCCTTAAAAATTTGTTCTGGTGTAGGATTAAAAGAACTTGCTTGTTGTAATTCATGAGCAAAGACGTTCAGGATTACTTCTGAGTCGGAAGAAGTATTTAAGTGTCTATAGTTATCTTTGTATAGTTCTTTTGTAAGCTGTTCAGCATTTACTAAATTTCCATTATGACTAATGCTTATTCCATAAGGAGAATTTACATAAAGTGGTTGGGAGAACTCTCGACTAGCTCCTCCTGCCGTTGGATACCTTACGTGACCAATTCCTATTTGGCCCCTTAGTTCATTGATATGTTTTTCTCTGAAGACATCTCTTACTAAACCTATTTGTTTTCGCGTGTGCAATCTACCTTCTTCCAAAGTGGCAATTCCAGCTGCATCCTGTCCTCGGTGTTGAATAACTGTTAAAGCTTCATAAATTAATGGCGACACTTCGTTCTTAGAAACTAATCCAACAACGCCGCACATCTCTAATTACTCTCCAGTAATTTTTCGTCAACTTGTATTTCTTTTATCTCCTTGTAAGGCACTTTTCCTACAAAGCTACCCATGATTTCAGCAGATTCATAAATATTGTCTGCTAAATAACTTGATTTCCACCAATTCTTAGACATTATATATTCGTCACTTAATAAAAAAATAGTAATTGTTAACAAGAACCCTTTTGCAAATCCAATAAGACTTCCTAGTATTCTATCCATAGCGCTTTTTTGCATTGAATTAATTCCTTTAATTACTGCCTTGCCAATTACTCTAAAAAAAATAAAAACGATTATAAAAATTAAAAGAAATGAAAACATTTCTTGCATCTCTCTATCTGCAATTATGCCGCTAATGAAATCTTGAGGAAAATATCTGAAAACCCAGGCAACTATTATGGATGCAATCCATATACCTATAGAAATAAATTCCTGATAAAACCCCTTTACCACTCCCAGTATCGTAAAAGCGATAAGAAAGAGAGATATTAAAAAATCAAAAGAATTGAAATATAGGAGAAAGTCCATTAATACTCTAAAGGACTAATTATACATTTTTACTTAATGGAAGTTTGTAAAACTCTCCTGCAAGATAAAAAGATCCAAAAATTAATATTAAACAATTTGGATTCATTGATCTTATATCTTCAATACTACTCTCTAATGAATCATATATTTTTGTTTTTATATTCATTTGATTTTCAATTTTTGCCTTTAAATATTTTTCATCATGTAATCTAAAATTCTTAATTTTTGGTACATTTAAATTTGAAATAAAAGTCCTTAAAGGACCTACTAATTTAATGGGGTCTTTTGATTCTGAACAATGAAATATTATAGAAATATCTTTTTTATTTAATTTTTTTTCTTCAATAAATTTTTTTAGATTATCAACTGCCTTTTCATTATGAGCTACGTCTATTAAAAACTTTTCTTTTATTAAATCGCATCTTCCCAAAATTTTAATAGCTTTTGCAGAACTATTAATATTTTCTATTGAAATATTAGGATCAATGACTTCGATAGCTTTTTTAGCAATCCTAACTGAGCTTTCATGAACTGTGAAATTGTGTTTAACAAAATCACTATCAACTTTGTGAAGTTTTACGTTTAAATCATCAATCTTTTGCTTTATAGAATCTGGAATTTCTTCATCGCCAAATATTAGTGATTGATTCTTTCTTAAGATACCTGCTTTTTCATTCCCTATTGAGTTTAAGTCATTTCCTAATATTTCTTGATGATCTAAAGAAACATTTGTAATTATGGATAAATCAGCATCAAAGCAATTTATAGGGTCAAGCCTACCTCCAAGACCAGCTTCTAAAATCCAAACATCTAATTCATTGTCGGAGAAATATTTAAATGCAGTGAGAGAAAATAATTGATAAAAATTTAGATTTTCTTTTGCAAGTTTTTTTTCTATCTTTGAGAAATATTTTTTTAATTGTTCATTAAGAATATTTTTTTCATTTATTTTTATTCTTTCGTTGTAATCTATTAAGTGGGGAGAGGTGTATAAACCAGTTAAATAAGAATTTTTTTTTAAAATTGTATTTATGAGGTTTGCAGTTGATCCTTTTCCATTAGTGCCAGTAATTGAAATGATTTTTTTTGGCGGTTTAATTTCTAGTTTATTTACAAGATCTTTTAAAATCAAAAGATCTATTTTTTGATGGCTGTGTTCTTTAACTTTTTTATTAAGCCAACTATTTACGGACAAAGTACTTTATCTATGTAGTTTAGAAATTAATCCTGATAATTTATTTTTCAATTCAGATCTGTGAACTATCATATCAATCATGCCATGATTTAATAAAAATTCACTTCTTTGAAAACCTTCCGGTAATTTTACTCTTACTGTATCTTCGATTACTCTTGGCCCAGCAAAGCCAACTTGTGCTTTTGGCTCTGCAATATTTATATCGCCTAGCATTGCTAAGCTAGCAGCTACTCCTCCAAAGATTGGATCGGTCAGTACAGAAATATATGGCAACTTATTTTCTTTTAATGTGTTAAGAACAGCACTTGTTCTTGCCATCTGAAATAAAGAAAATAGAGACTCTTGCATTCTTGCACCGCCTGAAGTAGAAAAACAAATGAATGGGCACTTCATTTCAATGGCTTTATTTGCAGCATCTATAAACTTTTGACCTACAACGGAACCCATCGATCCACCCATAAATCTAAACTCAAATGCTGAAATTACTACTTCTTTGCCGTTAATTTTTCCTATTGCTGAAATCATTGCCTCTTTTTCATCTATATTAGTTTGTGCATCTGATAATCTATCTTTGTATTTCTTTGAATCTTTAAAAGAAAGCCAATCTTTTGCTTCAAGATTTGAGGAAATTTCTTCATAAGAATCTTCATCAAATAGATAACTTAATCGATGTCTGGCCCCAATCCTTATGTGATGATCGCAATTTGTGCAGACATAAAGATTAGATTCTAAATCCGGACCATAGATAATTTCTTTGCAATTAGGGCAACTCTGCCAAAGGCCTTGAGGCACTGGACTTTTCTTTTCATTAGAACTGTCTCTCCTCACGAATGAAGGTAAAATTTTGTTGAACCATCCTTTTGCCATATCTAAGATATTCCCTCTCTCAACTCACCAATTATAGACATTAAATTTTCCTTTAATAAATTATCTTTATAGAGTGAGTGTTTGCTAATCTCATCCACAAGCTTGCTACCAACTACTACCCCATCTGAACACACGGACATTTTTTTTGCTGTTTCTGCATCTTTAATACCAAAACCTACAACTACTGGAAGATTTGTTTGATTCTTTATTTCTGATACTCTTTTTTCTAGTTCATCAGACACTTTTAAATCTGATCCTGTAACACCTTTTAAAGAAATATAATAAAGATATCCAGAAGAGGAGGTAAGAATTTTTCTTATTCTTTCATTAGTTGTTGTAGGTGATATCAGCCTTATGAGATCAATACCTTCCTCGTTTAATTTTTTTAGGAATTCTTCACTTTCGACATAAGGAAGGTCAACAATTATCAATCCATCTATTTTATTTTTTTTTAATTCTTTAAAAAGATTATCTTTTAAAGACAGAAAATTATTCATATACCCCATCAAAACAATAGGAGTCTTAGGAAAATCATTTTTTATTTTTGAACACATGTCTAATATATTCGGTAAAGAAATATTATTTTTTAATGCTCTTTCATGTCCCAATTGTATAGAAGGACCCTCTGCCATTGGATCAGAAAATGGCACTCCAACTTCTATAATATCCACTCCGGAGGAAATGAAATTTCTAATTATTTTTTCAGAAGAATCTAAATCTGGATCGCCTGCAACGGAATAAGTAATTAAAGCTTTTCTATTATTCTTTTTTAAAGATTCAAAAACTTTTTCAATATTATTCACAAAGAAAGACCTTCAACTTTTGCTACATTGGCCATGTCTTTATCTCCTCTTCCCGAAAGATTTACTACTATTATTTCTTCTTTATCTAAATTAGGAGCAATTTTCTTTGCAAAAGCTAATGCATGAGCTGTTTCAAGAGCAGGCATAATTCCTTCAGTCTTCGTTAAATCATGAAAACCGTCTAACGCCTCATCATCAGTTGCTGACTCATAGACTACCCTTCCAGAATCTCTCAAGTAAGAGTGTTCTGGTCCAACACCTGGGTAATCTAATCCTGCAGAAACAGAGTGTGTTGATAAAATTTGTCCTCCATCGTCTTGCATTAAGTATGTTTTCATTCCATGAAGAACACCAACACTTCCATCGCTTAGTGGAGCAGCATGCTTTCCTGATTTTACACCTGAACCACCAGCTTCTACTCCTATTAAATCAACCGAATTATCTTTTAGAAAAGGATAAAAAATTCCCATCGCATTTGAGCCACCACCTACACAAGCAATAATTTTATCTGGGTATCTACCGAAGACTTCTCTTGCTTGGTCTTTTAATTCAATCCCAACTATAGAATTGAAGTCTCTTACAATTTGAGGATATGGATGAGGTCCGGCAACACTTCCAATTATATAATGTGTGTCATCTACATTTGTAACCCAATCTCTCATAGCTTCGTTCATTGCATCTTTGAGAGTTTTTGTCCCTGAATCAACCGCGCATACTTTAGCCCCAAGAAGTTTCATACGATAAACATTTGGAGATTGTCTTTCTATATCTTCTTCCCCCATAAAAATGACACATTCTAAACCGTGCCTTGCCGCCACTGCTGCAGTTGCAACTCCGTGCTGACCAGCACCAGTCTCAGCAATTATTCTTTTTTTACCCATTTTTTTTGCTAAAAGCACCTGTCCAACAGTATTGTTAATTTTGTGTGCACCTGTATGGTTTAAATCCTCTCTTTTAAGGTAAATTTTTGCACCGCCTAAATTTTCTGTCCACCTTTGTGCAAAATATAGTGGCGAGGGTCTGCCAACGAAGGTTTCAAGATCGTTTTTTACTTCTTTTAAAAAAGCTTTATCCTTTTTTATTTTATTGTAAGTCTCTTCTAATTGATCTAATGCTGAAATAAGAGTCTCAGAGACATACTTTCCTCCAAAGTCTCCGAATCTTCCGTCTTTATCAGGAAAATCATAATTTTCTTTATCCATATTTTTTTACCAATTTTATAAAATTATCTATTTTTGAATGATCTTTTACTCCAATTTTGCTTTCAACGCCACTACTTACGTCAACACCAAATGGAGAAACCTCAGATAACAATACCTCAATATTATTTGAATCCAAGCCGCCGGCAACAATTATTTTATTAGAAAGGTCTTTAGGTATAAGCTTCCAATCAAAAGTTTCTCCTGTTCCACCTCTATTTTGGGAATCGCCTGAATCAAGCAAATAAGCAAAAGAATCCTTATATCTATTTAAATCATTTATTAAATCTTCTTGTTTGGAGACATTTATAGCCTTTATATAGGGTTTATTAAATGCTTTGCAAAATTCTTCTTCTTCGTCTCCGTGAAATTGAAGGATACTGTTAGGAAAAATACTTAAGAAATTTACTACCTCTTCTGATGAAGGGTTTACAAAAACTGGAATAGTTAAAAAATCAATACCGATAGCATCTTTAATGACATTCAAAGTTTCTAAAGATACAAATCTTTCACTTTTTTTGCTTTGAATAAACCCTATAGCGTCTGCACCATCGTTAATACTAAATTTTGCATCCTCAAGATTAGTAATTCCACAAATTTTTATAAAAATACTCATTTAAATATAAGGCACTACCTGTCTTCTAGTTGGAGGATTAGGTAACTTAAAAGCCATAGGATATTCAGGGCCAATAAAGTATAAGCCAGATGAATCAAAAGTTTTTGATGCCTCTTTCCTATCTTTTGCATCTAAAATTTCTTTCATCAACTTAGGATCTAATTTGTTTATACCAAAATTAATCAACGTACCCATTATAATTCTCACCATATTAAATAAAAAAGCATTTGCAGAGATCTCAAAGGTAATAGTATTTTTTTTCTTAGTAATTTTTATATCTCTAACATTACGAATTGGCGTTTTAGATTGACATCCGGATGCTCTAAAAGAAGAAAAATCTTTTTCTCCCAGCAAAAATCTTGAGGCTTTAATCATAATATCAATATCTAGTTTTTCTTTAACAATAGTTGCTCTATTGGAGTGAATTATTGAGCTAGAAGTTTTATTAAAAACAACATATTTGTATGTTCTGCTAACTGCCGAAAATCTTGCATTAAACGTATCATCAACACTTTTAATCCAATTGATTGATATATCATTCGGCAGTAATGAGTTAGAACCTTCAACCCAGGATTTTTTTAGCCTTTTTGCATTAGTATCAAAATGAATTACTTGTGATAAGGCATGAACTCCAGCGTCAGTTCTTCCTGAGCAAACCACATTAACTTCTTCGTTAGCAATAGATGAAAAAGCATTTTCAACCTTTTCTTGAATAGTGTCTGAAGTTTGTTTTTGTTTCTGCCAGCCACTGTAGTTTGTTCCATAGTACTCAATACTAGCAGCAAATCTTTTCATGAAACTAAATTTCTTTTATTAATTTCCGAGCTTTTTCTTTTTGACTTTCTGTTGCTTCAGACTCCAAAACTTGAGACAAAAGATCATTAGCCTTATCTGTTTGGTTCATCTCGATGTAAGTTATAGCTAGATTAATTCTAGCTTCAATAGGATCTCCTATTTCACCAAATTCTTCATCTAGATCATTTTTTAATTCTTCATCATTTTTTAAGGTCTTAGTTTCATTTTTAGCTGGCCTATTTCTTAATATTAATAAAAAAGCTAAAAGAAGAATAAAACCAATAAGTAAGTAAAATTCTGTATTTAAAAAGTGCCTGTTAGGGATTTTTTCAAAGTTTTTTTCTATTGTTGATAATTCATTAGAGCCAATTTCAAATTCTGGAATATCTATAGGTTTTATTTGGACATTATTCTCTTCAAAATCTGTTGCGTCCTTATTTTCGTTTAATGCCATCTCAGGCTCAACAAAATCAATTAATAATTCATCACCATCCACTGCATTAATCTCAACAGAAGTTAAAGAAGAATCTTCAACTTTAACTTCATTGGCTATATCTTCATCTCTTCTTCCCGAAAGATTCACTACTATTATTTTTTCAGAGGTATCTAAATTTGGATCGTCTGTTACAGAATAAGTAATTAAACTTTTTTTATTATTATTTAAAGATTGTTCAGTACTTACTAAGTCGATCTCATCAAGAATCAAAGAAGTATCTTCATCCTCTTCAGATAATAAAAATGTTGGTTCAGATAAAACTAATACATCTACTAAAACACTAAAATCTATTGGTCCTACATTTGCGGCTAAATTTTGTTTAGCTACCTCTCTTACAGAACTTAAAGCTTCTAACTTTTCTAAATCCTTTTCCTCTGGAAGATTTAAAAAATATCCTTTTTTTAAATAATTAATATTTTCGTTTTCAAAAGCCGATTCATTTAGCTCTAATAAAGATATCATTATTTGATAAACTGAATACTCGATATATATTTCTTTTAGCTCTATTCCAATCGACCAAAGATTATTGTATTCGTCAGTATTTATTTCTCGATTATCTTCTGAAATTATTAAATTTCCATATAGAAGGAAAAGAGCCAATAAATACAGTTTGTAATTTCTATAAAAGTTCATCTAATATTTGAAGACTGTTTAAAGCAGCGCCTTTTCGAAGATTGTCTGCAACAACCCAAAAATTTACTCTATTACTATTCCATAAATCTAATCTTAGCCTGCCAACAGAAACAGGATTTTTTCCTTCGGCATGATCAACAACATTGGGTGAAATAAAATCTTTAGGATCGAAATAATCTAAACCTTTTTGATTTTTTATTTGAGATATAAGAAGGTCTAGTTCTATTTCTTTTTTTGTCTCGACGTGAACGGCAAGAGAATGTCCGTAAAGGACTGGGACTCTTACGCAAGAAGCTGAAAGTTTAATATCTTTGCTTAAAATTTTATTAGTTTCGAAACTCATTTTCATTTCTTCGTTAGTATAGTTATTTTCTAGAATATCTCCTGCAGGAATTACGTTAAATGCAATTTGGGCACCATAGACTTTTGGACTAATTTCTTCATTATCTAAAAAATTTTTAGTTTGTTGAATTAATTCGTCAATTCCTTCTTTTCCAGTTCCAGAAACAGATTGATAAGAAGCAACATCTACTCGTTCAATTTGAAATAAATCATCAATTGGCTTTAAAGCAACCACCAATTGGGCTGTAGAACAGTTTGGATTAGAAATAATTCCAGGAGATTTAAAATTTTTAAGGTCTTGGGCATTAACTTCCGGGACTATAAGAAGTTTCTCAACATCAGTTCTAAATTGTGAGGAATTATCTATGACACTACATCCCTGAGAAACAGCGATCGGAGCATATTTTTTTGCCGTATCTGCACCAGCAGAGAAGAAAGCAATATCAACTTTTGAAAAATCAAAATTTTCGATATCCTCTATTATAAATTCTTGCTTTCCGCAATTAATTGAATTACCTGCCGATCTCCTACTTGCAACAGGGAATAGATTTTTATTACCTGGATACATTTCATCTAATAATTCAAGAAAGACTCTACCGACTGCTCCAGAAGCTCCTATGATTGCTAATTTTTT